>CBFHHK010000198.1:0-8556 GCA_965655435.1 Planctomycetota bacterium | reverse complement strand
GCGTGATCGCGCACGGGCAGGCCGGGCCGGGCGGCGCGGCCCTCCTCCCGTGGCACCCCGGGGCCGCGGGATGGACGGCGCTCTCCAGCGGTCAGTTCGCGGTGCAGGCGCTGAGCCAGGGCCTTTCCCCGAGCCTGTCGAACGCCCTCGCGATCCAGACCTGCCCGTGAGGTGAAGCGGGGGCGTCGATCACCTCTCCCTCATCCATCCGCACGGAATCCATCCGCAGGGAATCCATCCGCACGGAATCCGTCCGCACGGAGCCTCGAGGGCTCCCGTCCGGGCGGCCGAGGGGATCGGCCCCTCACTCGCCTCCGGGAGTCGTCGGGCGTGTCGCCCCCCTTGATCGAGCCCGTTCGGGTCCGAGCCGCTCTCTCAGCCCTTGTCCGCGTCGCCCTCGGTGCCCGGTGAGGGGGCAGCGGCTGCGGGCGTCGACGACTCATCCCCCTCGGTCGGCTCCTCCTCGGTGGGGGGCTCCTCCTCGGCCTCGGGCTCCGCCTCAACCTCGTCTGGGTTCCAACCACCGCCCATGGCGCGGTAGAGCTGAACGAGGGAGCTGGCGGCCTCGCCCCGGGCGCTGAAGAGCTCGATGTCCTGGTTGAGGAGGTCTCGCTGTACGTCGAGGAGCTGCTCGTAGTCGATCAGCCCTTGTTCGTAGAGACCCGTGGCGAGCTGGAGGGCCTGGGTGGATGCGGCTGAGGCGCGGCCGAGGGCGCCGACGCGGTCACCCTGCTGGCTGAAGGAGGTCAGCGCGGTCTCGACCTCGAGCAGCGCGTTGAGGACCGTTTCCTCATAGCGGAGGAGGGCTTGCTCCACTCGAATGTCCTCGGCCTTGATGAGGTTCCTGATCCGGCCGCCGCTGAAGAGCGTCCAGTTACCGATCCCAGGGCCCACGGTGTAGGCGGTGTTGCCCGCGCCCAGCAGGCTGCCGCCCGCGGCGTTCCCGACGCCGAAGGAGCCCCCGATCCCGAGGGTCGGGTACAGGTCCGCGGTGGCCACGCCGACGCGCGCGGTCTGGGCGGCGAGACGACGCTCGGCCGCGCGGATGTCCGGGCGCTGCCGGAGCAGGTCGGCGGGGACGCCCACCGTGACCTCGTTGGGAGGGACGGGGATCGGGCCGGGGGCCGTGAGCTCCGCCTCGAGGGTGGTGGGGTTCTTCCCGATGAGCACGCCGAGCGTGTAGATCGCCTGGCTGAGGCTGACCCGGAGCGGGGGCAGGGCCGCCTCAGAGGCGGCGTAGAGGCTCTCCGAGCGCGCGAGATCCAGGTCCGAGGAGATCCCGTTCGCCGCGCGGGAGCGGGTCAGCTCAAGGATCGTCTTCTGGCTCGCGAGGTTCTTCTCTGCGCTCTGCAGCTGCATCTGCAGCGCGCGGACGGAGATATACGACCCGGCGACCTCGGCCAGCAGGCTGACCTGGACGTCACGGAGGTCCTCCTCGCTGGCCTCGAAGTTCGCCTCGTCGGACTCGATCTGCCGCGCGATACGTCCGAAGACATCGAACTCCCAGGCGGCCTCCGCCTTCAGGGACGAGACGGTCTCGGACTTGAAGCCGGTGAACTGGTTGCTCGAGATTCCGGCGCCGCCGCCGAGGGTCAGCGCGGGCCACCTGGCGCCCTTGGCGTAGTCGACCCTGGTTCGGGCCTCCTCCACTCGCGCGAGCGCCACCTTGAGGTCCTTGTTGCCCTCCTGGGCTCGCTCGATGAGCGAGGTCAGAACGGGGTCGTTGAAGACCGCCCACCATTCGGTGAGATCCGTCTGTCCTGCGGTGAAGGCGGGGTCGTCGGTCGCTGAGAAGGACCCCTCGATCACGCCCTCCTCGAGGACGGGCTCCTCGTAATCGGGCCCGACCTTACAAGACGGCAGCAGGAGCCCGACGGCGAGCGTCATCGGGACGAAGCTGCTTCGCGGCGGCTGGAGTTGGAACGTCATCGCAGGGAACGGTAGCAGAAATGCGTCCCCGCTCTGTGGCAGCCTCGCCAATACACCTACCCTCTCAGGGTAATGAAGATGGCCACCCTACTCATCTCTGCCGGGCTGCTGGGCAGCCTCGCTGGCTGCCGCGAGAAGCCGGCGCCGATCACTCCCAAGCCGCCCGTCGTCGAGGTCCAGAAGCCTCTCGTGAAGGACATCACCAAGTACGAGGTGGTGAGCGGTCAGACGGAGCCCGTCCAGACGGTCGAGATCCGCGCGCGGGTCGACGGCGTCCTGGAGGAGATCGCGCACAAGGAGGGCGAGCCGGTGAAGACCGGCGACCTGATGTTCCGGATCGATCCGGCGCCGTTCGCCGCCGCCAGGGACGCCGCCGCTGCGCAGCTCCTGAGCATGAAGGCCCAGGCCGAGCTCGCCGACGTCACCGCGACGCGGCTCGAGAAGGCCTACAAGGACCGAGCGGTCTCCGAGCTCCAGGCGCTCGAGGCGCGGGCCAAGCACAAGGTCGCCGAGGAGAACGTGAAGGTCGCCACGAAGAACCTGGCGATCAAGCAGCTCGACGTCTCCTACACCGAGATCTACGCCCCGATCGACGGCCGCGCCGAGCAGAGCGAGTACTTCGTGGGCAGCCTCGTCGGCGGCCTGGGGACCTCGGCGTTGACGAAGATCTACGACGACTCCAAGGTCGACGCGTGGTTCACGCTGCCGGACCGGGTCATGCTCGAGTACGCGGCCAAGGACGAGAAGGAGGGCCGGGTGCGCGAGGCGCTCGATAAGCTGCCGCCGATCCAGCTCGCCCGTGAGATCGACGAGGGCTTCCCCTTCGAGGGCCGCGTCGACTACGTGGACCCCGAGGTCGACCTGGAGACCGGGACGCTGCGCATCCGCGCCCAGTTCGACAACGCGGACGGCAAGCTCAAGGGCGGCCTCTTCGTCCTCATTCGCCTCCAGGCCGGCACGATCAAGGACGCGGTCATCGTTCCTGAGGTGGCCCTCGGCCGGGACCAGCAGGGGCCTTACCTGTTCGTGGTCGGCAAGGACGACGTCGTCGAGCGCCGCTCGGTCAAGGTCGGGCCGCAGACGGGGGACGGGATCGTGATCCTGTCCGGCGTGGACGGGACGGACAGCGTCATCGTCAACGGCATGATGTCGGCGCGGCCAGGGGCCCCGGTCCAGATCAAGCAGGACAGCTGACGGGGCGATCTAGATGCTCTCCAAGTTCTTCATTCTCCGTCCGATCTTCGCGACGGTGGTCTCCATCATCGTGATCACGATGGGGGTCACGGCGCTGGTCAAGCTGCCGATCGCGCAGTACCCCGAGCTCGCCCCGCCGACGATTGCGGTGAAGGCGAACTACCCCGGCGCGGACGCCAAGGTCGTCGCCGACACCGTGGCCGCGCCCATCGAGCAGGAGGTCAACGGTGTCGAGAAGATGCTCTACATGTCGAGCATCTCCGCGTCGGACGGCAGCTACACGCTGACGATCACCTTCGAGCCCGGGACCGACCTCGACATCGCGTCCGTCCAGGTGCAGAACCGCGTCTCTTCGGCGGAGCCCAGCCTCCCCGAGGACGTCCGTCGGCTCGGCATCACGACGAACAAGAAGATGCCGGACTTCGCCCAGATGATCTCGGTGTACTCGCCCGGCGGCAGCCTGGACGACGTCTACCTGGCGAACTGGGCCTCGCTCAACCTGCGCGACGAGTTGAAGCGCATCTACGGGGTGGGAGACGCGCAGATCTTCGGCGCGTCGGACTACTCCATGCGCCTGTGGCTCGACCCCTTCGAGCTCGAGGCTCGGAGCCTCACGCCCAGCGACGTCCTGGCGGCCATCCAGGAGCAGAACGTGCAGGTGGCCGCCGGCAAGATCGGCGAGGACCCGGCGCCCGCCGGGACCGAGTTCGAGTACACGGTGTCGACCAAGGGGCGCCTGAAGACGGTCAAGGAGTTCGAGAACATCGTCGTCCGTACGGGGAAGGACGGCCGCGTGCTGCGCGTGGGAGAGATCGCGCGGGTGGAGCTCGGAGCGAAGAACTACGTGATGGGCTCGTCCCTGAACGGCCGCCCCGCGGCGAACATCGCGATCTACCAGCTCCCGGGCGCCAACCTCATCCAGATCTCGGATCAGGTGGCTGAGCTCATCGAGACCACCCGGGCCAGCTTCCCGGACGACCTCAGCGCCCAGGTGACCTACGACGCAGCGGACGTCGTCCGCGCGTCCATCGCGGAGATCATCAGCACGCTCTTCATCGCGGCGGTGCTGGTCATCCTCACGGTCCTGGTCTTCCTGCAGGACTTCCGGGCGACCCTGATCCCCGCCGTGACGATCCCCGTCTCGCTGATCGGCACGTTCGCGGTCATGTCCGCCCTGGGCTTCTCCCTGAACACGCTCTCGCTGTTCGGCATCGTGCTAGCGATCGGCATCGTCGTCGACGACGCCATCGTCGTGGTGGAGAACGTGGCGCGGAACATCGACAGCGGGCTCTCCTCCAAGGACGCGGCGCTCAAGGCGATGGAGGAGGTCACAGGGCCAATCGTCGCGACGACGCTGGTCCTGCTCGCGGTGTTCGTCCCGACCTCCTTCATGCCCGGCCTCGTCGGGGTGATGTTCAAGCAGTTCGGCCTGACGATCTCCGCGGCGACGGTCTTCAGCTCGATCAACGCGCTGAGCCTCAGCCCCGCCCTGTGCGCGATCCTGATGCGGCCCGCGAAGCAGAAGAAGAACTTCTTCTACCGCGGGTTCAACTGGCTCCTGGGCCTCACGACCAAGGGGTATGTCGGGGTGGTCGGAATGGCGGTGCGCAAGTTCGCCATCAGCCTCGTCGTCTTCTTGAGCGTGGTCTTCGCCGGGGGCTACACCTTCTCGAAGCTCCCGACGGGCTTCGTGCCCCAGGAGGACATGGGCTACCTGATCGTCTCGGCGCAGCTGCCCGACGCGGCGTCGAAGGAGCGGACCCGCGCGGTGGGCCAGAAGGTGGACGCCGTCCTGAGCAAGACCCCCGGCGTTGACGCGAGCGTGGCGCTGATCGGCTACTCGCTGATCGACGGCGCCGCGAGCTCGTCCACGGTGAGCTTCATCGTGACGCTTGACCCCTGGGACGAGCGCACGACGCCGGAGACCGGCCTGCGCGGGATCATCACGGGCCTCATGGGCCGCTTCCACCAGATCCCGGACGCTCAGATCTTCGCCTTCCCGGTGCCCTCGATCCCGGGCGTGGGCCTGGTCGGCGGCTTCGATATGCAGCTCCAGGATCGGTCGGGCGGGGGCATCGCGAACCTGTCCAAGGCCGCCGACGCGCTGGTCGATGGCGGCAACCAGCAGCCGACCCTGATGAGGGTCAACTCGAGTCTGCGCGCGTCGGTGCCCCAGCTCTACGTCGACGTGGACCGGGACAAGGTCAAGCAGATGGGGGTCTCGCTGCAGACGGTCTTCAGCACGCTGCAGACCTACCTGGGATCGGCCTACGCCAACGACTTCAACGAGTTCGGGCGGACCTACCAGGTCAACCTGCAGGGGGAGGCCAGCACCCGCTCGGTCCCCTCGGACATCGGCAAGCTCCGCATGGGCACCAGCGACGGCAGGATCATCCCGATGGCCTCGGTGGCCAAGGTGGAGGAGCGCGTCGGGCCCGCCTCGATCGTCCGCTTCAACCTCTATCCGAGCGCCTCGATCAAGGGCAGCGCCGCACCCGGGACCAGCTCTGGCCAGTCGCTGGACATCATCGAGGGGGTCAAGGACCAGGTGCTCCCGGGTCCCAACTTCGGGATCGCGTGGAACGGCCTCTCGTACCAGGAGAAGGAAGCGACCGGCGGGGCCGGCGCGATCTTCCTCCTCGCGATCTTCCTGGTCTTCCTGGTGCTCGCCGCTCAGTACGAGTCCTGGATGCTCCCCCTGGCGATCATCCTGGCGGTCCCCCTGGGCCTGCTGGGTGCCGCGCTCGGGACGATGCTCACGCCCTTCGGCAACAACGTCTACACCCAGATCGGCATCGTCCTGCTGATCGCGCTCATCTCGAAGAACGCGATCCTGATCGTCGAGTTCGCCAAGGAGCAGCGAGAGTCCGGGCTCGGAGTGGTCGAGGCGGCGATCGAGGCCTCGCGCCTGCGCTTCCGTCCCATCCTCATGACGGTGGTCTCCTTCGTCTTCGGCACGGCTCCGCTGGTCCTGGCGACGGGCGCGGGCGCCGGCTCGCGCGTCGCCCTGGGCGTGACGGTGTTCTTTGGGATGATCCTGGCCACGCTCCTCGGGCTGGTGCTGACGCCCTCGCTCTACCGGATGATCCAGGGCCTCGCCGAGCGCTTCGGCGGCGGCGGCGTGAGCTCTGGAGACGTCGCCGGTGCCGAGGGGAGCGCCGCCGCAGCGAGCGGCTCGGACCAGGGCGCTGGCGGTGATGAGGAAGGCAGCGTCGCGACGGGACAGTGAGCGGGTGGCGTCTGCTGCTCGGCGGGGCGCTCCTCCTGGGGACCCTGGGCTGTAGCGCCACCGGTCCGATGCCGCCTCCCTCGCTGCCCGCCTCGTCGCCCTACCTGCCGGCCCTCCTCGACCTGATGGAGGCCGGCCTCGACCGTCCGGAGCCCAGCGCCAACATCGTGATGCGCGCCGCCGAGGAGTCGCTCTTCGACGGCTCCTACGACTGGCACTCCTGCATCTTCGCTCACTGGGCGCTCCTCACTCAGGCGCGACGAGACGGAGATCACGGGCGCGTGGCCCGCATCCTCGCGCGGCTCCCGGATGAGGCGCTCGCCGAGGAGCGCGCGCGGCTCGCCGTGGCCGACCTCGGGGGCCGACTGACCTACAGCTACGGCCAATGCTGGCTCCTGCGCCTCCTCTCGGAGCTCGAGCGGGATCGCGCGGTGGCGCCCTCGACCCGGGCCTTCCGGGAAGAGACCGAGCTGCAGCTGCTGGAGTTCCTCGAGGCCGCCCCCTTTCCTGAGCTCGAGGGGGACCGCCTCATCGAGGGGCGTGGCGTGATCGGGTACTACTCCTCGTGGGCCTTCACCTGGTATCAGGTCATGGCGGCGGGCCCGGTCACCGAGGGAGCCCGCGAGCGGCTCCTGCGGATGTGTGAGGAGCGCCTCGGGCCCTGGCGAGAGCAGCTCGTCACGCCGGTGGACCCGCGGTCTTTCGAGTTCCTCTGGGTCCCGACGCTCGGCTACCTCGTGGACGCCCAGGTGCCCTTTGATCCGCCCCTCGAGCCCTACGCGTTGGACCCTCGGGGCGTGCTCCCGGGGGAGGTCACCATGGGGACGACGCACCTGCTCGGCGTGCACGCGTCCCGCCTCTGGCCGCTCTCGCTGCGCGCGGCGCGCGACGTGGAGGCGGCAGCTGAGCTCGACCGGGAGCTCGCCGAGCTCCTCGAGCGGCCCGAGCTCTGGGACGGCGACTTCGCCGTGGTGTCCCACTGGATGCCACAGTTCATCTGGTTGAACTACTACCTCGCGGGCGCGGTCTCCCCCTGAAGGGCAGCGGCGCCGTCGGCGCTCAGCTCGCCAGGTGCGCGGCGCGGATCGTCTCGGCCAGCGCCCGGAACTCCTCCTCGCGCGCGGAGCTCTTGCGCCAGGCGACCCCGATGGAGCGGGACGGCCCGCCCTCGTCGAAGTGCCGAAACACGACCCCGGGGTTGCAGTTCCGCTCGCCCGCGATGGCCATCTCCGGGACGAGGGTCACGCCGATGCCGGCGCCGACCATCTGGAGCAGCGTGCCGAGGCTCGTGGCACGGAAGTCGGCGTACTCGGTCATGCCCGCTGACTTGCAGATCGGCATGGCGTGGTCGCGGAGGCAGTGGCCCTCCTCGAGCAAGAGCACCGACTCCCCCTCGAGGTCACTCTCGGCGAGCACCCCGCCGGCGGCCAGCGGGTGCCCATCGGGGCAGGCGAGCGCGAACGGGTCGCTGAAGAGGGGCAGCGCGGCGGCCCCGCGGAGGTCGACGTCGAGGGCCAGCAGCAGCAGGTCGAGCTCACCGGAGTGGAGGCGCTGGACGATGCGGTCGGTCTGATCCTCCTGGAGCAGGAGCACCAGGTCGGGGTGATGGTCCCGGGCGGCCTGGACCACCGATGGCAGCAGGTAGGGGGCCACGGTGGGGATGACGCCGAGTCGGAGCCTGCCGGAGAGCGGCTCGCCCGCTGCCCGGGCCGAGTCCAGCAAATGGTCGGTCGCGGCGAGGATGGCGCGCGCCTCCTGGGCCAGCTGTAGCCCCGCGGCCGTCGCGACCACGCGGCGGGTGTCGCGTTCGAACAGCTGCACACCCAGCAGCGCCTCGAGCTGCTGGAGCTGGGTGCTCAGGGCGGGCTGCGTGACGTTGCACGAGGCGGCGGCCTCGCGGAAGTTCAGGTGGTCCGCGACGGCCACGAGGTACTCGAGCTGCCGGATGGAGGGGCGTTCCATGGTGGGGTGCGTGGGGGGCGAGCCCTCACTCTGCGTCTGCGTTGGGGCCGGGTGCTGTCGGCGCATCGTCGGGGGTCGAGACGCTCGCCACCGCAGCTTCGAGCGCCTTGAGCTTCAGGGCGGAGTAGCCCTGATCGTAGAACCACCGCACGATGCCCTGCGAGTCGAGCAGCAGGACACGGGCGTTACGGGGCCGCTCGGTCCCGGTGAAGCGCCCGATGGCCTCCGCCGCGTCGCCGTAG
>CBFHHK010000197.1:6965-8571 GCA_965655435.1 Planctomycetota bacterium | reverse complement strand
GGGGAAGCCGTACCTCTCCGGCGCCGCATCGATCACCCGGTGGAAGGCGTCCAGCCAGATGCGGCGGGCGGCCTCATCGATCTCGAAGGGGAAGTGCCGCATCCTCATGCGGGGGGGGCCAAACCGCTCATTGAACAGCGGCGGCCCGCCGAGGAGCTGCACGAAGAAGGCGGCGGACCGCTCCGAAGCGGCCCCCATGTCCTCGGGAAACCAGCGCCGCAGCTCGCTCTGCTCGAGCTCCCCGTAGAAGTCCGCGAGCATCCTGAACACTCCGTCCTGGCCGATCGCCTCGAGGATCTCGGGGGACGGCCGGTTGACCTGGGGCGGTCCTGCAGCGGGGACGTGGATCGGGCGGGTACGTTCGGGTGCGGACATGGCCGCAGTCTAGTGCCATCCGCCGCGCCCCCCGTACCATCTTCGCACGAGGGGCTGGCGCCCCTCGATCACCATGAGCGCAGCCCTCTTCGACGACTCGGACCCCGGCGGGGCAGACCGGGAGGATCCGGTCGCCGCGGCGCCGGCGGACGCGCCGCTCGCCGAGCGCATGCGACCGAGACTGGCGGGGGAGGTCTTTGGCCAGTCGCACCTGCTCGGAGATGGGAAGCTCCTCCAGCGGGTCCTCGACGGTGAGGTCCAGCAGAGTCTCCTCCTTTGGGGGCCGCCGGGCGTCGGCAAGACGACCCTCGCGCGCCTCGTCGCGGACGCGAGCGGGGCGCGCTTCGTGCCCTTCTCCGCCGTCCTCTCCGGCGTCAAGGAGGTCCGAGCGGTGATGAGCGAGGCGCGGGACCGTCGGGCACGGACCGGGGACCGGACGCTGCTGTTCGTGGATGAGATCCACCGCTTCAACAAGGCGCAGCAGGACGCCTTCCTGCCCTTCGTCGAGCGCGGGGACGTGCTGCTCATCGGCGCGACGACGGAGAACCCCTCCTTTGAGCTCAACGCGGCGCTGCTGTCGCGCTGCCGTGTGCTGGTGCTGGAGCCCCTCTCGCCGGAGGAGACGGTCGGTCTCATCCAGAGCGCGTGCCGATCGGAGCGGGGCCTCGGCGGTCGGATCGAGCTGGACGAGGAGCAGCTCAAGCGCATCGCCAACGCGAGCGACGGGGACGCCCGCCGCGCGCTGACCCTGCTGGAGACCGTGGCCGCCGTGAGCCTGAGCGGCGGTAAGGTCGACGACGACGCCCTCGCCGAGGCGCTCCAGCGCAAGTCAGTGCGCTACGACCGGTCCGGAGACCAGCACTTCGACCTGGTCAGTGCGCTGCACAAGAGCATCCGCAACTCGGACCAGAACGCGGCCCTGTACTGGCTCGCGAGGATGCTCGAGGGGGGCGAGGATCGGCGCTACCTCGCCCGGAGGCTGATCCGGATTGCCTCCGAGGACGTCGGCCTTGCGGACCCGTTTGCCCTGCGCGTCGCGCTGGATGCATCGGAGGCCTTCGACCGCCTGGGGGTCCCGGAGGGCGATCTCGCCCTCGCGCAGGCGGCCGTGTATCTCTCCCGAGCGCCCAAGAGCAACGCGATCTACAAGGGACTGGCGATGGCCCAGGGCGACGTGCAGGAGACGGCGAGTGAGCCCGTACCCATGCACCTTCGGAACGCCCCGACGGCG
>CBFHHK010000197.1:0-6866 GCA_965655435.1 Planctomycetota bacterium | reverse complement strand
CTGGCGATGGCCCAGGGCGACGTGCAGGAGACGGCGAGTGAGCCCGTACCCATGCACCTTCGGAACGCCCCGACGGCGCTCATGAAGGGGCTCGGCCACGGCCAGGGTTACCGCTACGTGCACGACGACCCGAAGGCGCGCGACGAGATGAAGTGCATGCCGCCTGGACTCGAGGGGCGGGTGTACCTCGAGGGCGACCCGCCCGCCCGCCCCTGAGATCGTCAAATGAGCTCAAATCAGGGGCTAGAGCCTTGTTTGAGCCATCTGGGGGTTCTACAACCTCGCAACCCGCAGGTGACTGTGGGCGCGGAGATCGGCTTGTTGCCGCTCCTTCCGTAACGCAAGCCACGGGGCTGCGGCGTTCACGTCGTGGCCCCGTGACTTTTTCTCAGGCGTCGCGCGCGACGGGTCTTCAAGACCGCGAGCGAGGGCCTGTTCACGCGGAGCGGATCGCGAGGATCGGGCCGCTGGCCTGCTTGAGGAGCGCGTAGGTCACGCCTCCCAGGATCGCGGCGCTGAGGCCGGTGTGCCCGTGGGTGCCCATGACGATCAGGTCGCCCTCCCCGCGGGCGCTCTCGATGCTGCTGACGGTGCTGCCGACCACGAACTCCGTGGAGTGCTCAACGCCCTGCCAGTCGACCTCACCGATCGCCGCCTCGAACCGCGCCTGAGCCGCCTCGTGCAGGCCCTCGATCACATAGGAGGGGGCCATGAGGTCTGCACCCCCCTGGGTCATGGGCTCGAATAGTGCCGGAGGTTGGCTCACGTGGAGCACGTTCACTGGCACGCCGCGGACCTGCGCGATATCGCGGGCCGCGTGAAGGGCCGTCATGCTCGGCGCGGAGAGGTCGCATGGCGCGAGGACGCGGGTGATCGGGCGCGGCTCCGTCGGCTGGCTCCAGATGTGGCAGTGGGCGCCTGCGAAGACCGCGCGCTGCGTGCCGCCGAGGTCGAAGAAGTGCTGCTTGGTGTGGGGACCGAGGATGATCAGGTCTGCAGCCACGGACCGCGCGGCGCGAATGAGCGCGGCGTGCGGTCGGCCGTGGTCCACCTGGACGCCCGCGCCCCTCTCTCCGAGGAAGGCGTCAGCGCGCTCCTGTATCCGGCGCTCAGCGACTTGGCTCAGGTCGGCGATGTGACCGGCGACCTCGGTGAGCCGACCCCCAGCGCTATCGGCCGCCTCGACGTCGAGCGCGTGGACGACGTGCAGCTTGGTGCCGAAGGTGTCGGCGATCGAAGCGGCGATCTTGAGCGCGCGCTCGCCGCCCGCGTGGCCATCGTCGCCAATGACCGCGGAGTGCAGGGGCCGGGTGGGGGTGGTCATAGCGGCGTCAATTCATGGAGTCAGCGGCGTCCTTCAGGCGCGCGGAGAGGAGGCTGAGCCGGCTCGATTGCTCCGCGTTCTCCACCGCTCGCTGCAGCGCCCTGCGCTCTCCGACGAGCACGACCAGGCGCTTTGCCCGCGTCATCGCAGTGTAGAAGAGGTTCCGCTGGAGCATGTGTGCGTGCTGTGTCGAGAGCGGGAACACGACGCAGGGGAATTCTCCTCCCTGGCTCCTGTGTACCGTCATCGCGAAGGCGGGCTTCAGGTCACCGAGCGCGCCGCGCTCGTAGACCACCTCGCGGTCAGGGAAGCGAACGGTCACCGTGCCTTCGGCGTCAACGCGGGTGATGCGCCCGAGGTCGCCGTTGAAGACCTCTCGCTCGTAGTCATTGCGGGTCTGCACCACCCGGTCGCCGTTGCGCCAGGTCTTGCCGTCGAAGAGGACCTCGCGACCGCCCTCGCCCAGCGCGTCGCGAAGGCGCTCGTTGAGGGAGTCGACCCCGGCGGGCCCCTTGTACATCGGCGCCAGCACCTGCACATCGCGGGCCCAGTCCAATCCGAAGGTCTTCGGCACGCGCTCTGTCGCCACCTCCACGAGGCGCTCGGCGAGGCGCTCCTGGCCCTCCTCGACGGGGAAGAAGTAGAAGTCCGCGTCCTGGACGCCGCGCGGCGGGAGCTCGGGGAGTCGACCCTCGAGGACGCGGTGCGCGTTGGTGATGATCAGGCTCTCGGTGGATTGCCGGAAGACCTGACTCAGCCTCGCGACCGGGACGACGCCGGAGTCGAGCAGGTCGGCGAGGACGTTCCCGGCGCCCACGCTGGGGAGCTGGTCCGGGTCGCCCACGAGAATGAGCCGCGTGGGGGAGGCGACGGCGTCCACCAGCCGTCGGGCCAGCGCAGCGTCCAGCATGGAGACCTCGTCGACGATGACAAGGCCACCCTCCAGGGGCTTGTCTGGCCCGTGCTCGAAGCCCCCCTCTCCTGGAATGACCTTGAGGAGTCGGTGCAGCGTGCTGGCCGGGCGGCCGGTGGCCTCGGAGAGGCGCTTGGCGGCGCGGCCGGTGGGGGACGCGAGCAGCACTTTCGCGCCGCCAGCCTCCGCGAGTTGTGCCACGAACTGGACGATGGTGGTCTTGCCCACGCCGGGTCCGCCCGTGAGGAGTGAGACCGGTTGCCTGAGGAGCTCGAGGACGGCGCTGCGCTGCAGGGGGTGGAGCTCGAGGGAGGCCGAGGCCTCGGCTCGTTCGAGGTCTTCTTCCTTGGCGAGCGGTGAGGCGGCGCCGGCGAGCAGCCTCTGCAGACCGCGCGCGAGGCGGACCTCGTGGACGTGTTGCCGCGGGAGGTAGCACGGGAGCTCCGCGCGGAAGCGGCCGCTCCCGTCGAGGGCATCGGTGGCGTGCTCGTCGAGGGGCGGCGGCTCGGGGAGGACCTCCCTGTCGATGATGATGTGGAGACCGTCCTCCATCTCATCGAGGGCACGCACGAAGGCCTCACGCGGCGCGGCGCCCTCGAGCGCGTTGGCGGATCGGCGCAGGAGCTCGCCGAGGGGGAGCATGACGTGCCCCTCGCTCGAGGCCCGGTCCAGCACGTGGCGCGTCACCGCCCGCAGCCGGCGAGGATCGTCGGGCGCGAGTCCCAGCCGCTTCGCGACCCGGTCGGCCGTGAGGAAGCCCACCGACGGGACGATGGAGAGCACGAAGGGGTTCTCGCGGATCACCGCCTCGCACTCGGCCCCGAGCTTCGCGAGGACCGCCTGGGCGGTCAGGGGGCCGAGCCCTAGCTGGGCGAGGAACCCCTGGAGTTGGTGGAGGCCTGCCTGGGCGACGACCGAGACGCCCAGGGCTTCAGCGATCTCCGGCCGCAGGCCCTTGATGCCGACGAGGGCGCCCTTCGGGTCCTCGGCGATCCGTTCGAGGGCCTCGGTGCCGAGCTTGTCGACGATCCTGCGGGCGATGGTCGGGCCGACCCCCTCGAAGGCCTTGGAGGACAGGTAGCGGACGAGACCCTCCTCGGTCGCTGGCGCCAGCGGTTCCGAGGCCGTGAACTCGAACTGGGCCCCGTGGCTCGCGTGGCGTCCCCACTTCCCGGAGAGGCGCACCCGGGCGCCCTCGACGGGATCGGCGATCTTTCCCACGGCCGTCACCCGGCCTGGGGAGAAGAGCGATCCGTCCTCAGGGGCCTGGAAACCGGGGTCCGGGTCCAATCGGAGCACCCCAAAGAGGCTCGTGCCGTCGTGATAGGTGATCGTCTCGATGGTGCCCTGGAAGGTCTCCTCGGCCCCCTGGGGGGCTCGACTGGCCGGGATGGGCCGATCCTGGGGGCCGATCCTGCGGCCAGGGGAGGGGTCTTGGGGCTCCTGCAAGGTGCTCGGAGGATACCGGATACGACCCTTCGATCGTCTCTGCCCCCTCCCCAGGTTGCGGCCAGGCCCCACCCTCCGTATCCTTTCGCGCCCCAATCACCGCCCGGCCAGCACGGCCCCCTGGCCTCCCCGCCGCGCGGATTTCAGTTCAACACCCCCTCGCCCCTCGCCGCCTCATCGCGGCCCAGATCCCTTGATCAAGGTCTCCGTTCGCTCCAACGAGTCGCTCGAAGCAGCGCTCCGTCGCTTCAAGCGCCAGTGCAACTTCAGCGGCATCTTCCGTCTCGCCAAGGCCAACACCTGGCACGAGAAGCGCTCCGACCGTCGCCGCCGCGAGCGCCGCGAGCGCCTGCGCACCGTGCAGAAGGCCACGCGCAAGAACGACCCCAACCGTCGCCGTCGTCGTCGCCCCGGTGGCGCGCCGAAGAAGCGCTGAGTTGAGCCCGTCCTCGGGCGGGTGTGACTGATCAAGCGGACCGCGTGGCCCCCAAGGCCGCGCGGTTCGTTCGTTTTCTAGGGTGGGTCGCAGCTCCGCGGCGGGACCACTGACTGCGCGAGGACACGACGCACCCATGGGCATCTTCGAGAAGGACAGGGACCTCACCGAGGCACCAGAGGAGGCGCGCCTCGTGGTGGACGCCAGCTCGTTCCGCGAGAAGGCCCGCGGGTTCAGCATGCGCCTCGATCACTTCCTGAGCCATCACCTGAAGTGGCGCTCCCGCTCGAGCGTGCAGACGCTGGTCAAGGGCGGATACGTCGAGCTCGACGTCGCGCGCCCGGACGCGCCCGAGGGCACCGGGGAGCGCCGCGTGGAGCGGCGGCCCGGGGTCCGGCTGCAGCACGGCACGCGGGTCTACGTTCGGGTCCCCGAGGAGTACCGCGCGCTCCTGACCGGCGAGACCAGCGACGAGCTCGACGTCCTCCACGAGGACCGCGACTGCCTCGCCGTGAACAAGCCGCCTCTGATCGCGGTTCATCCCAGCGGTCGGCACATGACCGACACGCTGATCCAGCGCGTGCACAAGCGCTTCCAGGAGGAGATCGAAGCGGGGGCCATGCTGCCGCGCTTGTGCCACCGCCTCGATCGGGAGACGAGCGGCATCGTCCTCGTGGGCAAGCGGCCTGCCACCCAGGGGGCCCTCACGACCCAGTTCGAGGATCGGCTCGTGGAGAAGGAGTACCTGGCCATCGTCGAGGGGACCCCCGAGCAGGCGGAGGGCTCGATTGACGCCCCGATCCGGCTGTCCACGACGTCGCCCGTGGAGCTCGAGATGACCACGGCGGCGGACGGGCTGGCGTGCCAGACGGACTGGCGCGTGGAGGCGAGCGCCGGGGGATACTCCCGCCTTCGCCTGCGAATCCACACGGGGCGCCAGCATCAGATCCGCGTGCACATGGCGGCGATCGGGACGCCGATCGTGGGGGACAAGCTCTATGGCCCGGACAGAGAGATCTTCCTCCGCTCGGCGGCCGGGACCCTCACGGACTGGGACCGGGAGCAGCTCGTCATTGATCGTCACGCGCTGCACAGCGCCAGGCTCGTCTTCCGATCTCCTGCGGCCGACGCGTCGACCTGCATCGAGAGCGGCCTGCCCGACGACCTCCTCGAGGCCTTCCCACAGTTCGCGGGATGACCCTTCCCGCGCCCCTCAACTCCTGTTTCACTCCCCCCCATGCGCCTACTCAACTGCCTGCTCACCGCCTGCCTCGTCGTCTCGTGCGCCGAGGAGCCCAAGCCCATCACACCCTCTAGCCCCGAAGGCACCGTGACCCTCGAAGACATCGGAGTTCCCAACCAGAGCACCGCCATGGAAGGCGTGCTGACCGCCGGACAGCTGAGCGAGGAGCAGATGGTCGCCCTCGCTGGCCTCGGCTACGAGAGCTTCGTGAGCCTCCGAGAAGCGGACGAAGGAGGCTCCGGCTGGGAGGAGGACTTCGCGGCCGAGAAGGGGATCCACTTCGTGCGCCTGCCGATCGCCGGCGCCGACGGCATCGACGAGGCTCACGCCCGCAAGCTCGACGAGCTCATGGCGGCCGAGGCGCGTCCGATGGTGCTCTACTGTGGCAGCAGCAATCGGGTCGGCGCGCTCCTCGCGCTGCGGGCCTTCCATGTCCAGGACATGGGCGCCACGGAGTGCCTCGAGCTCGGGAAGTCCACCGGGGTCACCGGGCTGGAGTCCATGCTCGAGGAGAAGCTCGGCCTCTGAGGAGGCACGCGGGGCGTCGGCATACCGGGTCGCACGCGGGGTCCGTATGCCGAGCGCCTGCGCTCGGGAACGGCCCGCTGACCCCGGCCCCGAGCTTCAGCTCCGAGGTGCAGCCCTGAGGTCCGCTCCCAAGGCTCAGTCCGCGGATTCCGGTCCCTGGATAGGAGCGGCCAGGCGCCCGTAGCTCGCTCCGAAACCGGTAGCTCGCTCCGAAACCAGTACCTCGCTCCGCAACCTGTACCTTGCTCCGCAGCCGGGGCAGCCCCTTGAGCAGGCCAGAGCGCCGGCTCAGGCTCAGGCTCAGGCTCAGGCTCCGGCTCCGGCATCGGGCAGCCCGAAGACGGCGTGGGCCGCTTCCCATGCCGTCTTCGCGATCTCGTCGGCGGTTGTCCCTCGCAGGGTCGCCACGGTCGCCAGCACCTCGGGCAGGTGCATGGGCTCGTTCCGGCGAGAGGCCGGCTTGGGGGCGAGGCTGCGTGGGAGCAGGTAGGGGGCGTCCGTCTCCACCAGGAGGCGGTCGGCGGGAATCTCTGGGACGGCTCGGCGGAGATCTGTGCCCCTGCGCTCGTCGCAGACCCAGCCGGTGATGCCCAGGTGGCAGCCGAGCTCGAGGTAGTCGGCCGCCGCCCGGGGCCCCTCGGTGAAGCAGTGCACCACGGCCCCACGGGAGAGCGAGGGCCAGGCGTTGCGCAGGACGGCCAGGAACTCATCGTGGGCGTCCCGCTGATGCAGGAACACGGGCAGGTCGGCCTCTGCGGCGAGGCCGAGCTGGGCCTCGAAGGCGGACAGCTGCGCCTCGCGCGGGCTGAAGTTGCGGTTGTAGTCGAGCCCACACTCGCCGACGGCGACCACCCGGTCCTCGCGGTGAAGCGCCCTCAGCCGCGCCGCGGTGGCGTCGTCGAAGTCGGAGGCGTGGTGCGGATGCACGCCCGCGGTGGACCAGAGCTCGACCTCGGCTCCCTCGCGCCCCGTC
>CBFHHK010000196.1:1897-8624 GCA_965655435.1 Planctomycetota bacterium | reverse complement strand
TCTTCGTGGGCGCTCACCTGGACATCGTGCGCGAGGCCAAGGCCGCGCACCCGGACCTCGTCTTCGTGGGCACCGGCTACACCTACCTCATGGACTGGCTGCCCCACGTGGCCCAGGCCGAGGTCCGCGCCGGGCACGTGGACCTGGTGGGGCTCGGGCGCATGGTCCTGTCCTACCCCGAGCTCCCCAGGGACGTGCTCGCGGGACGGCCCATGCCGCGCAAGTTGATCTGCCGCACCTTCAGCGACTGCACCACCGCGCCGCGCAACGGCATGGTCAGCGGCTGCTACCCCCTGGACCCCGACTACAAGGACCGCCCCGAGCGGGAGCGGCTCGAGGAGATCAAGCGCGCGCTCAAGGAGAGCAGCAAGGCATGAACGACCAGCGTCAGACAGGGGACCCCGAGGAGCTGGCGTTCATCGAGGAGGCCCGCACCTGGCCGGCGCCCAAGCGCATCCTGGCCTACCTCCGCCGCGGCGGCCCCGGCTACCTACAGAGCGCCATGACCCTGGGCGGCGGCACGGCGATCTCGTCCATCTACGCCGGTCGCATGTTCGGGTACGAGCTGCTCTGGGTCGCGCCCGTGGGCATGATCATCGGCGTCCTGATGCTGGCGGTGCTCGGGGGCCTGACCATCGGCGACTCGCGGCGCCCCTTCGTCGCCATGGGCCAGGGTGCGGGCAAGGGCTTCGCGGTCATGTGGGCCGTGGGTGCGCTGGTGGCCTCGATCATCTGGCACTTCCCCCAGTACGCGCTGGCGGGCGCCGCGATCAACGACGCGGGCCAGGTGGCCGGCGCGGAGATCCCCGCCTGGGCCGGCGCGATCCCCGTGCTCGGGGTCGCGCTCCTGATGTCCCAGCTGTACGGCCGCTCCCCCCGCCTCGTGCGCGCCTACGAGAACATCGTCAAGGTCCTCGTCATCGGCGTGATCGCCTGCTTCGGTCTGGTGGTCGCGTCGACCGCTGGAGAGACCGACTGGGGCGCGGTCGCGGCCGGGTTCATCCCGTCCTTCCCCGAGGCGAGGGGCGGCGTCGACTCCGCGGTCCTCGTGGCCAGCGGGCTCGCGGCCGCCGTGGGCATCAACATGGTGTTCCTCTACCCCTACTCCCTCACTGCGAGAGGCTGGGGAGAGGCCCACCGCGGCTTCGCGCGCTTCGACCTCTTCGCCGGGATGCTCATCCCCTTCACCGTCGCCACCTCGCTCGTGGTGATCGCGACCGCGAACACCATCCCCTGGATGGAGGGAGACGCCGTCCAGAAGATGAAGCCCGTGGAGGCCGCGCGGGCCCTGGGCGAGGTCCTCGGCCCGACCGCGGGGCGCCTGGTCTTCGACGTCGGCCTGGTGGGTATGGCCCTCTCCACCATCGCGCTCCACATGGTGTGCAGCGGCCTGGCCCTCGCCGAGCTGACCGGGAAAGGCCCGGACAGCAGGGCCTACCGCCTCGGCCTGCTCCTCCCCGTCCCCGGCGTGCTCGGACCGGTGCTCTGGGACAACCTCCTCTGGCTCGTGGTGCCCACCAACATCATCTGCGGGCTGTTCCTGCCGCTGACGTACCTCGGCCTGATCCTGTGGGCGCGGCGGACCCCGGCGGGTCCCTCACGGCCCAGGACCATCACGGTGGTGGTCATGGCGCTCTTCACCGCCTTCCTCACCTACAGCTTCGGCGACTACGTCTGGAGCAAGCTCGGATGAGCGCCACGGTGCACGGTCCAGACGGGCGCGTCCTACGGCTGGACGACACGGTGCTCGCGCCCTTCGAGGCGCGGACCGACACGGCCGCGGCCCTCCCGCGCCGCTGCTTCGCGGCCGCCCACGTGACCATGCTCCCGAGCTACGCGGAGGTCGCGCACTCGGTGGAGCGTCCGGGCACCGCGGACGAGCTCGCGGCCCACATCGACTGGGAGGCGACCCTCGCCTTCCGGGAGCGCATCGACCGCTGCGGCATGGGCGTGGCCGAGGCCATGGACACGGCCCAGCGCTTCGAGCTGGGGTGGGACGGCGCCCGCGCCCTCATCGAGCGTACGGGGGCCTTGGACCTCGAGAACGGCTTCGTCGGCGCCGCCTCCACCGACCAGCTCGTCTCGATCGCCGACCTCGACGCGCTCGCTGGCGCCATGACCGAGCAGGTGCGCTTCGTCCGCGGCTGCGGCGGCATCCCGATCCTCCTCCCCCAGCCCTGGCTCACCGAGAGCGGCGCGGGCGAGGAGGAGTTCGTGCGGTTCTACACGGACGTCATCGACGCCTCCGAGGGCGAGGTGCTGCTGCACTTCCTCGGGGAAATGTTCCACCCCTCCATGCGCGGCTACTTCCCCGGCGACTCCCTGCGGCGGGTGCTGACCCACGACCCGGAGAAGGTGCGCGGCCTGAAGCTGTCGCTGCTGGACCGGGAGCTCGAGGAGACCCTGCGCGCCGAGCTCAGCCCCAGGGGCCAGGTGATCTTCACCGGGGACGACTACAACTTCGCCGCGCTCATCGAGGGCCAACCGGGCCGAGCGCATGACCTCGCGCCGCTCGGCGGACACCCGCTCGCAGGCGGCCCCTTCAGCCACGCCCTGCTCGGCATCTTCGCCGCGGTCACCCGCCCCGCGTCGGTGGCCCTGCGCCTCCTCGACGCGGGAGATACGGGGGGGTACCGCGACCTCATGGGGCGCTGCGAGCGGCTCGGCCGCGTGATCTTTGAGGCGCCGGTGCAGCGCTACAAGTCGGGCATCGCGTTCCTCGCCTGGCTCAACGGGCTGCAGGGGAACCGCATGCTCGCCAACCACGAGGAGCACGCACGCAGCCTCGATTACTACATGCGGGTCGCCGAAGCGGCGAGCGAGGCGGGTGCCATCGACGACGCCGCGCTGGCCGCCAAGAGGCTGGCCACGCTGATCGAGGGCCGCGCGGGCTGAACGGCGACCGCGACGGCGGCGCCGCGACTAGGATGGAGCCATGAAGCGCCCCATCGACCGACGACAGCTCCTGACCGCATCCCTGGCCGCCGCGGCCCTCTCGGGCGAGGCGCTCGCGGCCACGAGGAGAGCGCAGGACGACGCGCCGAAGCCCAAGGCACGCTTCCGTAAGGCCCTCAAGTACGGGATGGTGCAGGAGCCCTCTGCGCCGACCGTCGCCGATCGCTTCGCGCTCCTCAAGGGGCTCGGCTTCGACGGGGTCGAGCTCGACAGCCCCTCCAACCTCGACGAGGACGAGGTCCTCGAGGCGGCCGAGGCCACGGGCCTGGTGGTCGAGGGGCTCGTGGACTCGCGGCACTGGCAGGAGAACCTCGGGTCCGACGACGCCGAGACTCGCCGGCGCGGACGCGAGGCCCTCGACTTCGCCCTGCGGCAGGCCACTCGCCTCGGGGCCGACAGCGTGCTCCTCGTCCCGGCCGTGGTGAACGCCGGCACGAGCTATGGCGCGGCGTGGCGGAACTCGGTGGCCGAGCTGCGGGAGATCGCCCCGCTCGCGGAGGCCCTGGGCGTGCGCATCGCCCTCGAGAACGTCTGGAACAACTTCCTCCTCTCCCCTGTGGAGGCCCGCCACTACCTCGACGAGATCGGCAGCTCCGCCGTCGGGTGGCACTTCGACGTGGGCAACGTGCTGCGCTACGGCTGGCCGGAGCACTGGATCGAGGTGCTCGGCGCGGAGTACGTGTTCAAGCTCGACATCAAGGACTACAGCCGCAAGAAGATGAACGACGAGGGCCTGTGGAAGGGCTTCGACGTGAAGATCGGAGACGGCGACAGCGGCTGGCCGCGGGTCCTCGCGGCCCTCGACGCCATCGGCTTCGATGGCTGGGCTGCGGCCGAGGTCAGGGGTGGCGACGCGGAGCGACTCGCCGACATCTCGAGGCGCATGGATCGCGTCCTCGGACTCGCCGACTGACCGGGGGAGGGTCGCGCTCACCTGGGCGAGGCGTGGGCTCGGGAATACCCGAGCCGCCGCGGGCGCCGTGTCGCAGGACGAGCCTCGAAACCGGACAGTTGTGCAGAACTCGAAGTGGCTGCGGTCCGTCCTGGGGCAAGCTGATACGGCGGGGTCGATCACCTATCACCTCGCTGAGTCCCCATTCCCCTGGATCTCCCATGCAAATCCGCGCTCATGCGGCCGCTCGCGCCGCCGTCGCCCTCTCCGTACCCGCCCTGCTGGTAGGCCTCACGTCGGCCCAGAGCTCCCAGACGTTCCCCCTCCAGCCGGTCGCCGGCGCGGAGGTGAAGCTCGGCGAGTCCGTGCTGTCGACCGACCTCGCGACCATCGCCACGCTCACCACCCTTGATGAGGTTCTCCTCACGGACGTCCCGCTCCCCTCGGGCGAGACCGTGTCGCTCAGCCTCGAGCGGATTGACGTGGAGCGGCGCAAGTTCGGCGTCCACGTGGACGGCGTGCTGATCCCCCGGGCGACCGACGGGCTCGCCCTCTCGGTCTGGAGAGGACAGATCACCGGGGACGAGAACAGCGACGTCATGCTCGGCTTCTCGAACACCGGCTCCCGCGGCTGGATCCGCAGCCGCCACGAGCTCGTCCACCTGATGGCCATGCCCCATGAGGGCGGCAGCTGGCGCGCCGCGCCCGGCCTGCTGGTGACCGAGGACAGCCTCAACACCCAGGGTCACGTCCACGAAGGGAACTGCGAGACCCGCCCGCCCGCCACCCCGCCGGTGCCGCGTGCCTTCCAGACCGGCCCCGTCACCTCCCAGATGGTGACGACCGACTCCATCAGCCTCCGGGAGTGCCCGATCGCGATGGAGACGGACCACCAGCTGTTCCAGCTGTTCAACAGCGCGCCCGCGCAGACCGCCTACCTGACCACGCTGCTGTCCTTCATCAGCGATCGATACGAGTCCCAGGCGTCCACGATCCTCACGTTCCCCTACCTGCAGATCTACACGACCCCGAATGACCCCTGGAGCACCCCCGAGAACGGCGGGAACTCCATCGACATGATCAACGAGTTCGTCGGCGCATGGCAGGGCAACATCCCCACGGGCGCGACCCTCGGGCACATGATGAGCGGCGCCAGCCTCGGCGGCGGCGTGGCCTACCTCGACGTGCTGTGCAACAACCAGTTCAACTTCGGCGTCAGCGGCAACATCGCGGCGCAGGTGAACTTCCCGGTCGTGCAGCAGCCCGCCAACTGGGACTTCATCGTGGTGAGCCACGAGATCGGGCACAACTTCAGCTCGCCCCACACCCACGACTTCTGCCCGCCGCTCGACGAGTGCGCGCCGAGCGGCTACTTCGGCTCGTGCCAGACCTCACAGGTCTGCTCGAACATGGGCTCGATCATGAGCTACTGCCACCTGTGCAGCGGCGGGACGGGCAACATCACCACCTACTTCCACCCCGAGGCCGCGGCGCTCCTGACCAGCGCCTCCGAGAACTGCAACCCCGCCATCTTCGAGGTCCAGGTCACCGCGCCTGAGGTCGTCTCCGACCTCTCGCCCACCCAGACCATGATCCAGGCGGTCGTCGGTTCGATCGGGTCCGCGACCATGAGCTACCGGCTGACGGGCGCGACGACGCCGACGCAGGTCCCCATGACCCCCATGGGGAGCGGGGCCTTCGTCGCTGACATCCCCGCGGTGCAGTGCGGCCTGACGGTCGAGTACTGGTTCGACATCGACGTCGCCGGCGTGGGCTCGACGGCAGCCCCCTCGGGCGCCCCGAACGAGTTCTACACCGCCGTCGGCGGCATCGAGACGGTCCTCTTCGCCGACGACTTCGAGACCAACCAGGGCTGGACCGCGACGAACCTCGGCGCCAGCTCCGGTGACTGGGAGCGCGGCGTGCCCGTGAACGACCCGAACTGGGCCTACGACCCCGCGGCCGACTACGACGGCTCCGGGAGCTGCTACCTCACCCAGAACCAGACAGGCAACACGGACGTCGACGGCGGCGCGGTGGAGCTGGTCTCCCCGGCCATCGACCTGAGCGCGCCGGGCTCAACCTTGAGCTACGCCTACTACCTGCGCCTGACCGATTCGAACGGCGTCGACCAGCTGCTCGTCGAGGCGAGCGCTGCCGGCGGCCCCTTCATCGAGGTCACCCGCCACGACACCGACGGCGGCGCGGATTGGCGCACCGCCAACCTGACCCAGGCGGACTTCGTGGCGGCTGGCGTCACCCCCGGCCCCCAGGTCCGACTCCGCTTCACGGCCAATGACGACAACCCCCAGAGCATCGTCGAGGCCGGCCTCGACGCCCTGATGGTGCGCGCCATCGACTGCGGTGCGGTCGGCACGGTCTACTGTGACCCGGCGACTCCGAACTCGACCGGCAGCCCGGCGACGATCACCGCCGAGGGCAGCGAGCTTGTGGCGGACAACGACGTCACGCTGACCATCGAGTCCCTGCCCGCCAATACGGTCGGCTACTTCCTCACCTCCCAGACCCAGGGCTTCATCGCCAACGCTGGCGGGAGCACGGGGGACCTGTGCCTCGGGGGCAACATCGGTCGTTACATCAGCTCGATCCTGAGCTCCGGCCCCTCCGGGACCTACTCGCTCCAGCTGGATCTGACCGCCGTGCCCCAGCCCACCGGCTTCGTCGGGGTGACCGCAGGTGAGACCTGGAACTTCCAGTCGTGGTACCGGGATCAGCTCCTGGGGCTCCCCAGCTCCAACTTCACCGAGGCCATCGAGATCCTCTTCCAGTAGAGGGGCGCCAGAGAGCCACGCGGCTCAACGCCCGCGTCCGCGGTCGCCTCTTGGGGTGCTCCGCGGGCGCGGGCGCTTTCGTGCCCCG
>CBFHHK010000196.1:0-1798 GCA_965655435.1 Planctomycetota bacterium | reverse complement strand
CCGCGAAGCGCGAGCGCCTACCGCTCGCTCGCGTTGGAGCGGCCCTCGAAGGACTCCCTCCAGTGCCGCCGGCAGAGGGACAGGTAGGTCTCATTGCCGCCGATCTGGACCTGCTCCCCGGTGGTCATCACGTTGCCCGCGCCGTCCTTGCGGATGACCATGGTGGCCTTGCGGCCGCAGTGGCAGATCGTGCGGATCTCGCGCATGGAGTCCGCCAGCGCGAGCAGCGCCGCGGAGCCGGGGAAGGGCTCCCCGCGGAAGTCCACCCGGAGGCCGTAGGTCATGATCGGGACGCCGAGGTCGTCGGCAGCCCGCGCCAGCTGCCAGACCTGCTCGGGCGTCAGGAACTGCGCCTCGTCGATGAGCACGCAGGCGATCGGTTCGGCCTCGCCGCGCTCCTTGAGCTCTCCCTCGATGACGGCGAAGAGGTCCTCGCCCGGGCGATAGGTCCGCGCGGCAGCGTCGATACCGATCCGGCTCGTGACGCGGCTCTCGCCGCCGCGGTCATCGAGGGCCGCGGTCATCACGAGCGTGCCCATGCCGCGTTCGCGATAGTTGTAGTCGGCCTGCAGGAGCACGGTCGACTTGCCTGCGTTCATGGTGGAGTAGTTGAAGTAGAGCTTCGACATCGCGCCCGATCAGTTCCCCGAGACCATGTCCGCCACCTCGCTCACCACCGCCGCGAGCGCGGCCGAGGCCGCCTCTGCCTCGCCGCCGGGTCCAGCGGACGTCACGTCCGCCCGGCCCTCGAAGCGACGGTCCACAAGGACGCCGTCGCTGTCCTCGGCCAGAGCGATGAGCGTCACGACGGCCGCGGGCTGCCCCCCGCCATGGATCTCCAGACGCACGAGCTCCACCTGGAGGCGGAGCGTGGAGGCGCGCTTCAGCGACCGCTGCCGGTACAAGGCCTCTTCGAGGGCGCGTCGGGTCACCGCCGCAGGATCCTCGGTCCACCGCGAGTAGTCGTCGTAGCGCACCTCGTGGGCCTCGGTGCGCCGCATCAGGCGTTCCGTGACGGCCTCGGAGGCAGACACCCGCCCGAGGCTCACGCTCTCACGCTTCGCGGCGCTGGCCGCTTCGTCGCTGGGCGACATCGCAGCGGCAGGCGGGTTGAGGTCCAGCCAGTGGACCGCCGGTGCGGGCGCAGGCTTGAGATCGAGGCACGCCGCGGTGAGCAGCAAGAGCGGCGCGACAGTCCAGTGTGAGTGCTTCATGGTGGTCGTTGGGGGCGCTCAGCGAGAGGGGTTCGGAGAGCGACCTCGAAGGAGAACGCCGGGGTCCCGATCGAGCAGACCCGCGAGCTCCTCGATCTTCTTGAGCGTCCGGCGCACCTCGACCAGGGTCGCGGCCAGCTCGGCGCCGGTGGGTTCGTAGCTCCTCGCCAAGGCGCTGGTGGAGTCGGCGGCGCCGCGCAGGGAGGCGGTCGTGGAGGCGAGGTCTGCGTCTTGCAGGAGCGCCTCAGTCGACTGGAGCGTGTCGCCCGCGGAGGCGACGAGGGCTCGCACGTCGGCCACGAGCCCCTTGAAGTCCTCCGCTCCCTGCTCGACCACACCCTCCGCGCCGGTGAGCTGAACGAGCGCGCGGTCCAGGTCCCCCACGAAGGCACGCAGGTCCTGGACCATGGCCTCCGTCTCCCCCATCAGCTTGGTCGGGTCCGCCCGTTCGAGGGTGCTGCTCAGGTCCTCAGCCGCGGTGGAGATCGAGGTCGAGAGCCGCTCCGTGTCCAGCTCGTTGAGCTTTCGGTCCACGGTCGCCGTCAGGCGCCGGAAGTCCGCGAGCGCCTTCGGGACGTCGTCGG
>CBFHHK010000195.1:0-8799 GCA_965655435.1 Planctomycetota bacterium | reverse complement strand
CGCCCCGACCGAACCTGGCCTGGGCTTCCGCCCCCGCCGGGATCTCCTCGAGGAGTGGACCGTCCCCCTCTGAGGGGAGCCGCGCCGTGCCCAAGGTCCTCCTGCTCGAATCCCTGCACCCCGCGGCCCGCGCCGCGCTGGAGGCGAACGCCGACGTCGTGGCCCTCGAGGCCCCTGGTGACCCCGTCGATGACGCCGTCCTCACCGAGGTGGAGGCGATCGTCACCCGCGGCCGCGGCCAGGTCACGGCCGCCCTCCTCTCGCGCTGCCCCGCCCTCAAGGTCGTGACCCGCGCCGGGGTCGGCCTCGACAACGTCGACCGGGACGCCGCCGCCGCCCGCGGGGTGGCCGTGGTGCACGTCCCCAACGCCCTGACCGAGACCGTCTCCGAGCACGCCCTCGCCCTGGCCCTCGCCGCCCGCCGGGAGGTCGTGTCCAGCGCGCGCTCCGCCCGCGAAGGTCGCTGGGAGGACCGGAACCAGTTCAACGGCGAGTCCCTCGCCGGCTCGCGGGTGACCGTGGTCGGGCTCGGCGCCATCGGCGAGCGGACCCGCTCCCTCATGGTCGCGCTCGGCGCCAAGGTGACCGCGTGGAGCCGCTCCCCACGCGCCGTCGACGGCTTCGAGGCGGACCTCGACCGCGCCCTGACCGGCGCCGAGGTGGTCAGCCTCCACGTGGCCCTCGACGACGACACCCGCGGGCTCCTGAACACGGACCGTCTCGCCCTGCTCGCCCCGGGCGCCGTGGTGGTCAACACCGCTCGGCCCGGCGTGGTCGAGCGGAACGCCATGCTCTCGGCCCTGGAAGCGGAGCACGTGGCGGTCTACGCCGTGGACGGCTTCGACCCCGAGCCGCCGCCGTCCGACGACCCGCTCCTGCGGCATCCCGGCGTGATCGCCACGCCCCACGTGGCGGCCCTCACCGGCCGGACCTACGCGGCCCTCTGCGCCTCAGCGGTCACGGGGACCCTCGACGTCCTGGCCGGCCGCGACCCTGGCGGAGGCGCGCGCCTCGCGCTGCGACCCTGAGGGATCTCCGGCCGGTTGGATCAGTCCTTGGCGCGGACGCAGATGAGGGAATCGGCGCTGCGCAGGAGCAGGCTGCCCTCTGCCGCCGACGGCGTCCCCCAGAAGATCCCGTCCACCTCGTTGGTGGCCACGACCTCGAACTCCCGGGCCGCCTTCACGGCGACGGTGGTGCCGCCCTCCGAGAGGACGAACACGTGCTCCCCGTCGGTCCACGGGCAGGACACCACGTTCCGCAGGCCGGGGAGCCGCTCGTCGTAGAGCTCCTCTCCGGTGGCCGCGTCGCGGCAGGTCAGGATGCCCTGGGAGTTGGCGACCCACACGAGGCCGTTGACCGTCACGGGCGACGAGAAGCCCGGGCCGGCGCGGCCGATATTCCAGAGCACGGGGCTCTCCTCGCCCTCCGCGTCCACGTCCACCACGCCGTCCACGCTGGCGTCGATGGCGATCAGGGGGCCGCGGCGCATCTGGGCGCTGTTGCCGAAGATCAGGCGGTCGCCGGAGGCCGCCGCCGAGGCGCTGAAGGTGCCGCCGATGCCCTCCACGCGCCAGCGAACGTCTCCGCTGTCGGGCGCGTAGCCGGTCACCGAGTCGGGGCCGCAGACCACGAGATCGGTGGCGTCCCCGTGGGTCCACATGGTGGGGCTGGCCCAGGCGGTGCCCTTCGGCCGCTCCACGCGCCAGGCCTGCTTACCGTCCTCCATGCTGAACGCGACCACGAAGCTCGACTCGTTGTTGTCGTTCTGAACGAAGACGTTGCCGCCGCCGATCGCGAGCGCGCTCCCGGTCCCGAAGTCGGCGTTCATCTCGAACATGCCGAGCTCCTGCTCCCAGATCAGCTCGCCCTCGAGGTCCACGCAGGCCACCAGCCCGATGGCGCCGAAGTAGCACACCACCCGCTCGCCGTCGGTGGCGGGGGACTCGGTGGCGTAGGTGTTGCAG
This sequence comes from Planctomycetota bacterium, assembly GCA_965655435.1. Taxonomy (GTDB): domain Bacteria; phylum Planctomycetota; class UBA1135; order UBA1135; genus Saltatorellus. The sequence continues at coordinate 6,832 of CBFHHK010000195.1, read as the reverse complement.
GGGTGGATCCCGTGGGCCGGGGCGCGGCTGGCGAGCTCCTTCTCGAACACCAGCTCGCCGCTCTCGAGGGAGTAAGCCCGGACCTGGAAGGACATGGGCTTCTCCGGGGCCTTCGCGCCGCCGCCGCGGCTCTCGGGCATGCGCACGCCGCCCATGAACCCCAGGGGCCGGCCGCCCCCCTCCTTGTCCGGCTGCACCGCCGTGGTGATGAAGACCCGGTCTTCGACGATCACGGGCGAGGACCAGCCACCGCCGGGCACCTCGACCTTCCACGCGAGGTTCTCCTCGTCGTTCCAGCGGACCGGGTGCGCCGCGACGACCCCGTTGCCGGAGGGACCGCGGAAGGACGGCCAGGTGGCGTCCTGGAGGGGCGCGAGGGCGGCGGGCGCCGCGACGAGGAGGGAGAGGATCATGGGGATGGGTGGCCCTTGGGCCGTGGGATCACTTCCAGCTGAAGGCGTGCAGGGAGTTCTGGGCGCGCACGAAGATCATGGTGCCCTCCTCTCCCTCGACCGGCGCGGTCACGGCGAGGTGGCCCCAGCTGGGGCCCTCCACCAGGTCGAGCTCGCCCGCCACGTCGTACTCGGCGGGGTCCGCGTTGATCAGGCGCAGGGAGCCGGTGTTGGCCAGCGCAAGGATGCGCTTGCCCTGGGCCACCAGCGACCAGTACTCGTCCCCGGTGGGCCCGGAGACCCAGCCGTCGGTGCCCTCTTCGAGCCCGACACAGGTGAAGCGATTGCTCCGCAGGAAGAGGAACGCGTGGCTCCCGACCACGACCGGCGAGGTCATGTAGGCCTGAGCGCGGGCGGTCCACGCCTCGTTGACCTCGAGGCCCTCCTCGCCCTTGGCGACGGAGTAGAGGTGCGCGCGGCCGCCGTAGGCCGAGGTGAAGATGGCGTCGCCGTAGGGCTGAGGCGTGAGAATATTCATGCCCCGGAAGGCCTTCACGGGCTGGGTCCACAGCTCATCGCCCGTCTCGGGGTCTATGCCGCTGAGGTGGCTGCGGGACTGGACCACCAGCTGCTCGCGGCCCGCGAGGGTGGTCAGGATGGGCGAGCTGAAGGCACTGTCCATGCCACCCGCGTTGCTGCCGCCCGTGGAGCGCCAGACGGTCTCGCCGGTCTCCTTGTCGAGCCGCGCGATGGACTCGCCGGCCTGGATGTAGAGCGCGTCCCCCACGATCAGCGGGGAGCACACCAGCCCGAAGGAGGGCATCTTGGCGTCGAACTCCTTCACGAAGTCCACCCGCCAGCGCACCGAGCCGTCGCCAGCGTTCAGGCACACCACCACGTCGCGCATCCCGCCAATGTAGAGGGCCTCACCGTCGAAGACCGGGGTGCTGCGGATCCAAGAGCCGTTCTTGGCCGCGAAGAAGGGCACCTTCATGGCGCCGTCCCAGCGGGTCTCCCAGACCTTCTCGCCGGTCTTACGGTCGTAGGCCTGGGCGACCTCCTCACGCTTGTCGACGGTGGAGACCGTGAACACACGGTCCCCGGCGACCAGGGGGGTCGCGTAGCTGTCGCCGAGGTCCTTGATCGACCAGACCTCGGTCACGTTCTCCTCGGTCAGGGTCGCGGGCCACTCCTGGCCGCCGACGACGCCGTTACGGGCGGCGCCTCGCCACTGGTTCCAGACCGTGTAGTCCGTCACCTCATCCGCCGCGGGGGCGTCAGCGGAGGGGACGACGGGCACGTGAGCGGTGGCCGCGGGGACCTCAGAGAGGGGAAGGAGCGCGAGGAGAGTGAGGATGGTCATGTCGGCGGAAGGGTTGCGGGGCTGCCTGTGACAAATCGCACGGGGCCCGCGTTTGGATGCAGGCGGGCGACCCCCTCGAGGCCGCTGGTCGCAATCCGGATCGCCACGCGAACCGGGTCGCCGTTTTGTGGGACCTCCGCACACTCCGCGGGCGCACCCGTGACGCTTCGCGTACATTCGGACGCCCCGCGGCGGCCCCATCGCTCCGCGGGTCACCGGCTCCCTTCCCCCAGCGCCCATGACGTCCGAATCACGCCTCCTCCAGGACCGCCGCCGCTTCCTCGGCTCGACCCTCGGCGTCGCCGCCGGGGCCCTCTGGTTCGCCTCCTGCGGGTCCGAGGTCAGCGAGAGCGTGACCATGCTGCCCGACGGCATGGACCCGAAAAACTTCATCGTCCACGGGCCGATGACCATCGAGTCCAAGCGGAGCGTGCTGCGGGACGAGATCACCCCCACGGACAGGATCTTCGTCCGCGGCAACCTGGGCTTCCCCGACAAGAGCATCCTCGCGGACGCGGACGCCTGGACACTCGCCATCGACGGGGTCGCGAAGCCCGGCTCGATGACCCTCAAGGACCTCAAGGCCCTGGGCTCCACCACGGTCACCGCGGTGCTGCAGTGTTCGGGCAACGGGCGCTTCTTCTTCAAGCACGGCCCCTCGGGCTCACTCTGGGGCGTCGGCGCCGCGGCCAACGTGCAGTGGACCGGGGTCCCTGTGAAGAAGGTCCTCGAGGCCATGGGTGGCGCTGTCGACGGCGCCCGCTTCATCACGGGCACCGGCGGAGAGCCCATCCCCACCGCGCTCAACGAACGCGACCTCGTGGTCGAGCGCTCGATCCCCCTGGAGAAGGGGATGGAGGACGCCATCCTCGCCTGGGAGCTCAACGGGGAGCCCGTGAACATCTCCCACGGCGGCCCCCTGCGCCTCGTGGTGCCGGGCTTCTACGGCGTCAACAACGTCAAGTACCTCAAGCGCCTCGCCGCCACCGCCGAGGAGTCGGACGCCAAGATTCAGGTGTCGAAGTACCGCGTGCGGCCCATCGGCGAGAAGGGCGCAGCGGACCAACCGTCCATGTGGGCCATGAACGTCAAGTCCTGGGTCGACGACCCCCTGGGCGACAAGGCGCTCAAGGTCGGCATCGTGGACGTGACCGGGGTCGCGTTCTGCGGCGAGTCTCCGATCCAATCGGTGGAGGTCTCCACCGACGGCGGCGCCACCTGGGCGCCGGCCGAGATGGTCGGCACGGACATGGGTCCCTACGCGTGGCGCCGGTTCAGCTACCGCTGGGACGCCGCCCCTGGCCAGCACGTGATCGCCTCCCGCGCCACCTCGGCGGACGGCAAGGTCCAGCCGAAGGAGCGGGTCGAGAACCACCGCGGGTACGCCCACAACGGCTGGAGCGACCCGAGCATCACGGTCAACGTCGGCTGAGCCCATGCGATCCGTTTCCGCCCTCGCGCTGGCTGCCCTCGCCGCGGCCAGCGCCTCCGTCTCGTGCAGTGATGGCCCCAAGCCCTTCAGCAAGGCGGCCCTCCGGGGCCGAGAGGTCTTCCTGAAGCACTCCGAGCCCAAGTGCGGCACCTGCCACACCCTGAAGGACGCGGGCACCGTCGCCAACGTGGGCCCAAACCTCGACGTGATGCGGCCCTCCCGCGACAAGATCCTGCGCTCGGTCCAGCAGGGCGTCGGCGTGATGCCAACCCAGAAGGAGGTGCTCAAGGCGGGCGAGATCGAGGACGTGGCGTCCTACGTCTTCGAGGCGGCGGGCCGCACCCCCTGAGAGCGCGCTGGGGAACATCAGGCGGGGCAGGGCCGGATCGCTATCCTCGAGCCGTTCACCACGACGGAGCCCCCCGATGATCCTCGCCTCCCCGACCGCGCTTCTCCTCTCCCTCGCCGCCTCAGTCTCCACCCCCGGAGCTGCGCTGCAGAAGGAGGGCCTCGGCGAGCTCGCCGACCTCGTCCTCGCGGGCGGCCGCGTGGTCACCGTGGACCCCGCCGGCACGGAGGGGCAATCCATCGCCATGCGCGGAGACCGCGTCCTCGCCGTGGGGAGCGAGGAGGAGATCCGACGGCTGATCGGGGAGCAGACGCGGGTCATCGACCTCGAGGGGCGACTCGCGATCCCCGGCTTCATCGAGGGGCACGGCCACTTCCTCGGCGTGGGCGACTCGGCGATGCAGCTCGACCTGCGGCAGGCCAAGACCTGGGACGAGATCGTGGCGCTGGTGGCCAAGGCCGCCGCGACCCTCGAGCCCGGAACCCTCATCCGCGGCCGCGGCTGGCACCAGGAGAAGTGGACCACCGCACCCCGCGGCGCCATCGACGGGCTGCCGCGGCACGAGGACCTCTCGGCCGCCTCCCCCGAGCACCCGGTGATCCTGACCCACGCCAGCGGCCACGCCGCCTTCGCGAACGCCAAGGCCATGGAGCTCAGCGGCATCGACAAGGACACCGTGCCGCCGGAGGGTGGCGAGATCATCCGCGATCCAGGCGGCGCCCCCACCGGCGCCCTCCGCGAGACCGCGGCCTACCTCCTCGAACCCGCCTACCTCCGCTCCCGCGGCGCAGACCCCCGCGAGATGGCCGCCTACGCCGTGGAGGAGTGCCTGCGTAAGGGCGTGACCTCCTTCCAAGACGCGGGCAGCTCCTTCGAGGACGCTGAGCTGCTGCGCCGCATGGCGGACCGAGGCGAGCTCGACGTGCGCGTGTGGATGATGCTCCGCGAGCCCGTGGCCGAGCTGGAGGAGCGGCTCGCCGCAACGCGCGTCGTCGGCCACGCCAACCACCACCTCACGGTGCGCGGCATCAAGCGCTCCATCGACGGCGCCCTGGGCTCCCACGGCGCGTGGCTCCTGGAGCCCTACGCCGACCTCGCCACCAGCGCCGGCCTCAACACCGTCCCCATCGACGAGGTGGAGGCCTGCGCCCGGCTCGCCCTCGAACACGACGTCCAGCTGTGCGTGCACGCCATCGGTGACCGCGCGAACCGCGAGACCCTCGACATCTTCGAGCGCTTCCTGCCAGAGGGCCCCGCCGAAGAAGGCACAGCGGAAGGGGGCGGCAAGGCCGACCTGCGCTGGCGCGTGGAGCACGCCCAGCACATCCACCCCGACGACCTCCCGCGCTTCGCCCAGCTCGGGGTCATCGCGGCCATGCAGGGGGTGCACTGCACCTCGGACGCCCCCTGGGTGCTGCGGCGCCTCGGCCCCGAGCGCGCCGAGAGCGGCGCCTACATGTGGCGTGACCTCCTGGACTCGGGCGCCGTGGTCACCAACGGCACCGACGCCCCGGTGGAGGACCTCGACCCCATCGCGAGCTACTACTCCACCGTGACCCGCAAGCGCGCCGACGGCATGGTCTTCTTTCCCGGCCAGCGCATGACCCGCATGGAGGCCCTGCGCTCCTACACCATCGCCTGCGCCTACTCCGCCTTCGAGGAGGACCTCAAGGGCTCCCTCGAGCCCGGCAAGCTCGCCGACGTCGTCGTCCTCTCCAAGGACATCCTCGCCTGCCCCGACGACGAGCTCCTCGACGCGCGCGTGGACCTCACCGTCGTCGGCGGCGAGGTCCTCTTCCAGCGCGATTGAGCCACCGCGGCCCCCGGGTCCCTGCGGACCAAAGACGGGGGACTCCAGCGTGTCGGGGCAGCGGAAACGGGGAGGGGCGGGCGAAGTGAGCGTCTTGGCCCGACGGTGCGCCACCAAGGTGAGCGAGCGAGACCCTCGCCGCTCTGGCCGCAGCGGACTCGGTCGCCCCCCCCGATCCTCGGCTCAGCGTGGCCTCAGCGGCCCATGCCTGGGCCGCCGGCGGATCCAACGAGCGCGAGCTCAGCGACGCTGAACGAGGACCACGCCGTCGATGGCGGGGACGACGAGCTCTCGCGCACCCTCGTGGTCGCCATGGACGGCCTCCCACTCCCCATCGGGAAGGACGAAGCGCGCCGGGCGCCCGCTCGCGTTGAGGGCGACGAGGAGCCGCTCCTGGGCGTCCTCCCTGAGGAAGACCAGGAGGTCTTGCTCGTCGTCAGCGACGAGCGTCTCGAAGGCGCCGGTCCGGAGCGCCGGGTGGCTCCGGCGCAGCTCCCCCACCGCCCGGTAGTGGGCCAGGTGCTCGGGGTCGACACGATCTTCCTTCCGCTCATAGGGCCCGAGGTCGGGCCAGAGCATGGGCTTGCGGTTCGAGGGGTCGTCCGGGCCCCACATGCCGACCTCGTCGCCGTAGTAGATCATCGGCGCGCCCACGTAGGTCATCTGGAGGAGGGCGGCGAGGCGAGCGCGGCGATAGTGGAGCGGGTCGGGCTTCCGGTTCAGGTACGCCTCGTTGTCCTGCTCCCGGTTGTCGGCGTCGTAGCGCCGGTCGGGGTTCAGGAACATGGACACCATCCGGTCCGTGTCGTGGCTGTCCACGAGGTTCATCAGGGCGTAGGTGGCCTCGGCGGGGTACGCGAGGCGCAGCTCTGCCAGCCGCTGGTCGAGCTCGGTCGGCCTGATCTTGCGGTCCTCAAAGCCGATCCAGGCGATCGCTGCGTCCGCGAAGCGGTAGTTCATCACCGCGTCGAAGCGGCGACCGTCGAGCCAGACGTCGGCGCGGTCCCAGACCTCACCGGAGAGGTAGGCGTCAGGGTTGACGGACTTCACCAGTTGTCGCCACTCGTCCCAGAAGGGCATCGGGACCTCCATGGGGACATCAAGGCGCCAGCCGTCGATGCCGTCGGACGGGTCGCCGTCCCCGTCAGGGTCCATCCAGCGCCGCGTCACGGCGTGGATATGCGCCACCACGGCGTCCGACGCGAGCCCGCCGCTGTCCTTGGCGAAGACGGGGAGGTCGTCGTATCCGGCCCAGCCCCGGTGCACGAACGGTTCCCAGGAGACCACGTCGAACCAGTCCGCGTAGGGGGACTCGGGACCGCGCTGGACCACGTCCGCGAAGGCGGGGTGGCGCTGGCCCACGTGGTTCCACACGCCGTCGATGACGACCTTCAGGCCCCGGGCGTGGCACTCCTCGATGAGGTCGAGGAAGAGGCGATCGGACGGGCTCCAGGTCCAGGTGGACGGGTCCAGGAGGTCCTCGCCC
>CBFHHK010000194.1:0-8820 GCA_965655435.1 Planctomycetota bacterium | reverse complement strand
GCGGAGGTAGCGGCGCCGATACAAGGCGCGCCCACCCAGGAGGGCGGCGAGCCGCTCGATCGCCGCGAAGACGGCGATCCGGAATCGGCTGAAGCGGCGCGGTGCGATCACCCGAGGATGCTCCCCGGGCGGCCGGTAGCCGTCAACGGATCAGGCGCTCTTCCCCGACGGGGAGCGGACCGGAGCCGTCCGGTGACACGAGGGAGGCGTCGCCTGAGCGCAGCCCGAGGCGCAGGCCCTCGGGGCTGATGACGAGCGACAGCTCCCCTTCGCGGAGGTCGAGGAGGCCGTGAGGAGTGACCACGCGCAGCTGGCCCCTGGCGATCGCCGTGCCGCTGATCAGCCGAACACGCGGGGGCACGATGCTCTCCAGCAACGCCCGAGCGCCGGCGTGGAGCTCCAGCGTCCCCTTGCCGAGGGTGAGCGTGCCGGGCGATCCGTCGGTGGTCCCGATCATGTCGCCAGGCTCCACCGGGATCGCCGCCTCGCTCCTGCGAGCCTCCGCTGTCGCGGAGGGTCCAGCGCCAGCAGGACGGTCCGTGGACTTGATCTCCACGAAGCCGGCGAAGGCGCCGCCCGACCCCGGCGCGAAGGCCGCCTCCACCCCGAAGGGCGTCGCGACCCCCTTTCCGAAGTAGAGCATCAGCCCCACGGCGAAGGCGGGGAGGAGCAGGGTCCGGAGGCGGATCCCCGCGAGCCGTGGCGGCCCCCCCCGAGTGCCCCGGGCGCCGCGCTCGCTGACGCCCGCGATCTTCGCCGACAGGTCCGCGACCAATTCGTCGCGGCGCTGGTTGAGGTCGTCTGGCTGGGGCTTCGTCATGACTGCCGCGGGCGCGACACCTGGATCATCGGCCGAGAGCCGCTGGACCTTGACCGATGGATGACCGCGGCCCCACCAGCCCCCCCGCCGGGGCGCTAGACCGGGCGCTGAGGTCCTAGGCCAGGCGCTGAATCGCCGCCGCGATGCGGCTCCGGGTCCGCTCGAGGCCGAGCAGAGCGATGCAGTCCCCGAGATCCCGGCCGCCGGGCATCCCGGTGAGGGCGCAGCGCAGGGGCTGGAACAGGGCGGGGAACTTCAGCTCCCGCTCCTTCACCCAGCCCTTCATCCCGGCAGAGAGGCTCTCGGCGTCGAACCCTCCATCCTGCGAGCGCTCCCCCAGCCACTCGGCGAAGGCCGAGAGGTGCTCGGCGCGGGCCTCATGCTTGCGCGCGTTCTTCTCGGCCGCCTCCTCGTAGGTCACCTGGTCGTCGGCCTCGAAGAAGGGGCGCACGCGGTCAGGGAGCTCGCTGTAGAGCTCGATCCGCTCCTGCTCCCCGGCGATGAGCTGCTCGAACCACCCGCGGCGCGCCTCGACTTCCGCGGCGCTCACGAGCTCCGCTGCTTCCATGTAGGGCGTCACCTCGGCGACGAGCTCCTCGATGGGCATGCGCCGGATGGTGTCGCCGCTGAGCCACAAGAACTTCTTGGGGTCGAAGACGGCGCCGGCCTTCTGCACGTCCGTGATGTCGAAGTTCTTGACGAAGGTGGCCGTGTCGAAGACCTCCGTCTCGCCGTCGAGGGCCCAGCCCTGAAGGCAGAGGAAGTTGACGATGGCCTCGCGGGGGTAGCCCTTGGCGATGTAGTCGCCCAGCGCCGTGTCCCCCGTGCGCTTCGAGAGCTTCTTGCGGTCCGTCCCGAGCATGAGCGGCAGGTGCCCGAAGGCCGGCGCCTCCTCACCGAGCGCGCCGTAGAGCAGCACCTGCTTCGGCGTATTGACCAGGTGCTCCTCTCCTCGAAACACGTGGCTGATGCCCATGTCGATGTCGTCGCACACCACGACGAAGTTGTAGGTCGCCGCGCCGGTGCGACGGACCATGATCCAATCGTCGACCTCCGCGTGGTCGAAGCGCACGTCCCCGCGGACGAGGTCCCGCACGACGGTCTCCCCCTCGGGCACGCGGAAGCGGAGCACGTGCTCCTCGCCTGCGGCCGCCCGGCGGTCGGACTCCTCGCGGCTCAGGCTACGGCACCGCTGGTCATAGCGCGGCGTCTCCTTGTTCGCCTCCTGGGACGCGCGCAGCTCGTCGAGGCGCTCAGGCGTGCAGAAGCACCGGTAGCCGTGACCAGACTCCAGCACCTGCGCGGCGACCCGCTCGTGGCCCTCGCTGCGCTCGGACTGGCGGTAGGGCTCGTGGGGCCCGCCGATCCCGGGCCCCTCATCCCAGTCGATCCCGAGCCACCGCAGGCCGTCGAGGATCGCCGCCTCGCTCTCCGCGGTGCTCCGGGTCCGGTCCGTGTCCTCGACTCGGAGGATGAACGCCCCGCCTCGCCCACGGGCGTAGGCCCAGTTGAAGAGCGCGGTCCGGCAGAGGCCGAGATGGACGGTGCCGGTGGGGCTGGGGGCGATACGAACTCTGAGGTCGGTCACGGCGGCGCAGGGGTGGGAGTCCAAAAGGAGCCGAAGAGGATACGACCGGCGGGGCGAACTCGACAGGACCGGGGCCTACACTCCCACCATGAGTTCGAGCGCCACCATCAGTGATCAAGTCCTCCGCAAGGCCCCCAAGGTCCTCCTCCACGAGCACCTCGACGGCTGTCTCCGTCCCGCGACGGTCCTCGAGCTCGCCGCAGAGTGCGGCTACGGGGGGCTCCCAGAGTCCGACCCCGCCCGGCTCGGGCAGTGGTTCTTCGAGGGCGCGGACCGCGGATCGCTCCCCCAGTACCTCGAGGGGTTCCAACACACGATCTCCGTCCTCCAGTCCGCGGGCGCCCTGGAGCGCGCGGCCTACGAGCTCGCCGAGGACTGCGCGGCGGAGAACTGCGTCTACCTCGAGGTCCGCTTCGCCCCGCACTTCCACACCGTCGGAGGGCTCGGGCTCGACGCCGTCATGGGCGCCGTCATCGCGGGGCTGAAGCGCGGCGAGGAGGAGTTCGGCGTGGAGTCCGGCCTGATCGTCTGCGCCATGCGCAACCAATCGGCAGAGCTCTCCCTCAAGCTCGCCGAGCTCGCGGTCTCGTGGTTCGGGCGCGGCTGCTGCGGCTTCGACCTCGCTGGCGAGGAGGCGGGGCACCCGCCCAAGCACCACATCGAGGCCTTCCAGCTGATCAAGCGGCGCAACGGCTCCCTCACGATCCACGCCGGGGAGAGCTTCGGCCCCGAGAGCATCTGGCAGGCGCTCCAGTTCTGCGGCGCTCACCGCATCGGCCACGGCACCCACCTGATCGACGACATCGCCATCTACGACGGCAAGGTGATCAAGGTCGGCAGCCTCGCCACCTATGTGCTCGACCACCGCATCCCCATCGAGTGCTGCCTGCAGAGCAACCTGCACACCGGCGCCGTCAAGTCCATCGCCGAGCACCCCTTCCCCTACCTCCTCCGCGAGGGCTACCGGGTGACCCTGAACACGGACAACCGCCTGATGAGCAAGACCACCATGACGGATGAGTTCCGGGTAGCGGTGGACCAGTTCGCGTGCACCCTCGACGACCTCGAGCGGGTGACGGTCAACGCCATGAACGCCGCCTTCTTCCCGTACGCGGAGCGTCACCGGATCATCGATGAGCGGATCGCGCCGGCGTACGCCGCCTTGAAAGAGGAGCACGCAGGTTGAGCGCGGGCCGGTTCCTGCGCGACCCCTCCGCCTTCAAGGGCGCGGTCGAGACGCGTCCCTTCGAGAGCGACGTCCTGCGTGGCAACCGCCTCGGCGACCCCCACGTCCGCGAGGTGCCCGTCTACCTGCCCCCCGCTGCCCTCGACGGACAGGCGCTCCCGGTCATCTTCTGCCTCTCCGGCTTCACCGGGCGGGGACAGTCGATGCTGGAGACTCACCCCTGGAAGACCGGGGCTGCCCTCGCCTATGACCGCGCCCTCGAGGCCTCGGGGGCGCCAGGCTGCATCCTGGTCATGCCGGACGCCTTCACGCGGCTGGGCGGGAGCCAGTACGTGAACAGCAGCGCCACGGGGCGCTACGCGGACTACGTCGCCGAGGAGCTGGTGCGCTTCGTGGACGGGGCCTACCCGACCCTGGACGGCGCGCGCGGCGTCTGCGGCAAGAGCTCCGGCGGGTTCGGCGCCCTGCACCTCGCCATGCAGTACCCGGGCGTCTTCCGCGCAGCGGCCTCCATCAGCGGCGACTGTGACTTCGAGCTGCCCCTGGGAGCTGAGATGGTCGGGGCGGCCCGCGCCCTCCTCCCCCACGGCGGCGACCCGGGCTCCTGGCTCGAGCAGTTCGCCGAGAAGCACGACCTGGGCGGCGACGGCCACGCGGCCATCAACGTCCTGGCCATGGCCGCGTGCTACGCGCCCAACCCCGACGCCGCCCTGGGCTTCGACCTCCCCTTCGACCCGGAGACCTGCGCCCGTCGAGCCGACGTGTGGGCGCGGTTCCTCGCCTTCGACCCGGTGGAGGCAGCGCCCGCCCACGCGGCCGCGCTCCAGGGCCTGGATCTCCTCTACCTGGAGGCGGGGCTGAAGGACGAGTTCGGGCTCCAGTTTGGGCTCCGGCGGCTCGTCCAGGTCCTCTCGAAGCTCGGCGTCGCCCACGAGCACGTGGAGCATGACGGGGGCCACTTCGGGCTGGATCGGCGCTACGCCGAGGTCCTCCCCCGCATCGACCGCGCGCTGCGGACGCCCTAGCCGTCGAGCCGCTCACGGGGGCCACGGACGGACGGTCACGCCGGCGTTCGCCGAGGACCCCCGGACGGTCAAGCTACGGTGCGGAGGAAGCACGAGTCCGGTTCGACCCCGCGCCGATCGGACGCGATGCCGACTGGACGCGGTGCCGATCGGACGCGGTGCCGATCGGACGCGGTGCTCATCGAACAGCGTGCGGGTCGAACGCAGCGCTGATCGAACGCGTCGCTGATCGAACCCAGCGCCGATTGAACACGGCGCCGCTCAGACACCTCGCCGATCAGAGACGACGCGCCGCCGAGTGGGTCGAGCCCATCTCGGCCGAGGTCGGCCCGGCCTGCGCCGGCGGAGCGGGGCGATCAGGGGTGCTGGACTTCCACCACGGTGCCGATGCCACCGCGGACGTAGAAGTCTCCCTCGACCACCATCTTCTTCGGGGCGACCGCGGCCACGAGGTCGTCCATGATCTTGTTGGTGATCGCCTCGTGGAACGAGCCCACGTCGCGGAACGACCAGAGGTAGAGCTTCAGGCTCTTGAGTTCGACGCACCGTTCGGCCGGGGTGTAGCGGATCCGAATGGTCGCGAAGTCCGGCTGCCCGGTCTTCGGGCACACGCACGTGAACTCAGGGCAATCGAAGCGGATCTCGTAATCGCGCCCGGGGTTCGGGTTGGGGAAGGACTCGAGGGAGGTGGAGGGCTGGGTCGACATGGCGCGGAGGATACTAGCGACGGCGACCGCGCGCTCGATCCACCGCGACTCCGTCGAGCCGGCGCTCGAGCACCCAGAGCACGCCGAGGTCCTGGAAGCACGCCGCACCCGCCACGGTGAGGCGACCGGTCGCAGCCACCCGCGCCTCAAGCTCGATCGAGTTCCCGCTCCGCGGATCCACCACCCACAGGACCCACTCCTCCTTGACCTCGTCCATCGGCGGCGCGAGCACCGCCCCGCTCAGGTCGAAGGTCCAGTCATCGCCGACGACGCGCGGCACGACCGTGTCCGGCAGCGGGCTCGGTGCAGCGGAGATGATCGCGCCGTCGGGGCGCGCGAGGGCCCCTGGGAACCAGACCGCCATGATCTCGCCCGTGGCCAGCCAGTCCAGGTCCTTCCCGGGGCTGAAGATGGCCTCGGTCCGGCCCTCGTTCGCACGGACCCAGACCCCCTCCGCCGTCCCCTCCACGCCACCGTTGGCCGAGCCCCGCCAGCGGACCACGGGCGTCGCGAGCTCGAGGGGGTCGCCGCTCGTGGCGGCGCGCGCGATGACCCGCAGGCTCGAGGCCTCGAACGGATCAAATGACCGCGACGCGGGGGACGCCCCCTCACCGACCCAGCCGAACTCTCCGCCCTCCCCCAGGCCCGTCGCGGCGCTCGGGATCGGGAGGCGGACCGCCCGCCTACGCTGCCCCTGGCCTGGCGCCCCCCCCTCAGCTGGCAGCAAGAGCGTCACGCCACCCTCCCGAAGCGCCATGAACTCCCTGGAGTCCGTACTCACGGCCCAGAAGGACGCGCTCTCGAGGCCCAGCACGTCCACCGGGCGTGAACCACGGGGGACGAACGGCGCGGAGGTGAGGCTGCGGTCCTCCTGCTGTCGAAGGGCCCGCACTCCGGCCACGACCCGGGGGGGGTCGAGGACCACGACGGTCCGGGTCCAGTCGTCCTCGCGGGCGGCCTCGAGGACCGCTCCCTGGAGCGCTCCCACCTCCGCCGCCGCGGCCTCGATCGTCTGACCGCTGCCGGCGGCGAGGAAGGCGTACAGGGCGCCGACCGTCACCGGCAGCACGGTCCGGCGCATCCCCGCGAGGGCGGTGGCGGAGGTGCCGAGCCCGACCGCCATGCACACGCCGAGGAAGGTCGTCCCTTGCAGGTCCCCGAGGCTGGCCGGGAGGAACCGCTGCCGTGTGCCGAGCAGCAGCAAGACCAGCAGCGCGACCGCCCATCCCGCGAGGAAGCGGCCCCAGAGCCGCGGCGCGGCGCGCGCCGCGACGATCCCCGGGTGCAGGGCCACGAGGAGCGCGAGCACCGCGAGTCCGTAGCCGAGGGCGCCGACACCGGTGGTGTTCACCGGGAGCACAACGACCCCCACCTTCTCCGCGGAGACCGCGAGGACGCGCAGGAGACCGCCGCTGTCGCCGGCGATGATGAGGGCGGGGTCCAGGGGCTCGGCGACCTCCGTCGCGAAGCTGGGCGGCTGCATCGCACGTCGCACGCCGAGCTCGATCAACAGCGCTGCGCCGTAGCAGGCTGCGACCTGCAGCGAGGTCCGGAGCCGGACCCGGAGGGGCCGGTGACGATGGGCGGCGACGAACTCGAGCCCGAAGCTCAGCGGCAGCAGGATGAGGGCGGCGGGTGACGCCGCGGCCGCGAGCAGCGCGAGCACGAAGGCCACCGCCAGGAAGCCAGAGCGCCGGTGCTGCCTTCCGCGGAGCAGGAAGGCCACGGACCAGGCGCTGGCCGCGAGGCCGATCGCGTCCCCGCGGTTGGGTAAGTGCGCGGCCAGGGGGACCAGCAGCGGATGAACCAGGAGCAGGGCTCCCGAGGCGATCCCCGCGGCCCGCGCGTGCTCCCTGCCCGTCCAGGGCTCCATGGCCCTCGCCACGGCGCTCCTCACCCCGAAGGCGGCGACGATCAGGAGGATCAACCCCTCCAGCCTCAGGCGGCCAGCGTCTCCCGCTGTGTAGACCCCCTCGGCAGCCCGGAGGGAGCGAGAGAAGGCGAGGGAGAGCGCCGCGACCGGCCGGTGGTCCACGGCGGCGACACCCCACGGGGCGCCGCTCTCCTCGAAGTCGAACGCGCGCTGCGTGTCCTCGAGCACCGCCGCGTCGGAGCCGAGGAAGCCGGCACCCAGGAGCGGGCGGTGCGCCGACCACGCGAGGACGAGGCAGGCGGCGAAGATCAGGAGTCTCTTCAGGAGAGGCTGCACGGTGGGAAAGGGTAACCTCGGGGCCACGTCAACCCAGTGCCCTGTCCCGCCGATGCTCGAGATCTTCAAGCCCCTCATCGACGCCGCCGCCGGCGTCTCCCTCACCGACCCGGAAGCCGCGCGCCTTGAGCTCACGTCCCGGCTGGACCCGGAATCTCCCGAGGGGGCCCGCCTCAGCGAGGCGCTGGTCGAGCTCCTCGAGGCCGGCAAGGTGGCGGACCGAGGCGCCCCCCCGGTGCGCTACAGCCGCGCCGCGAAGGCCACCGAGGAGTCGGGAGGGTTCTCCATCGACGTCGTGGACATGACCGGCCCCGGTCCGCGGCACCGCCACCCGAACGGCGAGGTGAACTGGTGCATCGCCCTCGAGGGCTCCCCCACCTTCGGCGGGCAGGCCCCGGGCTGGGTCGTGGAGTCCCCCGGCAGCGAGCACGTGCCCACCGTCAGCGGCGGGCGGATGCTGATCGTGTACCTCCTGCCCGAAGGTGCGATCGAGTTCGCCACCTGAGCGCCGTCGCCCCCTGACCGGGCCTTTCCCCCGGCCTCGACACCAGCGGCGGTGGGCCCTTCAGCACCGCCCTCCTCCCGCATTGGGCCCTCGCGTCCGCGGTGGACCCTGGCGTCCGCGGTGGACCCTGGCGTCCGCAGTGGGCCCTGGCGCCGCGGTGCACCCTGGCGCCGCGGTGGACCCTGGCGCCGCGGTGGACCCGGCCTTCCGCGCTGGGCTCGGCCCTGCAACGGCGCCCGCTAGCCCCATGGCCGGGCGCCTCGACCAGGGCTCCTGCGAAGCTGGCCCGACCTTCAGCCTCACCTCTGATCGAACCTCCTGCCCGCGCGGCGCCGCGGGCAGCGAACGACGGAGGATCTCAGCGGGCGGTCACCGCACGCGGCAGGTCCTCCGGCCGGAGCCCCAGCGGCCGGAGCCCCAGCGGTCGGAGTCTCAGCGGTCGGAGTCTCGGCGGAAGGAATCACAGCGGCGGGAGTCACTGCGGCGGGAGTCGCTGCGGCGGAGGTCACTGCGGCGGTCGACCGTCGCCAGGGACGCGGCGTCTGACGGCTCCCGCTCCCAGCGCGGCGATGTGGGACAACGCGACGGGGCGAGCGGACAGGGCGAGGTCGGTCCGCGCAGCAAGATGGAGCCATGCGCCCGGCCGGACCGTCGCTCCGACGGAGCCTGGGGCCTCCGCAGCCCGCGAGCGCGCCGCTGATCAGCCGCTCTGGCGGCGGGTCCAGAGGACCCGGTCCCCGACGGACGTCGAGGTGCGGTAGCCGAAGAGTGCCAGCCAGG
>CBFHHK010000193.1:0-8828 GCA_965655435.1 Planctomycetota bacterium | reverse complement strand
CGAGCAGAAGAGGACTCCGGGGAGGACCATGGAGGAGGTGAAGGCGTCCTTCGGCCGGGACTACCGCGGCATGCTCCGGGAGGTGAAGCGGGCGATGGCTGAGGCGCGTGGCGCCTTCCCGGACATGGGGGAGGACGACTTCGAGCTGAGCGGCTTCGTCTGGTTCCAGGGTTGGAACGATCTCGTGAATGAAGACGCCGTGGCGGACTACTCGCGGAACCTCGCCTGCTTGATCCGTGACGTGCGCCGGGACCTCAAGGCGCCCGATCTACCGTTCGTGGTCGGGCAGCTCGGGGTCGGCGGTGCGGGGCGGGTGGATCCGAAGCGGGACCGGTTCAAGGCGGCACAGGCAGCGCCGACTCGGCTCGAGGAGTTCCGGACGAACACCCGGCTCGTGCGCACCGACCAGTTCTGGGACGAGGACGCGCAGGCTGTCTTCGACAAGGGATGGCGGGACCATCAGGAGGAGTGGAAGTTGGTCGGCTCGGACTATCCCTTCCACTACCTGGGGAGCCCACGCACCTTCAGCGACATTGGCCGGGCGCTGGGCGAGGCGGCGCTGGAGCTTCACGCGGCTCGGAGTCAGTGACCGCGAGGGCATCAGAGGGGCGCGGCACTGTCATCCGGTAGACCCTGTCATGGCGTAGACCCTGTCATGCCGTAGACGAGGTCATGCCGCGGACGAGGGAGTGCGGCGGACGAGGGAGCGCTGGAGCCACCACTCGCGGGGCCGAGCCACCGAGGGTGCGTCGTCAACCCTGTCGCGCCCGGTCGCGTGGGTGGGCCGCCGCGAGGATCGACCGCCGCGTGGTTCGACGTTCGCGTGGTTCAACTCAGGCCATCGGCCAAGCGCTGATCCTCGGCCGGGATCCGTGGCCATCGTGGGACCGGTCGATCCCATCGATCCTGGCGCGTCAGCGCGTCGCGTTCTACCAGCGCGCCCGACGGCACCGCCCGCCAGCACCGCCTGCCAGCACCGCCGGGCAGCGCCACATGGTCAGGCGACGTGATCGAGGTCGCTGCAGCGGACGGTCAGAAGTAAGACTTCGTGAACAGCACTGCGATGAGGCCGGTCCAAAGCACAAGTCCCAGGGCTCGTTCGAAGAGCACTGAGGTCTGAAACGCGTTGCGGATCGTTGGCTGTCGCGTCATCGATTCGTTGGGCAGGCGGTGAGCGCGGTGAGACGGGACGTCTCGGGAGACGTTCAGCTCGTCCGCAGAGGTCCCTATGCCTCAGCGGCAGCGGGGTCACCTCTCGTCCACCAATCTGTAATAAAATGGAGGCAGCCATTCCAGCGGCGCCTGAAACGCAACCACATGCGTCCTGGGGGCGCGATTCGGATGGCTCGAACTGCCCACTCATGAAGGAAATCGAAATCGACTGCCCGTGCTGTGACTCACGACTGCTGATCGACGTCCGATCGCAGAAGGTGCTCCGGCACGTCCCCAAGGCTTCGCTCGACGAGTTCGGCAAGCCCGTACAGGACGGCAAGCGCTGGGACTCTGCGGCTCGCACCGTCACGGACCGCGGGTTGCGCAGCGAGGACGCCTTCGACAGCGCGTTGAACCGAGAGAGGGCGCGGACGCGCGACCTCGATGACCTCTTCAAGAAGGCGAAGGACAAGGTCGACGATCGAGCGCAGCGGCACGACGAGTGAGCAGCGCGGAGCCAGGGGGCGAGCGCGCGAGAGACCGTTGGGTCGGCGCGTGCGCTGGCTGCGCTTCCTCCCTGACCCGGAGCCCGCACCTGCAACGGACCCGCCCCTCTCGCACGGAGTGGCGCCGTGCGAGGGGGGCATGGGGTCCCGCGCGGCTAGGGCTGCAGGTAGAGCTCGGTGCCGGGGCCGACGGGGAGGTTGAAGACGAAGACCCACGTGTAGAAGAGCACGATCCACCCGGTGAGGAACGCCATGGAGTAGGGGAGCATCGTCGCCACGATGGTGCCGATTCCGAGCTTGCGGTCGTACCTCGTCGCGAAGGCGAGGATCAGCCCGAAGTAACTCATCATCGGCGTGATCGGGTTCGTCGTGCTATCTCCGATGCGGTACGCCGCCTGGATGACCTCCGGCGTGTAGTCGGAGAGCATCAGCATCGGCACAAAGATCGGCGCTGTGATCGCCCACTGCGCTGATGCGCTGCCCAGCATCAGGTTGACGAAGCAGCACATCAGGATGAACGGCAGGAAGATGATCGGCCCGGAGAGGTTCGCGCTCTCGATGAAGTTCGCCCCCGAGATGGCGAGGATCAGGCCTAGGTTCGTCCACTTGAAGAAGGCCACAAACTGGGCGGCGAAGAACACCAGCACCATGTAGAGGCCCATGGAGGACATGGCCTTGGACATCCCATCGATCACGTCCCGGTCGGTGCGCATGGTCCCGGCGATCCGGCCGTAGACCACGGCGGGGACGATGAAGAACACGAAGATCAGGGCCACCACGCTCTTGAGCGCCGGTCGGATCTTCTCCACGAAGGTGGCGTCGGCGGCGGCGCCGGGGGCGCGGAACGCGCCCCCCTCGGGGAGCACGAGGGCGAGCAGCACGGCGATCAGAGCGGCGAGGGTCACGCCGGCCCAGCGCAGGGCGCGCCGCTCGGTGGCGTCCAGGGGCTGGAGGCCATCCTGGCTGGCCTCCAGGGCCCCCTCCTCCGCCGCGGACTCGTCGTACTCGCCGAGCCAAGGCGCCACGAGGCGCTCGGTGACCAGCGTGCCAAGGACAGTGATCATCAGCGTGCTGACGGCCATGAAGTACCAGTTGGCCGTGGCCAGGACCTCCTTCGAGCCGCCGGCCTCGTAGTCGGCCCCGCCGACGATGGCGGCGGCCTCGGTGGTGATGCCCGCCAGCAGCGGGTCCACCGTCCCGATGAAGAGGTTGGCGCTGTACCCGCCGCTCACACCGGCGAAGGCGGCCGCGAGCCCGACGAAGGGATGCCGCCCGACCGAGTGGTAGATCACCGCCGCCAGGGGGATCAGGACCACATAGCCCATCTCCGAGGCCGTGTTCGACAGGACCGCGGCCAGCACGATCGTGGGGGTCAGGAGTCGCCGCGGCGCGGCGAGGACCAGGGCGCGAATGGCGGCGGAGAGCAGGCCTGACCGCTCGGCGACCCCGACGCCTAGCAGCGCGACGAGGACGGTGCCCAGGGGGGCGAAGCTGGTGAAGTTGGTCACCAGGCCCATGGAGATCCGGCGCAAGCCCTCCGCGGACATCAGGCTCACCGCCCTGATCTCCTCGCCCTTGGTGTCCGGCCTGATGTCCGCGACGGAGAGGTCGAGCCAGGAGGCGAGGCCGCTCAGGAGGACGATCCCGGCGGCGAAGATCGCGAAGAGCGTCACCGGGTGGGGCAGCAGGTTCCCCAGCTTCTCCACGATGCTCAGGAACGTGGCGAAGGCTCCGCGCCGCTCGCTCGGAGCGCTGGCGGGGGTCGGCGGGTTTGGTTCGGTCATGTGAAGAGTCTAGGAGCCGGTCGAGTTCTCTGGCCTCTCGAGGAGAAGGGCGCCAGACTCCTGGCATGTCAGAGAGCCGCTACCGCGCCGTGAAGGCGTACGAGAACCTTCCCTGGATCCACAGCCGTACCGCCCGCCCCATGCGGATCCTGGCGGAGTACCTGGAGCCCGAGGCGCGCTTCGAGGAGATGGGGATCGAGGACACGATCGTGGTCTTCGGCTCTGCGAGGCTGCTCCCGAGGGAGGACGCGGAGAAGGGGCTCGAGGAGGCGAAGGCCTCCGGGGGCGACGTGGCCAAGGCCGAGCGAGACCTGCGCATGTCCGCCTACTACGAGGCGGCGCGCGAGCTCTCCTTCAAGCTGACGGAGTGGGCCAAGGCCCTGGAGGAGGGCCGGCAGCGCTTCGTGATCTGCTCGGGCGGCGGCCCGGGGATCATGGAGGCGGCCAACCGCGGCGCCTCGGAGGCGGACGGGCTGAACATCGGGCTCAACATCAGCCTGCCCTTCGAGCAGAACGACAACCCGCACATCACCGAGGGCCTGTCGCTGGAGTTCCACTACTTCTTCATGCGCAAGTTCTGGTTCACCTACATGGCCAAGGCCATCGTCGTGATGCCGGGGGGCTTCGGGACCCTCGACGAGTTCATGGAGGTGGTGACCCTCGTCCAGACGCTCAAGATCAAGAAGGCCCTGCCCATCGTCCTGTTCGGCAAGGAGTTCTGGTCCAAGGTCATCAACTTCGAGACCCTGATCGAGTTCGGAACGATCTCGCCGGACGACGTTGACCTGTTCTTCCAGACCGACTCCGTGGACGAGGCGGTGGAGTACATCACCACCAAGCTGACCGAGGGTGGGCTGCCCGATCCGGGACCGCACCTGTGAGCCTGCGCCCCGCGGGGCGACGAATCCGGTGAGGGTCGTGTAGACAGGTTTCCCTGGGGCGCGGGGGTCCTACAATCTGGCCCATGCCCCTCCTCGAACTCCGCGACGTCCGCAGGGCCTTCCGGTCCCCGGACGGGGAAGATCAGCTCATCCTCGATGTCCCGTCCTTCGAGGTGGACGCGGGGAAGCAGGTCGCGATTGCCGGGACAAGCGGGTCCGGCAAGACGACGTTCCTGAACATCATCGCCGGGCTCCTCGCGCCCACCTCCGGTGAGGTCGTCTGGGACGGCGAGGTGGTGTCTGGAATGGGCGAGGCCAAGCGAGACGCTTGGCGCGCCCGGGAGCTCGGGTACGTCTTCCAGACGTTCAACCTGCTCGGCGGGTACACCGCCCTTGAGAATGTCACCCTCGGGATGATGTTTGGCCCCGGGCCGGACCGCGCGTTCGCGACCTCCTTGCTGGAGCGCCTCGGGCTCGCTGACCGACTCGGCCACCGACCCGCTCAGCTGTCCATCGGGCAGCAGCAGCGCGTCGCGCTGGCGCGGGCGCTGGCCAACCGGCCGCGGTTGGTCCTCGCTGACGAGCCCACCGGCAACCTCGACCCGCGCTTCGCGCTCGAGGCGCTGGGCCTCCTACGGGAGCTGTGCCGGGAGCAGGGCGCCGCGCTCATCTGCGTCAGCCATGACCCCCGTGTCCTCGACGACTTCGGCGACCCCCTCGACTTCGCCGTGCTGAACCGGGCCATGGCCCAGGAGCCCCAGGGCTCGTGAGGTCGCTCCTCTTCATCGTCGCGCGCTCCCTACGGCAGCACCTGCTCTCGACGATCATCACCGTGATCTCCGCCGGCCTGGCCAGCGGGCTCGTGATGAGCGTCTTCACCGTCTCGGAGCAGTCGCGGACCGCCTTCACGGGCGGCGACATCGGGTACGACGCGGTGCTAGGTGCGAAGGGCAGCCAGCTCCAGCTCGTGCTCAACACGGTCTTCCACCTGGAGACCTCGCCGGGGAACATCCCCTGGAGCCTCTACCAGGAGGTCAAGGGCCGGGGCGACGTGCGCTATGCCATCCCCTACGCCCTCGGCGACAACCTCTACGGCTACCGCATCGTCGGGACCACGCGCGAGATCTTCGACGTGTTCGAGTTCCAGAACGGCGAGAAGTTTCGGTTCCAGGGGGACGGCCAGCCCTTCGACGAGGGCTTCCAGGAGGCGGTCCTCGGCAGCGTGGTGGCGGAGAAGCTGGGGCTGAAGCGTGGCGACACCTTCCGGCCGTACCACGGCCTCCAGTACATGCCGGGCTCTGCGCCTCACCAGGAGCTCTACAAGATCACGGGCGTCCTCGAGCCCACCAACACCGCCAACGACGGCGTGATCTGGATCCCCATCGAGGGCATATTTCGCATGGACGGGCACAAGCTCGCCGGCGGGACCGAGGAGGTGGAGCGCGGCGCCTCGATCCCGGACGAGTGGAAGGAGGTCTCGGCGGTCATGCTGAAGTACTCGAGCCCTATCCGCGGCAAGTTCATGCAGGACGAGATCCGGCGCGGGGACTCGGCCACGCTCGCCTGGCCCATTGCCTCGGTGCTCGGCACGTTCTTCCTCAAGATCGGCTGGATCACGAAGGTGCTGGTCTACGTGGCCTATCTCGTGGTCGTGGTCGCCGGCTTCGGTCTGCTGGCGAGCATCTACAACACGATGAACGAGCGGCGGCGCGAGTTCGCCATCCTGCGCGCCCTCGGCGCCCGCAAGCAGACGGTCTTCTCGGCCATCGTGCTCGAGGCCAGCTCCATCGCCCTGCTCGGGAGCCTGGTGGGATACGCCGTCTACGGCGGGATCCTGTTCGGCTCCGCCATGATCATCCGGGAGCAGACCGGGGTGGTGCTCGACGTCACGTCGGTGCACCCCTCGCTCCTCTGGACGCCCCTTGGCATGGTCGTTGTCGGGGCGCTCGCGGGTGTGATTCCCGCCATCAAGGCCTATTCCACGGACGTGGCACGGACCCTCGCGTAGTCTTGGCGCCACCCCCCTCACACGAACACTTTCATGCCCATTCAACCCACGCGCCTCGGCGCCTCGCTCCTCCTCGTCTCCTGTGCAGCCCTCGTCTCCTGCGGAGGGTCGAGCGACCACGACCATGATCCTGATCACGGCGAGGAGCACTCCCACGAAGGCCATGTCCACGTCGCGCCGCACGCCGACGAGGGCGGGATCCTCGTCGAGCTGGGGGACCACTTCGCCAACGCTGAGTTCATCCTCGATCCCGAGGCCGGGCAGCTGACCATGTACACGTGGGGCGGACACGCGGAGAAGTCCGTCCGGTCTCCCTCGCAATCGGTCACGGTCTCCATCGACATGCACGGGGACGAGCCCCTCGAGCTGGAGCTGATGGCGCAGGCGAGCAAGCTCTCCGGTGAGACGGTGGGAGACTCCTCTCACTTCGTCGCCAAGGACGAGACCCTGGTGGGCGCTCACCACTTCCACGGGTTGATCCGCTCGGTCAACGTGCTCGGGACCGAGTTCACGGACGTCAAGTTCGACTACGACCTGCCCGCCACGGGCGACGATCACGACCACGATGGCGACGATCACGACCACGAAGGTGACGATCACGACCACGAAGGTGACGACCACGACCACGACCACGAAGGCGAGGGTGGCGGCGACGAAGGCTGAGCGGCGCCCGGGCCGTTGGCCCGCGATCGCGCTCTCTCTCGCGGCTCTCCAGCTCTCCACGGGCTGCGGGGAGCCGGAGGGCGGCGCTTTGGATCAGGGGGCCGCGCCGGCCACGTCTGGCCCGGGGGAGGCCCCGGAGGAGGTGAAGGGACGCTCCTTCCTCGACACCTCCGAGGGAGAGGCCGAGGCCATGAGCACCGCGGAGGCGAGCGTGCGCGCGCGGGCCGCGGCCCGGACGGTCACGGGCGTCGAGGGACTCGCTGGCTCGGTCGATCCGGCCATGCTCACCCCCGAGGCCCTGGCAGAGAACCCGCTGCGCATGGGGACGGTCAAGAGCGAGCCCTTTGAGCTGGCCGAGGGTGCCGACCCCCTCGACCCCGCTTCGTACGACTGGGCCAAGGACGGTGAGGGGCACTGGATCATCGGGTACGGCGACCTCTCCCTTGCGGAGGCAGACAAGGACCTGCTCCTGGACGCGCTGGTCTACCCCGAGGAGTACGAGGGCGAGGACCTGCACTTCCCGGACCGCATCCGCGCCCTCGACGGCCAGAAGGTTGCGCTCACGGGCTATATGATCCCCCTCCGCTGGGACGAGAACAAGGTGCCCCACTTCATGCTGGTGCGGGACCTCCTGCAGTGCTGCTTCGGCGGCGCGCCCGAACCGGACGAGTGGGTGGACGTGGACATGGCGCCCGAGGGCACGACCTACTGGGCGTATGTCCCGGTGGTGGTGCGAGGCACCTTCAAGCTAGCGGGCCAGAGCGACGAGGCCGGCTACGCCACGGGCGCCTTCGCCATCAAGGGCACTGACGCCCACGAAGAGTGAACGACTCCGACGGTCGGCGCTTTGACCTGGTGCTCTTCGGAGCCACAGGCTTCACAGGCCAGCGAGCCGCTCGGCGGCTGGCGGCGGTGCGGCCCGAGGGCTTCAGGGTGGCCCTCGCTGGACGGCGTGAGGGGCCGCTGCGTGAGCTGGCGGAGGAGCTCGGGATGGACGCCCTCGTCGCTGACGTAGGCGACCAGGCTGCGGTGGAGACCATGGCGCGCTCGACCCGGGTGCTGCTGTCCACCGCGGGCCCCTTCGCGATCCATGGAGACCCGGTGGTGGACGCCTGCGCGGCGGCCTCCACGCACTACGCGGACCTCACCGGGGAGGTGCCCTGGATGCGCCGGGTGATCGAGCGCCACCACGGGGCAGCGACCCGAAGCGGCGCCCTCCTGGTGCCCGCCTCGGGCTTCGACTCCGCGCCCGCCGACCTGGCGGTGTACCTCGCCGAGGCCTTCGCAGCCGAGCAGGGTCTCCAGCTGGAGTCCGGTCGGACCGTCTATCGGCTCCGTGGCGGGCTCAACGGGGGGACCCTCGCGTCGGTGCTCCACATCTTCGAGTCCGCCACGCCGAGGGAGCTCGCGGACCCCTATGCCCTCGTTCCTGGCCATGAGTCCACCGCGGAGGAGCGCCGCCAGCAGAGGGATCCGCAGTGGCCCGAGTTCGACGAGGCCGGCGGCCGCTGGGTGGTGCCCTTCTTCATGGGGCCCATCAACCGGCGCGTGGTGCAACGCTCGGCCCACCTGCGCGCCGGGCGCGGCGCGCCCATGGCTCTTCGGGAGGGCTTCCGCTACGACGAGTTTCAGTCGGTGTCCAGCGGACGGGGCTGGCTGGCCGCGCGGACCACGACCCTCACGCTCGGGGCCGGCCAGGCGCTGCTCTCCACCGCCGTGGGGCGGGCGCTCTTCCGGCGCTTCGGCCCCTCGCCCGGGGAGGGGCCCTCGGAGCGCGTGCTCTCGGGCGGCGTCACCCGCTCGACCACCCACTTCACCCTCTCGGACGGCCGCC
>CBFHHK010000192.1:7376-8855 GCA_965655435.1 Planctomycetota bacterium | reverse complement strand
CCAGACGGCCCGGACCACCGGCGCCGCGACGCCCTCTCGGCGAGTGAGTTCATCAAGGTCCTGGCGCGCGATCTCGAGCTTCCCCGCCGCCACCGCGGCGAGCGCCCGGTTGCCGAGCGTCGGCGTGTCACGAGGATCAAGCTCCAGGGCCCGCGTCCACTCGTCGAGCGCCTCGAGAAAGCGGCCCTGGCGGTGGAGGACGTAGGCACGGGCGCGCCGGGCCAGGGCGTTCTCCGGCTCCAGTGCGATGGCTGCGTCGAAGCGACCGAGGGCGCCCTCGAGGTCTCCGCGCTCGAGGTCCGCGCGCCCCAGTCGGATCTTCACCTCGACGCTCCCCAGGGGCACGGTCTTGATCCGGCCCAGCTCGAGCTCTCGCGCTGCGCCAGGGGCGCCCTTACGAACCAGCCGCGCGCGCAGGCGGCCCAGGTCGGCCTCGCCTGGAGGGTCCGCCCAGCGGCCCGGGTACGGCGTCGACCAGGCCGGCCGCTGTCCGAGGGGCTGTGCGAACACATCGAGGTCCGCCTGCAGGTCACCCGCGCGCCAGGGCCCGGTCCGGACCACGGCGAGCCGACCATCCGGCTCGAAGACGAGGAACCACGGCAGGGGCGGGGCGTCCGCACGGTCGAGGCGCCAGCTCACGAGCTCGGGAACGATCACCAGAGCCTCACCGATCGGCGCGAAGACGCCCCCGCCCCATCCTGCCGCGGCGAGGCGCGTCGCGCTGAAGTCGAGCGGATCGGGGGCGCCCGCGGCTCCGCCCTGCGGTCCTTCGGCGGCGCCGGTAGGTCCGGTCGCCCCGGCAGCCCCAGGACCCCCAGAAGGTCCACTGGCACCTGAGGGCTCAACCTCGGGGGCCGAAGCCCCGAGGTCCAGCGACACCAGCGCAACGTCCGCGCCCGCCGCCGCGGAGGTCAACGCACCCAGGTCCCCGAGCCCCTCGGCCGCCGCCGGCTCGCTCGAGTCCCACACCGCGACCACCGTGTTCCGGCCCGTCCCGGTAGGCCCCGAGGGGGTGAGCCCGAAGACCCGCCCCACCCGGCCTCCCCGGGCGCGCAGCTCGAGTCCCGGGATCGAGGTGGGCGAGGGCAAGACCAGCCGTCGGCGCCCGTCAGCCTCCGAAGGGTCGGCCGCCAACGACCCTGCGGAGAGGACGAGCCGCTCAGGCGCCGGCGCCTCGGTCGCGGTCCCGCTGCCCTGCACGAGGACGTAGCGCCGGCCCACCCGGACCTCTCCGAAGTCCTCGAGCACCTGCGCGCCGGGCCAGCGCACCTGCAACTGGACCCTGCGTGCTCTCGCAGGCCGTGAGCCGCCTGAGCGCGGGCCGAAGCCAAACCGAAGCCAGGCGGAGGATTGAGCCAGGTAGCCGGAGCCCGCCGAGCGGGTGCGGCGCTGCGTCTCCGCGACGCCCCCCTCCCCGGGGAGGGTGGCGAAGACCACGGCACCGATGGCGTCGCGGTTGGCCGTCGTCCCCCTCAGGCG
>CBFHHK010000192.1:0-7276 GCA_965655435.1 Planctomycetota bacterium | reverse complement strand
ACGCCCCCCTCCCCGGGGAGGGTGGCGAAGACCACGGCACCGATGGCGTCGCGGTTGGCCGTCGTCCCCCTCAGGCGCACCGAGAGATGCTCGGCCCCATCGGCCAGGCGGTTGGCGAGGATCCGGAGCCGCGGCGCGGTGCGGTTCGACACGATGAGATCATCGTCGCCGTCGAAGTCGACGTCCATCCGCGCTGCGCTGCGGCCGTCGTCCGGGAAGTCCAGCCCGAGGACAGGACCAGCGTCCACCAGGTCGATACTCGAACCGCCCGAGTTGAGGAAGGCGGCGTTGCGCTCACCGCCGCTCCACGGCTCACCGCGGCGCAGCCGTTCATTCAGGTCGGCCCAGCCCTCGAAGTACCGGTCCTTGATGGAGTCGGTCGCGACCTCCTCGCCGCTGTCCAGCTTCTGGTCGTTTCCTTCCTCGGCGTTTCCTCTCTCGGCGTTTCCTTCGAGGGGTGAGCGCGACACCACGTGCCGCCAGAACGAGCTTCAGAGGTCCGGCGCTCCGGGCCGGTCCGCCGACACGAAGCCGTTCGGCACGAAGAGGTCGAGCCACCCGTTCCCGTCCAGGTCCACGGGAATGCCGCCCCATGCCCAGTGCCCCGCGGTCGCGAGCCCTGACTCCTGGAAGCCTCCGTCGGGAGACCGAAGGAAGAGCGTGTTGCCCTTCGCGTGCCGTCGGTAAAGGGAGAGCGTGTCCTCGTCGGCGTCGCCCTGGAAGGCCTCCTGCGCGGTGATTCGCCGCCCGGCCGACGACTCCATGTTGCTCACGTACAGGTCAACCTGCCCATCCCTATCGAGGTCCGCGAAGGCCGCCCCCATCCCCGCGGCCACGTCCTCCACGCCAAGGGCGGGCGCCATGTTCCGGAAGTACCCGGTGCCGTTGTTCACGTAGAGCGCGTTCCGCCCGAAGTCGTTCGCGACGTACAGGTCCGGGTCCCCGTCGTCATCGACGTCCTCGAAGGTCGCCGCGAAGCTGAAGCGAGCCCCGTCCTTGTCGAGCCCCGTCTCCACCGTCGCGTCGCCCAGGATGAGCCGGTCGACCTCCTCGGTGACGTTCGCGATCAGGAGGTTCCCCTGACCGTTCTCCGCGTCGTGGTAGGGGAGCGGGAAGGTGGAGCCGTCGTAGGGGTTCGCGTAGGCGCAGGCGTAGATGTCGAGCCGGCCATCCATGTTGATGTCGGCGGCCGCGAGGCTCGTGATCCCCGTACGCTCGAAGCGCTCCGCCTCCACATAACCCTGCTCCGTCCGGGTCAGGACCACGACGCCCGTGGCCAGCCCGAGGACCACGTCGAGGTCGGCATCGCCGTCGAGGTCGACGAAGAGCGCGCTGGTCGTAGCGTCCACCAGGTCGAGCCCTCCCCCACGGGCCGCCTCCATGAACTGCCCGTCCGGGAGCCGGATCCAGAGCTGGTTGGGGACCCCGCCAGGCTGGCAGAGGTAGAGGTCCTCAAGGCCATCGCCGTTGACGTCCGCCACCGCGACACCGTGATGGCCGAGGAGCCCGACTCCCACGTCAACGTCGAGGCTGTCGCGCAGCCCCATGATCGACTCGGCCAACCCCGCGGTCGCCGGCGAGACGCCGAGCGTCGACCGCGTGACATCCTCGAAGGCGAGCTCGCCCGCGAGCTCCACGCGCTCGATGACCGCCCCCGCCCACCCGAGCAGACGCAGGGAGCCGTCCGGCGCCTCGGTCACCCGCAGGGTCCAGATGGACCGCGCCGAGGAGGCACGCGCCCCCGGCTCCTGGCGCAGGTGCCGGACGCGCAGCCTGACGTCCCAGTCTCCACCCGCCGTCCGGCGGACCGCCTTCGAGTTGATCTCAGCGGGCCGGGTCGGGGCCCCTCCGAGCGCCGCGGTCACGGCGCCAAAAGCGGCGCGTACATCCTCCACAGCGTCCTCGGGACCGGTGGTCGGGTCCAGCTGCATGGCGACCTCCTCACCGCGCTCGACCGCGATGGGACGGGACGCCGCCACTGACCTCCAGGCCCCCACGTCCGTGCCTCCAGCCCCGGTGACGGCCAGCGCATCGACGTCGATCAAGGCCTCGCCCGGATCGCCCCCGAGGGGATCTCCCGTCTCCAGGAAGGCCTTGTCGAGGGCTCGAGCCAGCCGGCTCACGGCGCCGGAGATGGCCTCCGCGCCCTCGAGCTGGTCCGGAGCGGAGGGACCCCCCTTCGAGATCTCCGCTTCCGGAGAGACGGCGTCCGGGGTGGCTGGCCCCTGGAGCCAGGGTCCCGCGATGGAGAGGAGCAACGGTGCGAGCATGCCGTGATCCTAGGACACCGACCCCGCGATGGCCCTGGCCGACACGAGGTTCCCGGGGCCGCGAGGCCGCGGCCTCGCACGCGCCCCTACGGTGTCCTCCGTCCGGCGACCGGGGGCCCCCATTGCGGCGCGAGCCCCGAGTGCATCAAGACCGCGGCTCGGCCGTGTCCCAGGAGCAGGGGGCTCAGTCCGTCCCGAGCCGCCGCCGCAGATCCTCGAGCGCGTTCATCACGTTGAGGTACGCGTCGTGCGGGCTGTCGTAGGGGCTGAAGTACTCGTGAACGTCGCCGTCCGTCTCGCACTTGGTCGACATGTAGTAGACGTGATCGGACGTCGTGAAGTCCCGCCACGTGTTCAGCAGCTCCGCGTCCCCGGAGGCCCGCGCCGCCGGGCCGAGCTTGTAGATGGCCTCGTGCGCCGCGCGCTGCATGTGATTACCCAGCCAGGCCGACACGTCCCGCTCCTCGTCCGCCCACGAGATCGGGCGGGGATAGTCGAGGTCCTCGACGACCGGATCCCGCCGGGCGATCTCGGTCGGGGTCGCGAAGTCCAGCTTGTCCGAGGCCAGGGCGAGGTCGACCATGGTGTCCATGAAGTCGAAGATCCCGGTGTCCCGCGACTGGTGCTCCCCGAAGGTCTCGTAGTCCATGAAGAGGCCCACGAAGGGACGCTCGTCGGGGAGGGACTCGAGCCAACCGTTGAAGGTCGGCGCGAGCAAGGGGTACCCCTCCCAGCCCTGGTTGCTGAAGCGGAAGCCGATGTCGTCGGAGAGTTGGAAGTCGCGGAGGATCAGCGGGAAGCCGTCCGCACCCGACATGCCGTAGAGGGCCTGGGCGGTCCGTCCGTGGAGGAGCTGGTCTGCACCCTCGGCGAGGAGCGCCTCGAAGCCGAGGTCCTTCACCTGTCGAGCCACGCTCGCGTCCGTGATCAGCTCGGTGTTGCGGAACGCCGTCGGCTCCACCCCGAGGTGCTCCTTGAGGAGCGCGCGCTGCTCCCCCACCTGGGCCTGGAACTCCTCGGGGTCCACGAGGGCCGCCAGGCTATGGCGCGACGTCTCGCAGAGGAACTCCACCGAACCGCTGTCTGCCAGGTCCCTGAAGCTCTGCAGCGCCTCGGGCGCCCAGGCCGCGAGCTGCCGGATGGCCGTCCCCGAGACGGAGAAGCTGCAGCGGAAGGCGCCGTCCGAGCGCTCCACCGCGCGCAGGAGCTGGCGGTTCATGGGGAGGTAGCACTTTTCCGCCACCCGCTTGGCCACATCCTCGTTGAGCCAGTCGTCCCAGTAGTCGGACCGCGCACCGATCGCCTCGTAGGGGAACGGCTTGACCCGATAGGGCTGGTGGACCTGAAAGTAGTAGACGATCGACGTCATCCCGTGCTCCTCCTCCCGGAGGTGGACCGCGCCTGCTCCAGGGCGGCTTCTAGGTGGCGGGCACTCTCGGCCCAGGTGAGGCGGTCGAGCTCGGCTCGGCCCTGTTCGACGACCGCGAGGCGCGCGGCCTCGTCGGTGAGCAAGCGGACGATCTCCGACGAGAGCCCGGCCGCGTCCCAGGGGGGACACACCGGGACCGAGGGCAGGACCTCTCGAACACCGCACGCGTCCGTGAGGACCGGCGCGGCGCCACCGCGCAGGGCCTCGAGTGGCGTCAGGCCAAAGGGCTCCGAGACCGAGGAGAGGACGAAGACGCTGGCGTCTGCGTAGGCACGGTCGCGCAGCTCGGAGCTCACCCCGCCGGTGAAGAAGACCCGCCGCCCGATACCCAGCGCCGCCGCCATCTCGATCATCCGCGTCCGATCTTCGCCCTCTCCCATGAAGACGAAGCGCGCGGAGGGGCAGGACTCGAGGACCCGAGCGGCCGCTCGGACGAGGAACCCCACGCCCTTCTGCCGAGTGAGGCGCCCGACGAAGAGCACGGAGGGGCCCTCAGGCCCGACCACCCGCTCGGGGGCCGAGTGTTGGCCCGAGGGCGCCGCGTTGTGCACGACGCTCACCCGCCCGGGGTCGAGGCGATACTCGCGCACGAGGAGATCCTTGGTGAAGCCGCTCACCGCGCAGACCCGGTCGGCGGTCCGGAGGCCGGCGCGCTCGACGGCGCTGATCGACCCGACCGGCCCCGGCGCGGAGACGCCACCGCGGTCCACCGCCGTGGAGTGAACGTGAAGGCAGACCGGCCGCCGGCGCGCGAAGCGCAGGCGGAGCGCTGCGGGATAGGTCATCCAGTCATGGGCATGAACGACGTCGAAGTCACGATCCGCGAGCCGCGTCACCGCCTCACGGGAGTAGCGCTGAATGGCCGTTGATAGGTCCTCGCCGTAGAGCTTCCGAGCGCTCTGCGCGTGGGAGATGAATGAGCCCGAGACGGGCCCCCCTGCGCCCGGCGTGTCGGTCGCGGCACCTGGCTCGTTCATCGCGGCGCCCGCGATCGAGCCCGTCGCCGGGACGCCCGCCGCTCCGGCCGCCGCGTCCACGGCGTAGGGATCCAGGATCGCGCCGGGATGGAAGGGGGAGAACGAGGCGTCACTGCCGAGGAACACGCGCTCGATCCCGGGGTATGGCGCGGGGTGAACGGGAGCGCCGTCCGCCGGCGTGCAGAGCGTCACCTCGTGCCCGCGGTCCGCGAGGGCGGTGGTCAGGCCGTGGCAAGCTGCCCCGAGACCACCCGCCACCGCCGGGGGATACTCCCAGCCAAGGACAAGCACCTTCATCGGGAGCGGTCTTCGCCGAGGACCTCGGTCAAGAGCCGGAAGGCCCGGATGGACTCCCCGCTGGCGGGTGGGAAGGTCACGCCTCCGGCTGGCGTCACTCCGCCCCCCGGGCTCTCAGCCCAGGCTTCGGGCGCGCCGTCGATCGCCGCCAGCAGGCTCTCCTCGAAGTCGAGGCGGCCGAGGTCCTGCCCGAAGGCCCTGATCGCCGCCTCTGCGTGCACGCCGAGGAGCCACGGCCAGACGGCGCTGTCCGCCGGTGAATCCTGACGGAAGGCGAGATCCGCGCGATCTATCGCCCGTACGCCGAGGGGCGTCAGCAGGCGCTCATCCACCGCGTTCACCACCGCGCGGCGCTGCATCGGGTCCAGCGGGGCGCCCTCGAGGGCGGCCGCAACGAGCATCCCCGCTCGCATGGAGAGCGCCGTCCCGCCGATCGGATCGACGCGGTCCACCTCAAGGTCCGCGAGCCGCCGCGGCGTCGGGAGCCAGAAGGCGCGCTGGAACCAGCGACGAGCCACGAGGGCGCGGCCCGCGGCCAGCTCCCCACGCGCTCCATCCGACACCATGCGGCAGAGCTGCTCGTCGAAGATGAAGAGCTGGTGGAGCAGCGCTCCCGCTTCCACCGAGACCGCCCCGCGGGGCTCGGCCGGCGTGGAGGCGAGCACCTCGTACCAGCGTCGAGCGCCGCGGAACCGCGCCGCGCCGGGGACCCGCCCCTCTCCAGCGCCTCGGCTCACCTCGGCCTCGGGCCCAAAACCAGCGTCGACGCCTGGTTCGCCGGAACCCGCCGGAGGAGCGCCGGGCTCCGAGACGGTCGATGCGAGGATGGCGTCCACCATCGAACGAATCGCCGGGGCGAAGCAGTCCTCCACCAGCCCTCGGTAGGTGAGCGGACCCCAGTTCGAGCGGAGGTTCCGCAGGAGCAGCTGGCAGGTGCGCCCCAACCAGAGAGCCGAGTCATCCCTGGCCACCTCATCAGGACCGCCGATGGCCGAGATGGCGGCGCCCGCGTGATCTTGGATCCAACCCGAGACCTTGTCGGGAGCCCAGCCCTCTTCCAGCGCGAGGCCCGGAGCGGACAGGATCCCCACCAGGCGTTCGCGGTCGGTGGGCGCGGCAGCCTCCGCGTCGGTGGACCGAGACCGATCCGGCACGAGGTCCGCCTCCACCTCGACGGTCATCCGCAGGCTCCTCGATGACTCCGGAAGGCGGATGACAAACACGCCTGGAGAGAAGCGATCCTCGACCCCGAGCGGTCCGCTCCCGTCGAGGACGCTCACCGCCGAGTGCCACAGCGCAGCCCCCTCGAGGGAGACCTCGCCGTTGAACCTGATGGTGATCGGCGGCAGGCCGGCATAGGGCCGCAGGCGCGCCACTGCCCCTGACTCGGTGGCCTCGAGCTCTACCCGGGGGTCAAGCGCGTCGTTCTCGAAGGTCCGCTGCCCGACCGGACGGCAGGGCAGGGTGCATTCGACCCGCGCCAGGCTCTTGTTCACGGACCAGACGACCTCGACCCTGGGCGTGACGGCACCGAGGCGGATCCGCGGCGACCCCAGGCGGGCCGGCGCCGACGAGGGCGAGCCATGCTCGACCTCCCCGTCCGCCCCATCCTCCGGGTGCTGCCCGAGGCTCACCGCCACGTCCCCCAGCCAGACGATGGGTTCGCCGGGCAACTCTGCGGTCTCGGCCACCAGCAGCCCGTCGTCCAGTCGCTCAGCCACCAGGAATCCGTCGGCGGCACGCCGGCCGGAGGACCAGAGGACCGGGTCAGGAACTCGAAGCGCAGAGGTGCGAAGGGTCGTACCTGCACCGAGGCCAGCCGCGATGGAACACCAACGACGGCGACCGAGGGCCTCCGACTGGAGTTCCCGGGGCTGTTGCAGTCGACGCAGGAGAGGGGCAGACATTCGGGGTAGAGCCGTGGGCCCGGTTCTTGCGCATGGGCACTGCGCCTTCTGACCGGACGGTAGCTAGCAGCGCGATCCAGATCAAAGGCCGAGTCCCGGAGGTTCTCCCCGGGTCATCTGTTATCCGAGCGCCAAGTCTGTTCTGATCAGCCCTGATTCCGAGCCCCCGGCCTCCGCACCCCCATGAATCGCGCACAGCTCCTCAAGTCGACGCTGACCTTCGTCCTCGCTGGAGGGCGCGGAGAGCGCCTCTCGCCGCTCACCATCGGCCGAGCCAAGCCAGCGGTGCCGTTCGGCGGCGCCTACCGGATCATCGACTTCACGCTGTCCAACGTGATCCACTCCGGCCTCCGCCGCGCCTTCGTCCTGACCCAGTACCAGGCGTACTCGTTGGAG
>CBFHHK010000191.1:2259-8858 GCA_965655435.1 Planctomycetota bacterium | reverse complement strand
GTGCTGTCGGGGGAGGTCCTCGTCAACGAGACGGGTGAGTTCCGGCCGGCGGGCCTGAGCTGGTCTGCGAGTGGTCGCCACCTCGTCCTCACAACAAAGTCCCGCAACGCCTACCTCTGGCGGGCCGAGCCTCTGCCTGAGGTCTTCGAGGCCCGGAAGGCCGGACCAGAACTCCTGATCGCCGAATTCGTCGGCGACGGACGACGCGCCCTGCTCGTGGATCGCAGCGGACGCCTGCAGTTGATCGCCACGCCCTACTCCGGCCCCGCCGCCATGGCCGGAGCACCCTCCCCCGGTGAGGTCCTCTGGGAGCAGGTGCTCGAGGGGGAGCTCGGGTGCGCGTCAGAGCTGACGCCGAGTGGCCACCTGCTCACCGTCGGCACCCGCGGCCAGGCCACCCTCTGGCGCGTGGACCCCGACGTCGATCGATTGGAGCTGGGACACACGGTGGACCTCGGCGGCCCGGGCACGGCGTCCTCGCTGTCCACCGACGGCACCGTCGGGCTCCTCGTTCGCGAGGACGGATCGGCTCACCTCTGGGAGCCCGCGCGGGGCACCCTGAGCGAGGTGGACGGCAGCCGGCAGGCGACCTCCAGCTGCCTCCTTGAAGACGGGCGAGTGGCCCTCGGCCAACCCGACGGTCAGATCCAGATCCTCGGCACCCCGACGCTCCACCGCCCCTTTGACGGCGCTGATCTTCCTCGCCCCTTCGACGATGCAAGGAGACACCCGGTCCTTGCCATGGCGCTGAGCCCGGACAGCCGACGACTCGCAGCCTGCTACTTCCCCACCTTCGTCACGATCTGGAATCTCACGAGTGAGGAGGTCGTCGGCGAACGGGTGACTGTATCGCGGGTCAACCAGCTGGCCTGGAGCCCTGATGGCCTCCAGATTGCGACGGGAGCGGAGGTCGCTGGCCCCACGTTCCGGATCATCGACACCATGACGACGACGCCGTCACCCCGTGACCTGCCGCGAGAGGCTGGCCCGACGACGGCAGCCTTCGTCGCCGGCACAGACCTCGTGGTCACCGGCACCAAGGCTGGCAAGGCCTACGTCTTTGGGAGCTCTTCCGAGCCAGTGCTCGTGTTTGCCGAGCACTCCACGCCCCTGGTCACCCTGGCCGTCGATGGCGGCAATGAGGGCCAGCGAGTACTCAGCTCGGACGAGGGCGGCACCGTCTTCGTCTGGCCTCTCACCCCATCTCCCGTTGCCAAGGCCCGCCTGGCCCGAGCCGTCGACGATTGGGAGCAAGAGAGGATCGACGGGAGCGTCTCCGATGGATGACCCCGGCCCCCAGCCCAGATTTTCTCCGAGATCCTGTCGCCGAACCCACGCTCGACTCATGTGAGGGCGTCGGATGAGCCCAGAGCTCCCCCTGACGCCCCCCCGGCCCCCTCTCCCTCCCTTCCTCGCCATGCCCCATCCCCTTTCCCTCAGCCCCAGGACCTCCGCCTGCGCCGTAGCGCTGGCGGCCCTCCAGGGCCTCACGCTCGCCCAGTCCCCCTCGCGGGACGACATGTACTTCTCGATCACCTGGCGCGGCCCCTCCATTGGCCTCCCCAGCGGCCCGAACACGGTCACCTCGGGCGACATCCTCCAGCCACAGGCCCCCGGGACGGCCCTGGGAGCCACGGCCCCCAAGATCTTCCTCCCCGCCGCGGCCATCGACCTCCAGGGCCTTTGCGACGAGGTCCCGGGCCTCTCCTGCGGCCAGGAGCTGGACGCCCTCTCCTTCGGCTTCGACACCAAGCTCGGCCGGGAGGCCTCGGCGACCGAGGCGATCCACTTCTCGGTCGACCGCCACGCCCAGGGCATCACCGCCTCGTTCCTCCAGCAGGGCGTGTGGACCGAGGCCCTCCTCCACGACCACGGCGCCGACGTGATGGCCTCGAACTGGTCCGGCGCCCCCGACCCCGCCGCCCCCATGGCCATCGGGCACAACTTCATCTCCATCGACGGCGACGGGGTCGCCGCGGCCGGGGGCCTTGGCGCCGAGCGTCCGGGTAGCGGGCTCGCCGAGCCCAACGACCCCGCCACCGGGTGGCCCATGAGCCTCCATGACCGCGGGGACGAGCTCGACGCCCTCGACCTCGGGACCGCCCGCCAGGACACCCAGGGCCGCTTCTACTTCTCGGTGCAGGGTGGAGGCGTGGACGTCCTCGACCCCATCGGCACGCCGCCGGTCCCCGACACCGCGAAGGTGGAGCGCATCTCCGCCGCGGACGTGCTCACGGGCCGCCGGGGGGCGCCCCACCGCCTCTACGCTCGCTCCGGGATGCTCGGGCTCGACCCCCGGCACGACGACATCGACGCCCTGATCATCGGAGAGAACGGTCAGGCCGGGTACCAGATGCCCCCGCGCCCCTTCGAGTGGGGCGACCAGCGCTACGACATGGTGATCTTCTCCGTGCGCCGCGGCTCGGCGATCATCGGCACCCCCGACAGCGCCCTGGGCCTCCCGATCACCGAAGGGGACCTCCTCACCGCCCCCGGCACCTGGGGCGGGGCGCCGGCCATCGTGGCCACCGCCGAGAGCCTGGGCCTGCGCGCTGTGCGCGGCGGCGTCACGGGGGAGAGCGACGAGCTCGACGGCGCCACCGTCGACAAGTACGACTTTCCCGACTGCAACAACAACAACGTCGACGACCGCCTCGACATCGTCCATGGGGCGAGCTTTGACACCAACGAGGACGGCATCCCGGACGAGTGCCAGTACGAGGGCGGCGACTTCGGGTCGTGTCCCGACGGGTCCTCGCCGATCTGCGCCAACCTGGACTTCTGGGCGGGCTGCGAGAACAACACCGGGGTCGGCGGCGGCCTCCACTGCCTCGGGCCGGTGGACGCTCTGGACGGCTTCCGGTTCTCCGGCACGACCCTGCCGGCATCCCAGCTCGCGGTGCTCTACCACTCGGACGCGACGGCGCCCGCGCCCGCGACCATCGGGAACGGGCTGCTGTTCCTTGGGGGCTCACTCAACATGGTCGGCAGCCCGATGAGCACCTCCTGGGACGGCACGCTCTTGACCGATCCGGGCATCCTCGCGGAGCTGGGTTCTGCCGCGCCGTTCGCGGGACAGTCCTCGTTCTTCCAGCTCATCTATCGCGACCTCGGCGGCCCCTGCGGCGCCAGCTGGAACATCACCAACGGGGTCAAGCTGAACCACTGAGGGCAGGTGATCCGAGCCAAGGCGGGGCCCCGCGAGTCATCGACTCGCGGGGCCCTGCTCGTTCCGCCTAGTGGCTTCGGATCTCCTCCGCGTGGAGGATCCCACCGAAGCACGAGCCGTCGATGAGGTCCTGAAGGTCCTGCCGGCGGCGTTCGATGTCATCGAAGTCTCGAACCACGCCAGAACCAGCGGGGTCGAGCACGGAGTTTCCGGTCAGGAATCCCGAGAGCACCGGGGGCACCCCAGGGACCGTCCACTTGATGTGGACGAAGTCAGTCTCTGTCTCACCGCCGTGGCAACCGTTGCAGGTATTGAGTGAGAAATGATGGCGGTCCTCCGTAGCGGAGGTCCCGTCACCCTCCCAGAAGAAGAGCTCCAGCGGCGGAAAGGCCAGCACAGGGATGTCACTGGCTGCCCCTTCGATGCTCGCCATGATCAACCCGAGGGGGTCATTGCCATCCATGATGTCCTTCACCACGACGCTGCCGTCCAGGGTGTCGGGCGGCGTGATTGAGACCGTCTCCTGCGTGAGGAAACCAGCGCTATCCAGGCGGAACTCACGAAGCTGCCAGTCCAAACCGCTGGCGAAGCCCGGCAAGAAATCGTTGGTCCGGAGCTGCCCCAGCCGGTTGGCATTCGGGTTGCTCGTGAGGTCGGTAAATTGAGTGGTGAGGTCCGCGAGGGCATCGTTGTAAGCCGGGCTGCCAACCGGGAGGTCACTCAGGTCGGCCCAGTCCCGGCCCCACTGCCGCACGTTGCAACCCGTCTTGTTGATGGCGTACTCGAAGATGGCGAGGAACCCCTCTTGGCTGGCGTCGCAGCTCGCGTCCACGAAGCTGTAGACGATGCGCGCCTCGCCCGCCGAGCCGCTGCCATAGCCGTTGGTCTCCCTCAGGTCCAAGCGCAGCACCACCGCGATGGGGTGGAAGGGCGCCTGAGCCATGTCCAACACGCCGGTCCCCAGTGGATCCCAAGCGTCCAAGATCTTGTTCATGGTATCCAAGCGAGCGGGCGCAACATCTCCGTTGATGTTCTGCGCCGTACCCCAGTGGGAGAGCCAGTCCATGGCAAATACGGAGGGATCGTTCGTCCCCGCAAGCTCGGTCATGACGTGGGCGAACGCGAAGGCCCCGTCAGGGTTCCCGACGCCCGTACATGGATTAAGGTTGTGATCGACGTCGCCGAAGACCGACGTGTCCGTGATCATGAGCGAATGGTCGGGGTCGACGGTCGTGCTCGCGCTGGTCGTGATGATCGGGATCGTCATGGGCCTCGGGCGCTTGACGAGGGTGCGTGAATTCACGCGCTCGACGAGCTCGCGGCCCTCGAAGATCGGGATCAGCACGCCGCGCTCGGCGGAGAGCTGCAGGTCTCGGGCGATCGCGCGCTCCTCCTGGAGATCGGCGCGGACGACGCCCGTATAGACGCCGTCGCCACCGCGCTCGTCCATGTCGCGGCCGTCGTCGCGGAACAGGGTCATCTTGCGATTCTCAAGCTCGAGTCGAACCCTGCCGCCACGGCTCCGGTCTGCCTGGAGCTCGAGGACCGCGTCGCCGGGCCGGAGCTGCTGAGAGAGGTCAACGCGGAACTGCGCCTTGGTGAAGGTCGGCTGGAGCTGCGCGCTCGCGAGGGATGTGAGCGCGAGCGCCGCGCCGACATGAATGGGGATCTTCATGGAGATTGGGGGTCAGGTCTTGGGTCGGAGCGCGCCGCCGCGCGGCGCGCCTACAAGGGCACGTGTCTCGAGCGCCCTCGAACGCGACAGGAATCCGCGGTGAGATCGTCCGTGCCCCGTCGCGAGTCGCCCCGCGCTCCTCGCCGAGCGCCGCGGAGAGAAACGAGCGAACCGTGTCGCCTCCGCGAGGCGCCGACGCATGTGTCACTGTCCGACGCGGCCGGTCCTCATCCATCCCAGCGGACCTCTTCCCTCACGGTTCCCTCACGGCCTCGACCCCATGACTCGACCCAGCAAGATCCTGCGCCGCTATCGCGGCTCGCTGCTCTTCCTCATCGCCCCGTCGATCCTCCTGTTCGTGACCGTGAAGGAGGTCCGCGCGCACACGGCGGCGCCGCGGCCCGCGCTCGTCGCCTCGGAGCGTCCCGCCGCCATGGCCGTGGGACCGTCTCTGGAGCCGCGGATCGTCCGATCCAGTCCTCGCCGCTGAGCCACCCTCGGCTCCCCTCTTCTCGTGAGGGAGGGTTCGAGGCACGCCTCGCGGTCCAACGGAACGGACGCCGCCGCCCCAACAGGGGCAGACGGCGTCCGGTGCTCCTTTGGCCAGGGCTCAGCCCTGGCGCTCAGCGGATCACTGGAACTGGACCGAGATCCCGTCCGTGAAGTTCGACGTGGCAGAGCCGCCGAGCGCGTCCCGGTGCCAGGCCTGGAAGTTCCAGGTCTCACCGACGCCGATCGCGACCAGGCCCGTGGGCGTCGGGGTC
This sequence comes from Planctomycetota bacterium, assembly GCA_965655435.1. GTDB lineage: Bacteria > Planctomycetota > UBA1135 > UBA1135 > Saltatorellus. The sequence continues at coordinate 3,250 of CBFHHK010000191.1, read as the reverse complement.
TGGTTCAGGTCGAGCGGGAGGGTGAAGGAACCGGTCGCTCCAGCATTGAGGATCTGCCCTGCGCCCACGTAGCGGCCGATCGACCCCGAGAGGCACAGGTTGCCCTGGCTCCCTCCAGGGTTGGCGACGAAGCCCTGGGCCTGGCTCGTCAGGAAGAAGCCGAAGGCGTTCAAGGGGAGGTCGCCCGCGACGAGGGAGAGGTTGTTCTGCGACACCGAGCCGCTCCCCGTGGCCTCGATGCTGCTCGGCGCGCCCGTGGAGTTGATGACGCCGGGGCTGCAATACCGGGTCCCGATGGACCCCACCCCATCGAGGATGAAGTTGTCGAAGCTGATGATGTGGTTGCCGAACCAGAACGCTCCGTTGAAGGGCCGGTCCATCGCGATGCCGACGTAGTCCACGTCCTGGATGATCGCGTTCCAGAGGGCGTTACCAGAGAGGCCGACCAGGGGGCTACCCGGCAGCGCCGCCAGGTCCCAGCCGTTGGGCGTCGTGGCCGAGGAGCTTGGGATCGGCGTGGAGACGGTCGTCCAGGGGGAGAAGCCAAACTGGAAGAGGTCGCCGGTGTACACGAACGCCCAGGCGTCGTCAGAGAAGTCCGTCCTGGTCCCGCCGTCGTTGGCGATCACGAGGAACGGGCGGGTGCCAAAGTTCGAGGAGCCGACCTCGACCTGCCGGTCAAAGGTGAACGACGTGACCCCGAGGCCGCGGAAGTCCCCCTTCCAGGGATGGTTCGCCGCCCCGGGCACCACCATGGCCGCCGGCAGCTGCGACGCCGAGTTCTGCACGGTGACCTCGATCCGGCCGCTGGGGTTGCCGCCGGTGGTCATGTGAACCCCCACCAGGTTGGGGTTGAATTCGAGGCCCCAGTCGTCGGTGTTGGTCACCTCGAAGTCGTCCGACGCCACCTGCGCGGAGGCGGTTGAGCAGAGGGCGAGGAGGAGGAGGAGCGGGTGTCGCATGGCCATGAGCAGGGGAGGGAGTGGGCCGG
>CBFHHK010000191.1:0-2160 GCA_965655435.1 Planctomycetota bacterium | reverse complement strand
GTGGCCAAGATGCACATGGACCTGCTGACGGTCTCGCTCGAAGGCCGCGGTCCGGCGCTCGATGGGCGGGAATGAGGGCTTGGTCCGCTCGTGCGTGGACCCGACCGGGACCGCGCCGAAGGCTCGCTCCGCGTGGTCGCGCACCTCGCCAGGATCGACGTCACCGACGACGGCGATCACGAGGCGGGCGCCGCACCAGTTCGCGGCGCGGTGCGATCGGAGGTCCCCGGCGGTGATGCGCGAGACCGTCTCGAGGTCCCCATAGGTGCTGCGACCGAGGAAGTGCTCGTCGCCGTACACCAGACGCTTGAACAGGATCCCGCCCTGGGCCCGCGGATCATCCGCCTCGACCTCGAGACGGGTCTTCATGCGCTCGAGCTGGCGCTCGATCAAGGCGTCGGGGTAGGCCGCGTCAGTGACGAGCTCGCCGAGCACCTCCATCAAGACCCGCCATGCCGTCCCTGCGACGGCACCGGAGAGGCCCATGGCGTCTCCGCTGACGCCGCCGCCCTCGGGCTCGAGCAGCGCCGCGATGTCCTGATCGGTGCGCGCGCTGGTGCCCTGATCCGCGAAGGCTCCGGTGAGGTGGACCACCCCCTCTTTGCCCGCCGGGTCGAGCCCTGGCCCGCCCCGCACGTGAACCCGCACGGCCGTCACCGCCGACGATGGCCGGCGATGGACGAGGAGCACGGCGCCACAGGAGAGGACGAACCGCTCCCTCTCCACCTCGATCCGGGGCGCGTCGGCCTTCGATTGAGCGCTCATGCGGTCACCTCCTCGGGCTCCGGCCGGGACCAGGCGACGACCCGCCGGTCGGGGCGCAGGAGGCGCTCACAGGTGGCCATGAGCGAGCTGGTGTCCACCAAGGCCCGCCGCGCCTCGACCTCGAGAGCGTCCTGCCAGCGCAGGTCCGTCGCGTACTCGCCGAGGGTCTCGGCCACGTCCGTGACGGTCTCCGAGTCGAAGGCCTCGCTGGCCGCCAGGAGCTTCTGTGCACGGGTCATTTCACCCGCCGCGATGGGCTCGGCGCAGAGCCGCGCCACCTCCTCGTGGATCACCGCCTCCAGCCGCTCACAGTCCGCCCCATGCACGGCCTCCGCGTAGATCCAGAAGCCGCCGCCGCGGGCGCGGGCGTCGTTGTTGGCGGACACGCTTGTGGCGAGTCCCTCGTCGATCACGAGGCGGCGATACAGTCGGGAGAGCTTCCCGCTCGTGAGGACGGAGACGACGACGTCCATGGTGAAGTCCACGTCGGAGCCGAAGGGCCCGCCAGGGTAGGCCACGATCAAGCGCGACGCGTTGTCGTCCCAGGTCGTCTCGATCCTCACCTCGCCGTCCAGCTCGACCTCCAGCTCGGGGTCCGGCCGGCCCTCGTCCCCCCCGTGGTTCTCGATCTCCCCGAAGCGCGCGGTCACGGCGGCCAGGGCGGCCTCCGGCTCGACGTCGCCGGCCACCACGAGCGTCGCGTTCCCCGGCCGGTAGTGACGCAGGTAGTACGCCCGCATGTCGTCGGCGGTCATGGGCTCCAGGGTCTCGCGGTATCCGATGACCGGCCGAGCGTAGGGGTGCTCACCGAAGAGCGTCTCGGAGACCTTGCGGCTGAGTGACCTCCAGGGGTCGTCCAACCCCATGGAGAGCTCCTCCAGGACGACCTTCTTCTCGGCCGCGAACTCCTCGGGATCGAGGAGCAGCCCCTGCATGCGGTCGGCCTCCAGGTCGAGCGCTCGCTCCCAGCGATCCGAGGCAAACTCGAACCAGTAGGCGGTGTGATCAGGGGTGGTGAAGGCGTTGTTGCTCCCGCCCAGCACCGTGGTCTCGAGGTCGATCGCGCCCTTGCCGTGGGCCTCGGTGCCCTTGAACATCATGTGCTCGAGGAAGTGGCTGACGCCCGCCTCCGGGCCCGTCTCATGCCGCGCCCCCACGCCGTACCAGACCATGACGGCCACGACGGGGTCGAGGTGCCGCTCGGCGATCAGAACGCGCATCCCGTTGCCGAGCCTTCGCTCATGCACGGTCGCGCCACAGTAGGTGGGGAGAGTCTTCGACATGGATGATCTGGTTCTCAGCGGCGCCGTCGACCGCCGCGCCGGCGCGAGCCACGGGCGCTGCCGCTACGGGTACTGCCGCCGCGGGTACTGCCGCCGCGGACGCTGCCGCCGC
>CBFHHK010000190.1:2761-8904 GCA_965655435.1 Planctomycetota bacterium | reverse complement strand
CCTTCCCGCCGGGCGCTGGGCGACCGGGGACCCCGCGTTCGTGCCCCTGGGCGAGTACGCCCGGGAGGCCCTCGGGGCGCTGGGAGCGTGGCCGTCGCTCTCGGAGCGAATGATCCCGGCCGGGAGCGCCCGGGCGGCGCTGCGGCTCGTCGAGCGCGGCGAGGTGGACTGGGGAGTCCTTTATCGTTCCGACGCGGTCGGGTCCGCGGAGGTCCAGATCCTCTTCGAGCTGGGCGCCGAGCTTCATCGACCGATCCGCTACTGCGCCGCGGCGACGCGCGGGGCGGGTGGAGGAGCCCGGCGCCTTCTCGGAGAGCTCGCCGGTCGCGCGTCGGCCGCCAGCTTTGCGGCGCGGGGATTCGATCCCGCAGCGCCCAGGGAGCAGCCTCGATGATCGCCGCGGCCGCCCTGACCTCGGCCGAATGGGAGACGCTCTGGCTCTCCCTGCGCGTCAGCCTCGCGGCCACCGTGGTGGTGGCCGGGCCCGGCGTGACCCTGGGATGGCTGCTGGCCCGCCGGGACTTCCGCGGGAAGCTGCTCCTGGACACCCTGGTTCACCTGCCGCTCGTGCTGACCCCGGTGGTGGTGGGCTACCTCCTCCTCCTCACCTTCGGCCGCTCTGGCCCGCTGGGGCCGCTGCTGGAGGCCCTGGGCATCGAGGTGGCCTTCACCACCCTCGGCGCGGTGTTGGCGGCAGCGGTGGTGGCGCTCCCCCTCGTGGTGCGCTCGGTGCGGACGGCCGTGGAATTGGTGGACCCCGGGCTCGAGGACGCCGCCGCGGTGCTGGGCGCGGGGCCGCTCCGGCGCTTCCGGACGGTGACCCTGCCCCTCGCAGCGCCGGGGGTGGTCGCGGGCCTCACGCTCGGCTTCGCCCGCAGCCTCGGGGAATTCGGGGCCACGATTACCCTCGCGGGCAGCATCGCAGGGGAGACGCGCACGCTGCCGCTGGCGATCTACCAGGGCACGCAGGTCCCCGGAGGGGACGGGGCCGCGCTGCGGTTGACCGTGGTCTCGGTGCTCCTCTCGGCGGCGGCGCTCATGGCCAGCGAGCTGGTCGTGCGCCGGCTCCGGCGCGGCGCGGGCGGGGGGCAGACATGAGCGGGCTCGAGATCCGCGCCGTCGTCCGCCGCGGCGGCTTCACCCTCGACCTCGACCTCCGCCTCGGCCGCGGGGCGACCGGCGTGTTCGGTCCGTCGGGTTCAGGCAAGTCGACGCTGCTCCACGCGATCGCTGGCCTGCTGCCCTCGGAGCACATGCGCGTCGTGGTGGGCGGCGAGGTCCTGGTGGACAGCGGCGCGGGCCTCTCACCACCGGCCCACGGTCGCCAGGTCGGGCTGGTCTTCCAGGACCACCGCCTGTTCCCGCACCTCTCGGTGCTGAGCAACCTCCGCTACGGAGAGTCCACGGCGAGCGGCGTCGACCTCGACGAGGTGGTGGACCTGCTCGATCTCGGGGATCTCCTCGGGCGTCTCCCGCGGGACTGCTCCGGCGGGCAGCGGCAGCGGGTGGCGATCGGGCGGGCGCTGCTGGCGGCGCCCCAGCTGCTCCTGCTCGACGAGCCGCTCTCCAGCCTCGACCGCGGGCTCAAGCTCCAGGTGCTGCCGTTCCTGCGGCGGGTGCAGGAGCGTTTCGGGTTGCCGACGCTGATGGTGAGCCATGACCTCTCGGACCTCCTCGCGCTCACCGACGAGCTGCTCCTCGTCGATGGCGGGCGCGCGGCGGGCCAGGGCGACCTCTCGACCATCGCCGCGGATCGGGGCGCCGTGGAGCTGCTGGCGGGGAGCGGGCTGTCCTTCTCGCTCCCGGGCCGCATGGTTCGGCGGGACGGCACGGGCCTGGGCTGGGTGGCGCTGACGGGGCGCGGCGGCGCAGCGCCCGGGAGCCCCGATGGTGGACCCGGTGGTGGATCCGGTGGACCCGGTGGACCCGGGAATAGCGAGGTGGCCTGCGGGGAGGTGGCGGCCGAGGTCGGCGATGACGTGGAGGTCATCCTCGGCCCTGCGGACATCGTCCTCGCGGTGCCGCCCATGGACGCGCGGCTGTCCCTCACGAATCACCTCTCGGGCACCGTCGAGCGGGTGACGCGGACGACGGCGCGCTGCCTGGTCCAGGTGGACTGCGGCCTCGAGGCCCCGGTCCTGGCGGAGGTGACCGAGCGCGCGGTGGAGCGGCTCGAGCTCAGCCCAGGGGTGCCCGTGGTGGCGCTCTTCAAGGCCCAGGCGACCCGCGCACGCGGCCTCGGAGCGGCGCCGACGTCGCGGGCTCACTGAGCGGCTTCCCAGCAGGGGCTCCCTGAGCGAGTTCCCCGGGCGGGTCTGCCGGGCGAGTTAGCTGGGCGAGTTACCTGGGCGGCGAATCCTGGGGGAGGCTCGGCTGGGGCCCTGCCGGGGGCTCGCTGCGGTCCATCTCGGAGCTGGCCCGCGGGGCGAGGACAGCCGGGGCTGGCTTCCCGTATGCTCGCTCGCCATGCGGGACCTCCTCTTCGTGGGCTGCGGTGGATTCATCGGCGCCGTGGCGCGCGCTGGCGGGCGCCGCGCTGCCCTTCGGGACGCTGCTGGTGAACGTGATGGGGAGCCTTGCGATCGGTGCTCTGTGGGCCTGGATCGAGGCGGGCCACGGCCACGAGTCCCACCGTCAGTTCGTGGCTGTGGGACTGCTCGGGGCGCTCACCACCTTCAGCACCTTCAGCCTGGAGGTGGTCCTGCTGATGCGGGACGGCTCCATGGGGACGGCCGCGCTGGTGGTCGCCCTGAACGTCGTGCTCGCGGTGGGCGCCGCGCGGCTGGGGATGGCGCTGGTCGGCTGAGCCCGTGAGGTACGCCGTGCTCTTCAACCCGATCGCCGGCCAAGGCCGCGCGGTGCAGGTCGCGGGGTCCGTGTGCGAGCGGCTGCAGGCGCTCGGGCACGCGTCGTTCGAGCGGCGCTCGGAGCGCGCGGGCCACATCCGTGAGCTGGCGGCGGAGGTCGCCGGCGAGGTCGAGCGTGTCCTGGTCCTCGGCGGGGACGGCTCGCTGCGCGAGGCGGCGGCGGGCCTGCTGGAGCTCGACGCGCGAGACCGGCCCGAGCTCGGCGTGCTGCCCTTCGGGACGGGGAATGTGGTGGCCCGAGAGCTCGGCCTCCCCCTGGACCCGGTGGCTGCCATCGACGTGATCGCTGCGGCGGGTGCCGTGGAATGGGACGTAGGGCGAGCGCGGGCGGACGGCGGCGCGGAGGAGGTCTTCCTCGCCATGGCCGGCTTCGGCTTCGACGCGGGGATCTCCGCCAGGATCGACGCTGCGCGCGGTTCGAGGATGGGGGCTCGCTGGTACCGATGGTCGGCCAACTCCCTCTACGGTTGGTGCGGTGTACGAGAGCTCTTCCGGCTCGCCCCGCCGCGCTTCGAGGTCTCGGTCGAGGGCCAGCCTGCGGGCAGGCGGGCCGTCTCTGCCGTGATCTCGAACACGCGCACCTATGGCAAGTCCATGTGGCTCTCTCCGGGAGCGCGGCCGGATGACGGGCGGCTCGACGTCCACGTCCGCGAGCGCGCGAACCCGCTCGTGGGTGCCGCGGTCCTCGCCCTCGCCCAGCTGCAGCGTCCCATTTCGAGTCGGCTCGCGACCGACACGCCTGGCGCCAGCGTGCGCATCGGCTCGGTGCCGGGGCAGCCGCCCGTCGCGTGGCAGCTCGACGGCGATCGAATGGGGGAGGCTCGAGAGGTTGAACTTGAGCTCGTGGCCAGCGCCCTTCGGTTGGTTGGAAGGCTCGAGGCCTGACATGAACGAAGCGCGGGACCGACGGTCAACAGACTGTCAGTCCCGCAACAGAGCTCCTTACTGCTCCTTCGGTGAGCCTTCCCAGACTCACCTGCCTTTCCGACGATGAATAGGCGAGGGGGTGGCGGAGGTAACCGCCCCTGCTCGATTTCCTCCTCAGACCGGTCTCCGCTGCGACCGTGTGCGGCAGGTTGTCCTGGTTCGCGGTGCCCTTGGGGCGTTCGGGGGGCGTTGGGGGGGAGCGTTGGTTACAGAAGCGAGACGTGGCTCATACCTCGGCTTCGAGGTGGCAAGCGCTCCTCGAACCGAGGGCTGGCTCCGCGGTCTCGCAGCGGTCCCCCGCGACGTTGCCGCGCTCGACGCAGCGCGGGTGGAAGCGGCAGCCGGTCGGCGGGTCCAGCGGTGAGGGAACGTCGCCCTCGAGCACGATGCGCTCCCGGCCCCGCTCGATGCGCGGGTCGGGGTGCGGCACGGCGGAGAGCAGCGCGCGGGTGTAGGGGTGGCGCGGGTCGTCGAAGAGCGCGTCGCGCTCTGCGATCTCGACCACCTTGCCCAGGTACATGACGGCGACCCGGTCGCAGATGTGACGGACGACCGCGAGGTCGTGGGCGATGAAGAGGTAGGCGAGATCGAAGCGCTCCTGGAGTTCTCCGAGGAGGTTCACCACCTGGGCCTGGATGGAGACGTCGAGGGCGCTCACCGGCTCGTCGCAGATGATGAGGTCCGGCTCGAGGGCGAGGGCTCGCGCGATGCCGATGCGCTGGCGCTGGCCGCCGGAGAACTCGTGGGGGAAGCGGTGGATGTGCCTCGGGTTGAGACCCACGGCGTCCAGCAGCTGCATGGCCCGCAGCCGGCGCTGGCGAGGGCGGGCGAGGCGGTGGATGCGCAGGGGCTCGGTGAGGATGGAGGAGACGGTCTGCCGCGGGTCCAGGGACGCGTAGGGATCCTGGAAGATCATCTGGATCTTGCGGCGGAAGGGCGCGCGATCGCGGTGGCTGAGGCTGCTGATCTCCTCGCCCTCGTACATCACCTGACCCGAGGTGGGCGGGTAGAGACCGACCAGGGTGCGCGCGCAGGTGCTCTTGCCGCAGCCTGACTCGCCGACGAGGCCGAGGGTCTCGCCGCGAGCGAGCTCGAACGAGACGCCGTCCACGGCGCGCAGGGTTTCCTGCTGGCCGCCGAACAGGCCAGGGGAGCCAACCTCGAAGTGCTTGTGGAGGTCGCGGACCTCGAGCAGGGGAGCGCTCACTGTGCACCTCCTTGGTGCTGACCGAGGGCGTCGCGCTCGAGGCAGGCCGAGCTCCGGCCGCCGCCGAGATCGAACAGGGGCGGCGCCTCCGCGGCGCAGCGCTCGGTCTCGAAGGTGCAGCGAGGCTGGAAGGCGCAGCCCGCCGGGAGGTCGGCGAGGTCGGGGGGCGAGCCCATGATGGAGTCGAGGTCCGCGTCGGTGTCACCGCTCAGCCGCGGGACGCTCCCGAGGAGGCCGCGGGTGTAGGGGTGGCGCGGGTCGTCGAAGAGCTCGATGGCCCCCGCGGTCTCGGCCAGGCGTCCCGCGTACATCACGTTGACGCGGTCGCTCATGCCGGCCACGACGCCGAGGTCGTGGGTCACGAGGATGATCGCTGTGCCGTACTCATGCTGGAGCTTCTGCATGAGCTCGAGGATCTGGGCCTGGATGGTCACGTCGAGGGCGGTGGTGGGCTCGTCCGCGAGCAGGACCCGCGGGCGGCACAGCAGCCCCATGGCGATCATGACGCGCTGGCGCATGCCGCCGGAGAGCTCGTGGGGGTACTGGTCCAGGCGCCGCTCCGGCTCCGGGATCCCCACGTCGCCGAGGCCGGCCGCCGCGCGCCTGCGCGCCTCGCGGCGGGAGACGCGCTCGTGGACCTCGAGGACCTCGGTGAGCTGACGTCCCACGGTGAGGAGCGGGTTCAGGGAGGTCATCGGGTCCTGAAAGATCATGGAGATCTCGTTCCCGCGGATGGACCGTAGCTCCGCGTCGGTGAGGCCCAGCAGGTCCCGGTCCTCGAACCGCATGGCGTCAGCCTCGACGACCCCTGGGGGGCTCGGGATCAGGCCCATGAGCGCCAGGTTCGTGACGGACTTGCCGGACCCAGACTCGCCCACCAGGCCGAGGGTCTCGCCCTCCTCGAGGGAGAACGACACGCCGTCCACGGCGCGCACGACGCCGTGGTGGGTCTCGAAGCGCACCCGGAGATTCTGTACGTCGAGGATCGGCATCAGTTCTTCCCCCTCAGCTTGGGGTCGAGGGCGTCGCGGAGTCCGTCGCCGAGGATGTTGAGGGCCAGCAGGGTGGAGCCCATGGCGGCGGCGGGGAAGACCACCAGCCACCAGTAGATCTTGATCGGGTTGATGGCCTGGGTGCCGTCC
>CBFHHK010000190.1:0-2752 GCA_965655435.1 Planctomycetota bacterium | reverse complement strand
GTGGAGCCCATGGCGGCGGCGGGGAAGACCACCAGCCACCAGTAGATCTTGATCGGGTTGATGGCCTGGGTGCCGTCCACGGCGAGCAGGCCCCAGCTGACCTTGGGCGGCTCGATGCCCAGGCCCAGGAACGAGAGGAAGGCCTCGAAGAGCATCACCGCCGGGATCGTGAGGGTCAGGTAGACGATCACGATGGAGAGGACGTTGGGCACCACGTGGGACAGCAAGATGCGCGTGGTCGACGCGCCGATGACGCGCGCCGCCTCGATGAACTCCGTGTTCTTGAGGCTCAGGACCTGGCCGCGCACCACGCGCGCCATGGTCAGCCAGTAGATGGCGCCGATGACCAGGAAGAAGATCTTCTCCCGGTCGATGCCGAACTGGTCCTCGAGCTCCGTGCGGTACTCGTTCACGACCGTGATCAGGAAGATGACCACGAAGATGAACGGGATCGAGTACAGCACGTCGACGATGCGCATCATCAGGTTGTCGATGCGCCCGCCCATGTAGCCCGAGAAGGCGCCGTACAGGACGCCGATCAGGAGCGAGCACAGGGACGCGATGATCCCGACGATGATCGAGGTCCGGCTGCCCCACACGATGCGCGCGAGCAGGTCGCGGCCCTGGCCGTCGGTGCCCATCCAGTTGCCCGTCTGCCACAGGCCAAAGGTGGCGATGCGGGCCCGGCGCATGGCGCGGTCCATGGCGCCCACCAGCCCCTTGAACTCCCAGTACCCATCCTCATGACGGGTCTCCATGTAGGTGACACCGTCGATGGGGGCCGCCGCGAGGGAGGCGGCGACCTGGCGGCCGAGGTCCATGGCCTCGACCCCCTCGAGCAGCTCGGCCTTGACGGTCTGGGCGCCGCGGGGGGTGCCCTCCCACGAGACCGCTGCGGAGCCTGCGAGGAGCGTCCCGTCCAGCAAGACCGCGGTCGGGAGCGAGTCGAGCTCGGCGGAGAGACGGTAGGCGACCACCCAGTCACCGAGTCCCGCCTGGGCCTCCGCGCGGCTGAGGAAGAGGCGGATCGAGCGGCCGCGGGCCTCCACGGACCAGCCGGACACGCGCGCCGGGTCGAAGGCGGCGCCCTCTGCGCCCTCGAGGCGCAGGGAGTGAACCGCCCCGGTCGCCTCCTCGGCGTCCGAGGTGAAGACCTCCCAGCAGGTGGCCGTGCCACGGATGCCGGTGGCGCCGTAGTCCACCTCGGGGGCGTCGCCCTCGAGCATCGGGACTGAGGCGTAGACCTCGAGGCCGCCCCCCTCCTCGGCGGGGTAGGTCTCGAGGACCGCGCCGCGGGCGCTGACCTCCCCGACGCGGGCGCGGGCCCGCTCCGCGGCGCCCTCGTCCGCGGCAGCGAGGATCACGGTGGAGCGGTGACGCCACCCGTTGTTCCAGAGGTTGCGCGTGGCGCGCGTCGTGGCCGCGCCGCGGTCGGGCGCCTTGGTCGGCGCCGCCGGGATGCTCCAGAGCCACTCCGGCGTCCCGGGCTCATCGCGCAGGGAGATGGCCTTGGGGGAGGGGATGGGCAGGAACGGCGCGAGCAGGGAGATCCCGCCGAAGGCCGCCAGGAACAGCAGGGCGAAGAAGGCCGTGCGGTTGCGGCGGAGCCGGCGCCAGGCGTCGGACCACAGGCTCTCGCCCTTGAACTGGCGCGCCTCCTTCGTGAGCCTCGCGAGCTCGGCCTCGTCGATGGACCAGCGTGAGGTTTGATTGGGGTCGCTCATCTCACTCGTCCTCCAGCTTGATCCGGGGATCGAGCAGCGTGTACGCCATGTCGACCACCGTGTTGAGGGTGTAGACGAGCACCGTGAAGAGGATCGTCACGCCCATGGCCAGCGTGTAGTCCCGGTTCGTCGCGGCGTTGATGAAGTGCGACCCGGTGCCGGGGATGAAGAAGATCTTCTCGATCACGAGGCTGCCCGTGAGGATGCCCGCGGTGGCGGGGCCGAGGTAGGAGACCACGGGGAGCAGCCCGCCCTTGAGGGCGTGCCGCATGACCACCGTGCGGGGCGCGAGCCCCTTGGCGTGGGCGGTCCGGATGTAGTCGGCGCTGAGGGTCTCGAGCATCCCCGTGCGGGTGAGGCGCGCGATGTAGGCGGCGAACACGAGGCCCAGGCAGAAGCCGGGGAGGAGCATGTGCTGGATCGTGCCCCAGCCGGCCACCGGCAGGAGCGGGATCAGGAACACGAAGAGGATCACCAGGAAGCTCGCGATCACGAAGTTGGGGAGCGCGATGCCGCCGGTGGCCGCGATGCGCAGGGTCAGGTCGATGCCCGAGCCTGGCCGCAGGGCCGAGGCGATGCCCGCGGACACGCCCAGGGCGATGGCGAACATCATGGACAGCACCCCGAGCAGGGCGGAGATCGGGAGGCTCTCCTCGAGGATGTCGTTGACCGTGAAGTCCTTGTAGCGGAAGGAGGGGCCGAAGTCCCCGGTGAGCACGCCCCCGAAGGCGCGGGTGGGCTCGCCCTCGGCGCCCTCCGAGCGCCAGAGCGAGAACCCGCCCTCCTCATCGAAGGCGGCGAGGGCGCGCTGGTCGTCCAGGTTGAACGGGCCGACGTACTGCAGGTACTGGCGCCAGAGCGGCCAGTCCAGGTGGTAGCGGGCCTTGATGTTGGCCTCGATGACGGGGTCGAGCTTGCGCTCCCCGTCGAAGGGGCCGCCCTTCACCGAGTGCATCAGGAAGAAGGACACGGTCATCACGGTCGAGACGGTGATGACGAACCACAGGAAGCGGCGGGCGAGGAAGCGC
>CBFHHK010000189.1:1734-8957 GCA_965655435.1 Planctomycetota bacterium | reverse complement strand
CTTCCGCGCGGCAGCGCCTTCCCCGCGGCAGCGCCTTTCCCGCGGCAGCGCCTTCCCCGCGGCAGCGCCTTCCCCGCGGCAGCGCCTTCCCCGCGGCAGCGTCTTTCCCGCGGCAGTGCCTTCTGCGCGGCAGGGCGTTTGGGCGACGGCGCCTTCCGACGGCGGTCTCTTCCGCCCGCGAAGCCTCCCCTCAGGCTTGCTCCAGGTAGCCGTGATGCTCGCCGGAGGGATCCTCGCGACAGAGCCACTTCCGGCGGCGGTGCTTCCCGCAGCGGTTCTCCCCGCAGCAGTGTCTCCCGCGGCAGTCTTTCCCGCGGCAGTGTCTCCTGCGGCGGTGCCTCCAGCGACAGTGCCCTTCAGCGACAGTGCCCTTGAGCAGCAGTGCCCTTCAGCTGCGGTGCAGCTCGAACGGCACTTCCAGGCAAGCAGCCGTGCGGCTGGAAGGGACGAGCCCCGCGCCTGAGATGGTGAGGCGGTTCCTCGTCTCTCCGGAGTGGAGTCGAGGGGAGGCGCCGAGCTCATGCAACCGCTGGGTTCTCACATCAACCGCCGGGTTCTCACATCAACCGGCTGGGCGCGGCCAATGGCTCGACCCCGTGGCTCAGCGAGGGGGCTCAGCGAGGGGGCTCAGCGAGGGGACTCTCAGCCGCGCGGCGTGGCCTCGGGCGGCGGAGGTCCGACGCGCTGCACGTCCGCGCCAGCCTCGCTCAGGAGCCCCATGAAGGCCTGAAGGACTCTCTCGCAGTGGTTCGCGTGCTCTGTGGATCCCCAGATGATGGACAGGACCGCCTCGGTCTCGTCGTGGGTCTTGGTCGGGTGGCAGTCCTTGACGCCGTTGGCGCGAGGACCCGCGGCGTCCATCAGGCAGAGCAACCCGTCGAGTTGGATCTCCTGGCCGCTCGCGTTGAAGACATAGCTGCCGCGATCGACCGTGGCGACCCTGAGGGGCGGCAAGAGCAGGTCAAGGTCCACGACGCTGATCGGGAGGCCAGAGTGCAGGCTCAGGGCGTTGCAGGTGTCGACCGCGACGTTGATGGACGGGAGGTCGCCCTCTTCGTTGGCACGGACGAGGTACTCGGCCGAGGGCTTGCCGCGGCCCGATGGCTTGTACCCGCCATGGCGCAGGAGCGATCGGGTGTCACGCCTGATCGCCTCGCGTGAGGCTGGCTCGGCCACGCCGACCCCGAGGGTCGGGCTGGGTCCGGACCTCGATGGGGGAGGCGCCTCACCCCGTGCGGGCTGTCCTGCGAGCCTCCCTCCGGTCAGTGTCTCCCCCGGCTGCTCCGCACGGGTAGAGGGCTCGCCCGCGAGGGCTCCTTGCCTCATGGCCGCTCGGACGCGCGCTGGCGTCTCCACCTGCCGTAGCGGCGCACTGAAGCGGGCGACGAACGCGGCGGGCCAGAGGAGCGGGTGGTCCGCGTACTCGATCATGAATGGTTGGAGATGACCGTCTCGCCAGCGTCGTGACCGCGGCCGTCCGGCACAGGTCTCCGGTGCCAATACCCCGGCAGCGGGACCGGCGCGCCCGTCCGTCGACGACGAGGGATCAGCGCCAGGTGTCCAGCGCTGCGGACGTGGTCCCTAGGCGTCCAGCCCTTTCTGGACCGCGAACTTGATGAGCTCCGCGGTCGAACCGAGCTTCAACTGGTTCATCATCTTGTACTTGTGGTACTCGACGGTCTTGCGCGAGATCCCCAGGTCGCCGGCGATCTCCTTCGCGATCTTGCCCTCGACGAGCGACTTCAAGATGCGAACCTGGCGATCGGAGAGGGCCGCTTCGGGAGCCGCATCCTCGGTCCCGTTCGCGCCCTCCCGGCTCTTGTTGCGGATGATCTTCGCCGCAAGCGCGGGGGAGATCCAGCAACCGCCGGAGAGAGCCTCCTCGATGGCGGAGACCAGCTCCGAGGTGGCTGCACGCTTGAGGACGTAACCATGCACGCCGCTCTCGATGGCCTCGGAGGCGTAGGTGGGGTCCTCGTGCATCGTGAGGATGATGCACTTGGGGTCGAGGCCGCTCTTGCGGATCTCCTTCACCGCGTCCAGACCGCAAAGGTCCGGCATGGACCAGTCCGTGATGATCAGATCCGGGTTGCACTCGCTGGCCAGCGTCACGAGCTCCGGCCCGGACTGCGCAGTACCGACGATCTCGAAGTCCTTGCCCAGGAGGCGCTCGAGGCCTTCGAGGAACATCTGATGGTCGTCAGCGAGGAGGATTCTTTGAGGCTTCATGGCAGGACAGGAACGAGGGGCTAGTACGGGGCCCTCGGTGGTAAGGGCACCGAGCAGCCGTTCCTTCACACGTTCTTAATCACAAGCGTATGGCAGCACCGCAATCTTCGGCCCTGTAATCAGCTATTGACGTTGTGTCATCAGGGCCTTCTGCTCTGTCGGCGCTCAACCTGTGTTTCGGAGGCCACGGGCGATGCCTCGGACGGTCTCAATCAGGATGCGCTCGAGGGCGCGGTCCTCTCGGCCTCCCTCCCGCCACCGGCGCAAGCGATCGACCTGCAGGAAGCTCATGGGGTCCACATAGGGGTTCCTGAGCTGGATCGACCGCCTGAGCGTGGGGTCTCTCTCGAGGAGCGTCGAGGCCTCGCGGAGGTCTAGGATCACGGCCCGCGTCCGGTCGAACTCTTCCTCGATCTCGGGGAAGAGCCGGCGGCCGGTGTCCCCCGCAAGCTCGGCGTAGCGAGAGGCGATGCCGAGGTCGGCCTTGGCGAGCACCATCTCGACGTCCGCGAGAAACGTGTCGAAGAACGGCCAACGTGTGGCCATGTCGCGGAGGGTCGAGAGCCCGTGGGAGTGGACCGCTTGTTCCAGGCCTGAGCCCACGCCGAACCAGCCGGGAAGAATGACGCGTGCCTGGGTCCAGGCGAAGACCCAGGGGATGGCTCGCAGATCCTCGACGCCCCGCATCTGCCGACGCTTGCCAGGACGTGAGCCGATCCGCAGGCGCTCGATGACGTCGATGGGGGTCATTTCGCGGAACAGCTCGGGGAACCCGGGGTCATCGTGCACCAGCCTGCGGTAGCGAGCGCGGCTCGAGGTGGCGGCCTCCTCGATGGCCGCGACCCAGCTCGCCTCGGGCTCCGGCGGCGCGTCGCCGGTGGCGGTGCGCTCGAGGACGGCGCCCAGGACCAGCTCGAGGGTCCGGAGCGCCGTCCCGCGCAGGCCGAACTTGTCATGGATGACCTCGCCCTGCTCGGTCGTGCGCCCTCGCCCTGCGACGGCGCCCGGCGGGGCCGCCATGAACGCCGCCCGCGGCTTGGACCCGCCCCGGCTCGCGGAGCCGCCGCGGCCATGAAAGAAGGTCAGCTCCAGGCCGGCGGCCCGCGCGGACTCGACCATGACGGTCTGGCCCTTCTGTAGCGCCCACCGGGAGGCGGTGATGCCGCCGTCCTTGTTGCTGTCCGAGTAACCGAGCATCACCATCTGGCGGCGGCCGCGGCTCTCGAGGTGCTTGGCGTAGACGGGCTCAGCTGCGAGCACGTCGAGGACCGCAGGGCCGCGCTCGAGGTCGTCGACGGTCTCGAAGAGCGGAGCGACGTCCAGGGGCACGGTGCCGTTCTCATCGACGAGGTCGGCGAGTCGGGCGAGCCACAGGACCGCGAGGGCATCGTCGGGCCCCTCTGCCATGCTGACCACGAAGGTCCCAACGGACTCTGGCCCGTGGCGGCGGCGTGCCTCGGCGAGGGTCTCGAAGACCGCGAGGGTCGCGAGGGCCTCGTCGGAGAGCGGCTCCACGGCCGTGAACGCCTCGCTCTCGGACTCCTCGGCCGCGATCGCTGCGGCGAGCCGAGCGGTCCGCTCCTCCCTGGACAGGGCCTCGAACCCGTCGACGGAGAGGAGCTCCCCGACGACCCGGCGGTGCACCTCCGCGTCCTGCCTGCAGTCGAGGGTGGCGAGGTGGAAGCCGAAGGTGGAGACCCGCATGAGCAGGCGCTCGACGAGCTCCATGCCCGCCCGCGCGCCGCGGTGCTCGTCCAGGCTGGCCGCGATGAGCCTCAGGTCCGCCTCGAACTCGCTGGGGCCGGGGTAGGCACCCTCGTCCCCGCGCCGGGTGACCCCGAGGCGCGCGTGGATCCCCTGGAGTGCGAGCCGGTACGGCATCTCCGCGTACCGGTCGGGCACCTGCTCGAAGGCCTCGGCGAACCGCCCCCGGTAGTCGTCGACGAGCGCGAGGAGCGCGGGGCTGGCGCCGACGCGGCTCGTGGACTGGGAGAGGTGCCCGAAGAGCTCGGTGACCTCGGCGCGGTACCGCTCGACCACGACCTCGAGCTGCCGTGCCAGCGTCGCGCGGATCGTGTCGGCGCCCACGTTGGGGTTGCCGTCCATGTCCCCGCCGACCCAGCTCCCGAACCGGACGAGGGGGCGCTCCAGGACCAGCGGGCGCCCATAGGCCTCCTCAAAGCCGCGCTGGATCTCCGCGTGCAGGGCCGGGACGACCCGGTAGATCACGTCCGTCAGGTAGAAGAGCACGTGCTCCAGCTCCTCGCCAACCGTCGGCTTGTCCTGCAGCTGCTCATCGGTCTGCCACGCCGTCGCGATGTCGAGCTCCACCTGCTGCCTCGCAGTGACGATCTCCTCGGGGGTCATGGTCCCCTGGTGGAAGCGCTCCACGAGCACCCTCGCGATGCGCTGCTCCTTGCGCAGGATCGTCCGCCGCACGGCCTCCGTCGGGTGGGCGGTGAACACGGGCTCCACCAGCAAGCCTTCGAGGGCCTGCTCGACCTCCTCGGCCTCCACGCCCGCCGCGGCCAGCGACCTGAGGACGGCGCGGACGCCGCCGGGCTGGGGCTCTCCGTTTCGGAGCCGGTCGACGCGCCGCCGGATGCGGTGGACTCGCTCGGCCATGTTGACGAGGCCGAAGTAGGCGGAGAACGCCCGGACGACCTCGTGGCTCATGTCATCGTCGAGGCCGTCGAGGAGCTTGATCAGCTGCGCCTCGGCCTCCTCACCGCCTCGCCTGCGGCGGCGGGCGAGCAGCCGGGCCCCCTCCACGGCGGGGAACAGCTCCTCATCGCCCAGCTCCTGCAGGAGACGGCCGAGGAGCTGCCCGAGCCAGCCCACATCGCGGCGCAAGGGCAGGTCCTTGGGCTCGAAGAAGACACCGGCCGTGTCGGCGGAGTCGAGGGGCGCTTCGGAGTGGCTCACGGGCGCACCTGCCCAGACCCCTCGGTCTTGAGGAGCCCAGACCCCTCGGCCTCGAGCAGTTCGTCGGCGGCGGACACGAGTTGTTCGGGGGTGATGCGCGTCATGCAGCGGTGGTCGGTCGGACAGACCTGGTGGTTGCAGGGCCGGCAGTGCACGTCCGCCATGAGGACGCGCTGCCGCTTGAGGTGGTGTCGGGTGTGAGCGTCGGCGATGGGGCCGACCGCGACCACGACGGGGAGTCCGAGAGCCACGGCCATGCTCCGCGGTCCCGTGTCGTTGGAGATTACCAGCTGCGAGCGCTCGAGCAGCGCGGACAGCTCGACCAGGTCAAGGACCGGGTCGGCGATCGAGAGCACGGGGTGCTTCGCCAGGGCGACGACCTCCGCCGCGAGCGCCTCCTCGCCGGGCCCGGGGGCGAGGACGGCGCGCCAGCCGTGGCGCTCGAAGAGCGCATCACAGGACGCGGCGAAGTGACCGGGGGGCCACATCTTCGAGGAGCCAAAGGCGGCGCCGACCACGACGGTGATCAGCCCGGTCTGGGGGCCGAGGCCCTCCGCGGCGAGCCGCGCCTCGACGGCAGTCCGGGCCACTTGGGGTACCGCGAGGTCCATGTGAGACCCGTCATCGGGGACGCCGAGGGCGCGCGTGACGCGCGAGTAGCGCTCGATCATGGAGAAGGCGAGCGGCTTGCCACCAGGGCCCTTCGGTCGGCGTAGGCAGTGGGTGAGCATCGCGCGTCGCAGGAGCCCGCGGCCGTAGCCCGCGCGGACCGGGATCCGCGCGAGGAAGGCGGGGAGGGCGGCGCGCTCGGACTCGCCGAGGAGTACCGCCCAGTCGAAGCGCTCCCGCGCGAGGAGTCGACCGTGGCGGAGGAGGTCCGCCGGCCGCCGCCCCGGATCGGTGATGAAGCGGTCCACGCTGTCCAGCGCCATGACCATGTCCCGTTGGAAAGCCCTCCCCTCGGCGACGATCTCGGCCTGTGGTGCGCTCCGCCGGAGCGCCCGCAGCGCGGGTGTACACATGACCACGTCCCCAACCCAGCTGGGGAGGCGGACGTAGATCCGAGCGGGGGGCTGGGGCGCGGCGGGCATCGGCGGGGATTGTCCGCCCGGGTGACCGGGTTCGTCGAGCCGTAAGGACCGGATCCGGCCCGCCGGT
The DNA here is from genome assembly GCA_965655435.1 of Planctomycetota bacterium. Classification (GTDB taxonomy): domain Bacteria; phylum Planctomycetota; class UBA1135; order UBA1135; genus Saltatorellus. Next base: position 2,645 of record CBFHHK010000189.1, on the reverse strand, counting down.
CCTCGGGCGAGGTGGGTGGGTCAGGCGAGGCTGCCACGCGGAGCCAGCCTCTTGAGGCAGCCCGATGGAGCCAGCCTGATGGAGCCAGCCCGCTGGAGCCGACCCGGTCGAGCCGAACCGGTCGAGCCGACCCTCCCGGGCGACCCGCCGTGTCCTGGCCGGTGAGGCCTGCGCGGGGTGCCGGGTCCTAGAGGAAGTAGTCGTTGCTCTCCACGCCAACCTCGACCGGATCGGCGCCGTCCTTGACCATGCCCTCGATCCACCAGTTCACGTCGTGGTAGAGGCAGGTGACCTGGCGGCACTCGTGGCTGGCGTCGAACTGGTCGAGCAGACCGGCGACGGCCTCGCCGGTCGCGGCGGCGTTCTCCCGGCTCGCGTAGGCCGGCTTGTCCCCGACGCGGGCCTTGTCGACGCCGCGGTGGGCGGGGCAGTTGTAGACGCCCATCGGGGTCAGCACCTGGCGCAGGGCCTGCATGTGGCAGGTGGCTGGCTGCCTCGTGGACTGCCGCCAGGAGCCGTCCTCGAGCATCCGGAGGTTGACGCTCTCGTACACCTCGAAGGCCTCGCTCGCGAACCCCTTGGCCTTCTCGACCTCGCCGCGGATACGGACCGCCACCTCTTGCTCCGCTGCGGCGGCCTTGGTGGGGTCCATCACCTCCGCGCCGTCCTCCTGGCGCTCCAGGATCGGCTTGAAGGAGATGTAGTCGAAGCCGGCCTCCGACGCGCGCTGGGCGGCCAGGACGATCTCGTGGATGTTCTCGTGGAGCGGCGTGTCGTCGCGTGTCGCACCCTGCCAGACGATGATGTAGCTGAAGCCGAGGCGGGGCGCGGGGTTCGCGGCCTTGATGCGCGGGACCCACTCGCAGATGGCGTCCAGGGTCACCTTGCTCGACGTCGGCTTGTGCATGGCC
>CBFHHK010000189.1:0-1724 GCA_965655435.1 Planctomycetota bacterium | reverse complement strand
TCATTGGAGCCGGAGTCCAGGGACATTCGGATCCAGTCCCGCTCGTCGAGGAACCCGACCACGTCCATGAGCCGGTCCCCGCGGCTCCCGTTGGTGACGATCGCCACCTGGAGACCGAGGTCCTTGAGGAACTCCACGAAGCCCACGAAGCCTGGGTAGAGGGTGGGCTCACCGCCGCCGATCAAGATCACCGACTTGAGCCCGCGCTCGCGCATGAGCTCGATGGACGCGCGCAGCTCGCCCTCCGCGAGGCGGTGCTTGGTGTTGAGCACGTCCCAGTCGATGCAGTGGGTGCAGCGATAGTTGCACGCCACCGTCAGGTCCAGGTTGATGGACACCGGCGCGATGGGCGGCATGGGCGGCGCCGTCGCGCCGGCCGCGCGCGCTTCCTCGACGGCGCGGCGCCAATCCACATAGGCCTGGAGCGTCGGCGCCACGGAGGGCTGCCGGAGCTTCGCGGAGAAGTCGTGGATGGCGTGCTTCATGGGGGTGGGGGCGGGAGCGGCGCAGAGGATAGGGGGCCGCGGCGGCCCGGGCGCGTGGCGGCCCCGATTGTCAGGCCAGGAGCCTCACGGGCAACCCAGGCGCCTCACGGGTAGTCCGGGCGCCTCACGAGTAGTCCCGGCGCCTCACGGGCAGGCCGCCCGGTGAGAGACGACCGCAGCCTCGAGCATCGAGGCGCGGCGGGCGAGGTCGCCGGGGCGAGTCCAGGGGCACGGGCGCGCCCCGAGGCTCTGGTCCACGAAGGAGGCGATTCGGGCCGTGAGCGGGTCCGGCATGGGCACGAGGGCGTCGCCGCCGCGGAGCGAGAGCGAGTAGTCCGCGGGGTCGATGACGCGCTCAGCGCGGCGCCCATCGACCGCCACCCACGCTTCCCTCGGGCCGGGCGCGGCGGTGCCCACCAGTGAGGCTCGGACCTCCAGGGGCCCGCGGCCGCCCTCGAGCAGCGCGGCGACCTCCCGGTGCGCCTGCCCGATGACGTCGTCCACCTTGGACGTGCTGCTCATGATCGTCCCGCGCTCGCGCATGAGCTGCGACCCGGCGGAGGAATCCCCGAAGTGATCATTCCCATTCAGCCCGCCTGATACCCGCCCGCTCCCTAAGAGCTCGGCGCTCTCCCTGCTCTGCTGCACCGCGTTCTTGGCGCGCCTCAGCTCGGACTGGTACTCGGCGTAGATGTCTTTATGCCTGGCGAGCGTGTGCGCGCGTGAATCACCCACGCCGCCCTTGACCGCGCCCGCCATGGCTGTGCTCACGTCCGCGAGCCTCTGCAGCAGCGACTCCAGGTCGGTGACCTGCGCGTCGAGGGAATCTCCCGCGAGGAGGGCGTCGCGAACGCCGACGCCGGCGGTGCTCGCCGCCCTCTGTAGCGTCGCGAGCTTACCGTCGATCTCTGACTCCAGCGACCGCGCCTGGGTGACAAGGGTGGAGGTGTGGACGGTGAGCACGGGGAGCGCGGGGGATCTCGAGGTTTGGGGTGCCCTGCGTTGTTGGCGCGGTGATGGGTGGGGGGTTCGTTGTGGGGGGATCGGTGAGCGCGTACCTCGCGGCGCAGTTCCTCCCAGGCGCCCGAGGGCACCGACATCTGGCTGCTAACTCCCGCCCCCTGCGAGTATTGCATAGCGCGGGGTAGACTGATGGGCGCCATCCTTCCGAGGCTTTCCATCTTTCGGCAACGGCCTTCTTCTCGCGGGCGCCTCGGTTTATCCAAATCGATCGATGCG
>CBFHHK010000188.1:0-9042 GCA_965655435.1 Planctomycetota bacterium | reverse complement strand
CCAGACCCAGACCGCGGCGGTGAACAAGCCCCTGCGCGGCCGCAAGGGCCAGCTGTACGAGGGCGGCATCCGCGTCCCTGCCGCGCTGCGCTGGCCCGGCGTGGTGGCGCCGGGCACGCTCGTGCGCGGCCCCGTGGTGACCCACGACCTCTTCCCGACGCTGCTCGGCGCGGCGGGCATCGAGATCCCCGCGGACCACGCGGCGCGGGTGGCGGGCATCGACCTGCGCCCGGTGCTGGACGGCCGTGAGGCGCCGCCCCGGGACCGCTCGCTCCTCTTTCACCAGCCGCACTTCTGGGGCGTCAACGGCCCGGGCATCGAGCCCTTCAGCGCCGTGCGGGTGGGGGACCACAAGCTGATTTACTTCCACTCCGGCGCCCAGCTGGACGAGGCCACCGGCAAGCGAACGGGCGGCCCCCGCTTCGAGCTCTACGACCTCTCCACGGACGTGGGGGAGGCCAGGGACCTCGCTGCCGATCGGCCCGCCACCCTCGCCGCCCTGGCGCAGGTCCTCTCCGCGCGCCTCGAGGCCGCGGGGGCGTCCATGTCCATCGACCTTCGGTCCGGCGAGCCCGTCCCTGTGCCGCGAGCAGCGCTGCGTTAGGGGGGGCCGGGGGCCGGCGTCAGCGCAGCCGGTATTCCTTGCGGAAGCGCTGCTCGAAGGAGGCCCATGCCTCGTCGTTCATGGCCCCGAAGGTGGCCTCGAAGGCCGCCGTCGTCACCCGCTGGTGCGCCACCTGGAGGTCCTCCATCGTGGTCGGGCCGGGGTCCTCCGCGCCCGCGGATGCCTCGGCCTCCGCCAGCCCGTCGCGGATGGCCACGAGGAAGCGGAGGAACGTCTGGCGGAGCTCGTCCGACGCCTTCGACTTCGGCGCGAGGAAGTGATCGACGAGGAGGAAGCCGAGCGCGCCGGGAATGATGGGGTCGTCTGGATCGAAGGACGGACTCGCTGCCGGTAAGCGGGTCACGGTCAACGCGGCCCGCAGGTCGAGCGCCTCCCCTTGCTGGCTCGAGGCTCGCACGGAGTCCACGAAGATGTCCTTTGGCGCCGGCGTGACGCGGCGCCCCTTGAACCTCGACTGCATGACCCAGCTCCGCAGGCCGAGGTTCAGCTCACCCGGCAGGCCGAGCATGAGGTCGGGGCAGTGCTCGTCGAGCCAGTAGGACAGCAGCTCGCTGTTCACGGTCAGCGGGAACAGGGCCGGGAGGTCCGGTGACATGCAGGCGAGGCGCTCGAGCACCGCAAACTCGGCGCTGTCCTCGGGCTCGTACGCGGCGAGGGCGTCGGGCGTCTCGAAGATCCGGAGGATCGGTGCGCGGGTGTAGGGGACGGTCCTCAGCTCTCCGAAGGTCGCGTCGAGCCAGTCGAGGGCGGCGTCGGCGTCGCGACCCGCGGTCCTCAGGGATCCGCACTGCTTGGAGGCGATCAGCAGTGCGCGGTCGGCCGCGAGGGACCTCCAGCCCGTGGACGGCATGGTCTCAAGGGCGAGGCGGTGGAGGCGCTCTTCAGAGGCCCGGGCGCGCTCGACGGCCTCGTCCTCCGGATCGTCGCCGCCTGGTTCGCGGCCCTCAGGTGCATGGTCCTCAGGTTCTCCGCCCAGCGGCGGCAGGGCGAGCTCTCTGGATGCTGACGGTGACGGGCGCGAGACCAGACAGGGGGCGGCCTCACTGGGCGCGAAGGCCACGAGGAGCAGCAGGGTGATTGAGTTCTCGAACATGGCCATGATCCCCGGAGGGCAAGTCGCGCAGGCCGTCATCGTGCCAGGTGCGGCTCAGCCCACCACAGCGCTGGCGCGTTTTTGGGGCCATGTGCAGCGGGGCCCGGCGCTCCGCCGGAGCCAGCGGCTCTCCTTGGATGAGAGCGGCCACGCTCGCCCGCTGGGGCCCGGTCCGTCCGCGCGTACGGCGGAGGTTCTGGCGGGGGCGATCGGTTCCATGTCGAGCTCGATGCGGCCCTCGCCGTGCTTGCTCTCCGCCGGCCCTCCGTCAGGCGCCTGCGAAGTCAGGCCCCCTTGCTCTCGGTGCCTCAAGGCCTGGCGGTGCCCCGGGTTCATCGTCGAACCTCACCCACGGGCTCTGCGGGGAGGCGTTGACGATCTTGAAGGGGACCTCCAGCGCCGTGGAGGTCCAGGCGCCTTCGATGACGGGGACCGTCGGTCGGGTGAGGCCGAGGCCGAGAGCGAGCGGCTGCAGTGTCCTCCGCCGCAGCGTCCTCCGCCGCAGCGTCCGCCTCCGCAGTGTCCTCCGCCGCAGTGTCCGTCGCCTCAGCGGCCCCCCTCTCCGTCCGTCCCCAGGTCCTCGTCCTCTGAGCCCTGTTGCTGGCTCTCGGCGTCGCTCTCCATGCGGGCAAGCGCTTGCCGGTAGGGGAGGTCTCGGCCTCGTTCCGCTCGCTCGAGCCCTCGGGTCATGGTGGAGATGGCCTCATCGGTCTGGCCGCAGGCGAACTGCGCCCAGCCCAGGGTGTAGAGGGGGACCGCGCTCTCAGGCTCCCTCTCAGCTGCGATCATGGCGAGCTTGAGTCCCAGCTCCACGTTCGTGTCGGCGTTGTCCCGGTCGGGGTCCACGAGCGTGAAGGCCTCGCGGAGCAGTTCGCCCAGTGTCGGTCCGCCATAGAGGACGGCGGCGTCGAGGGTCGCCTGGCGCAGGGCGCCTGTGAGGGAGCTGTCCCGCTCGAGGTCCTCTCTCCACGAGGTCTCTCCGGGGTCTCGCAGGTAGCGCTCTCGAACAATCTCCAGGGCCTCCGCGCGTATCCCTTCATCGGCCTCGCGGAGCGACTCTGCGCGCCAGCCTGGGAGCGCCTCCGCGACCTCGCTCTCAAGGATCAGCAAGTCGCCGTTGGTGGTTCCTGCGGCGAGACGCGTGCCCGCCGCGTTCCATTGCAGGCACCGGGTGGCGCGCGCTCCGTCATAGAGGTTCAGGACCGGCTCTCCCCGCTCGCTCTCCACGACTCTCAGGTCGCCGCCCAGGGATGCGGTCGCGATGCGCCCGCCCTCTCGCGACCAGCTGACGACCCTCGGATCCGAGTCCGCGCGGAGGACCTCGAACGCCTCCTCGCTTCCCAGCGGCTCGACCCACTGGACGCTACCGTCAGCGCCGGACACGGCCAGGCGCTCTCCGTCCGGGGACCAGGAGATCCCAGCGACTCCCGATCCCGTCGGGGCCGGGAGGCTGGTCCTCGTCTCCAGGTCCCAGACCGCGACCCCGGACTCGAGCTTCTTCTCGAAGATCGCGGCCAAGAGGCGTCCGTCCGGGCGGACCGCGAGGGCTTGGATCTTGGGACCGCCCATGACCGCGGAGAAGAACCCGCGGTTCTGCTCGGTGACGTCGTCCCCCTCCAGCGTCCACTCGACCTCGAACTCGGGCGCGTCGAGGTCGGTGGGCAGCGTGAGAGAGCCGAGGAGAGCACCGCTGATGGCGTCGAGGAGTAGCACTGCGGGCTCGTCGGTTCCCGCGAGGAGCATGGACCCATCCGGAGTCCAGGCCAGCCCCGTGATCATGGCGCTGACCTGCTCCAACTCGCGCACCACCTCGCCCGTCGAGCCCTCCCGGATGACCAGGCCGCCCCCCGGACCCTTCGATACGAGTTCGGTGCCAAGGGGAGACCAGGCGAAGGGCGAGGGCTGCCCCTCCGGCATGCCGAAGGTGTTCAGGAGACGCCCCGTCTCGCCGTGGAAGACCCGCAGCGTTCCGTCCAGCGCGCCGGTCGTGACGAGCCGGGTGCCATCCGGACTCCAGGCGAGGTGCCCGATGGGCCCCTCGTGAGCGCTGAGCATGAGGGTGGCATCGTTCCCGGGCAGGCTGAAGACCTTGACGTTGCCCTTGCTCGAGATCGACGCGACCTGAGTCCCCGTGGGGTCCCAGGCGAGGTCAACGGGCGGCTCGGTGGGGCTCCTGAAGGTCTGGATCACCCGGCCCGTCTGGGCGTCTCGCGCCGTGGACTCGCCGCTGTTGATGGAGAGGACCCGGTCACCGGTCGGGCTCCACCTGGCGACGGGGCTGTAGTACTCATCCGCGACGGCCCACTCCGCAGCGCCGGTCCTGGCGTCGATCGAGTGGAGTGAGAAGTCCGCGCAGATGAGCACCCGGGACCCGTCAGGGCTCAGGTCGATCCTGCGCAGCTCCTGGGGCTTCTCGAAGAGCCTCTTCGTCTGCCGCTCCCTGGCTGGACTCCACGACAGGAGCGTGCTCTCTCCGAGGATGAAGAGCTCGTCACCGTCCTGCGGGTGCCACGCGAGGTCCGCCACCGGTTGGAGCACCTCGACGGTCGAGGTCTTCCGCCTCGCCACCACGTCCCAGACCTGAACGGTGCCGTCGGGGCCACCTGCCGTGGCTACCCGCCGGCCATCGGCGCTCCACGCCACGGCCTCGAGTGGCGGCCCTTGACCCTGATCCGAGAGGACCCTTGCGCCGGTCGCGACGTCCCAGGCGATGAGCCCCCCTTGAACGTCAACCGCGGCGACGCGGGTCCCCGCAGGGTTCCATGCGAAGGCGGTCACCGTCTCCGAGAGCCCCTCCAGGGCGCCGATCACTTCGCCCGTGGAGGTGTCCACGATCTGAACTTGCTGGTCACCGAAGCTCGCGGCCAGCAGAGAGTTGTTCGGGCTCCATTCGATCCTGTGGCTGGACAGGAACTCCGCAGAAGGGGAGAGGCTCGAGAGCTGAGTGGAGGAGAGGCTGGGGTCCAGCTGCAGGTTCAGGTGCCCCCACTCGAACCCTCGAAGGTGCTCGGGGGTCCGCTGGAGCCACGCGGTGGCGCCCGCTGGATCGCCCCGGTCGAGGGCCGAATGGGCTGCGAGGATGTTGGCGGTGTAGGCGCTGCGCTGGGCCGCATCGCGATCACGCTCGGCCGCGGCCAGCGCCTCGTTCGCTCGTGCGGCCGAACGACTCGCGGCTGCGGCGTTCAGGTGGGCCAAGACCCCGAGCCACGAGATCAGCGCGATCGAGAGCAGGGTGCCGGCTGCGAGGAGGCTCCGGGTTGGGTGGCGCTTGATCCACTTTCGGGTGACCTCCAGCGCGGTGGGTGAGGTCGCGAGGATCGGCTCCCCCGCGAGGTAGCGACGCAGGTCTTCCGCGAACTCGGCCATGGTCGCGTAACGCCCATTGGGGTCCTTCTCGAGGGCCTTACCGCAGATCACAGCGAGCTCTTCGGGGACCTTGGAGCGAACCTCGTTGGCTGGCGGTGGGTCGACGACGAGGATCTTCTGGGCGATCTGCTCGGTCGTGTCCCCGACGAAGGGCCTGATCAACGTCAATAGCTCGTACAGGACGACCCCGAGGCTGAACACGTCCGTGCGATGGTCGACCCCGGCGCGCTTGGCGGCCACCTGCTCGGGGCTCATGTAGAAGTACGTGCCGAACAGCTCACCAGCCGACGAGATCGAGCGCTCGTCGACCACCTTGGCGAGGCCGAAGTCGGTGATCTTCGGGGAGTCGTCCGGGGTGACGAGGATGTTCGCAGGCTTGAGGTCGCGGTGGATCACACCCTCTGCGTGGGCAGCGTGGAGCGCCTCGGCTGCGCGCGCGATGAACAACGCCACCTGCGGGTAGTAGTCCGCGGTGAGGTCCTGCGGCTCACGGATGGAGTCGAGGGACTGGCGCAGGTCGCACGAGTCCTCGACGAGCTCCATGCAGATCCAGTACAGCCCATCGTCTTCTCCGCTCCCGTGCACCGCGACGATCCCCGGGTGGGAGAGCCGCCCAGCGGCGCGGGCCTCCCTGGTGAAGAAGTCGATCCCGCGCGCCGTGACCTGGTCCGGGAGGAGGAGCTTCAAGGCGACCCGCCGCGAGAGCGACCGCTGCTCGGCGATCCAGACCTCGCCCATGCCGCCGCGACCGAGGAGGCTGAGCAGCCGGAAGTCGCCGAACACCTTGCCCTCGTGGGCGTGGTAGGCGCTGGCCTTGGGCCGCTCGGTCCCACCATGGTGGAGGACCGAGTCGCTCCAGTCAGAGGCAGATGAGGGGGGGGAGCCCAAGTCAGTTCGTCATCGTGAAGGGGGGGAAGCTGATCCTCGAGGCACCTGCGCCTGGCGAGGACGAGGGCGGTGATGCGTGCGGGACGCGCTGGATTAGACGCACTTCGGACACCCTAGCAGGGGTGGTTCCCACGGTCGAGATCGGCGCGGTCATCCTGCGCCTTCTTGAAGACCACGAGGATCGGGTCGGCGGCGCTGGGCTCGACCCCCCGGACTCGGGGCCACGGCGTCCCATGGCGTAGCCCCCCGTTCCCTTCCCCGTGTCAGGCGGGGTCCTGGACGCTGGGGGAAGGAGCAGCCGGTGGACCTGCGGCGCGGGGGACCCAAGCCAGCGGGCGCGCGAGCCTGGGCGAGAAGACGAGCCGCAGGCGGGTCGCGGCGACGGCTCCGAGCGCGGCAGCCAGCAGGGCGAAGGCCACCACAAGGCACCAGGACAGGAGCAGGGAGTGCTGCGAGTCTCCCGACCACGTGACGACGCCTCCCAGGACGCTGAGGCCGCCACAGACGAAGCTGCCGAACGCGAGGAGCTCCGCCAGGAGCAGTTGGATGAAGCGTTGCCGCATGGCTCCGCTATCGGGGCTCGGGCCGTGGGATCTGAAACCTTGGTCGTGGATCGAGCGGATGCGGATTGAGACCAGGGCGCTCTTGCCGGGTGCCCTTGCTTCCATCACAGCCGGTGGGCGCCGGCCCGTCGCGGGCGAGACCCGCCCTCTTGGCCTCGGGAACCGTCGGGGGCCGCTGGGCCAGGTTGGGGCAGGTTGGGCAGAGCGCCGCACCCTCCCCGGCCGTGGGATCGCCTCCTCGGTGGCCTGCGAGAGTGCACCCCGGACCCGGCGCCGCGTTCCAGCTCAGGGGGGGCGAGGTGGGGTATTATTGGCCACAGGTCCTGCCGTTCCTGCCCCTGCTGCCCCCCTGCCGCCATGTCACGCCGTCTGTCGCTCGTCCCCGCTCTGGGACTGCTCGCTGCCGCTGCCTTGGGCTCGCGTGTCGACGCTTGCCCGCAGGTGCCCCGCCCACTTCCTGGCGTCGGGCTTCGGACGCTCCTGGGTCGGCCTGGCGGCAACCCCAGGTCGATGTCACCGCAGCAGCTGCGGACGAGTCAGGCGACCACTGCGTGGCTCACGAGCATTGCTGCGCAGGCCCTCGCGGCACCGGTGTTCATCCCTGGTGTCGGAGGGACGGCCTATGTCCTGAAGTTGTTCGTGCCCCAGACGGGCAACGAGGAGCTCTTCACCCTTCACGTGCCGGACTCTCCCGCCGGACAGGCTCGCCCGCTCCTGGTGGGCTTCCACAGCTACGGGGTCTCCCACCTCGACTTCTCTTACTACAACACCTCGTTCCTCAGCGAGGCGGACGCGCGGGACTGGTTCGTCCTCGCGCCGATCCAGATCAACCCCCTCGTCCCCAACGGCAACGGGGTCCCCACCGGGGACCTCAGCTTCGGAGCGGCCGAGAGCCAGCTCAACGTCGAGGCCGTGATGGACTACGTCCTGAGCCACTGGCCCATTGACCTGGACCGCGTCTACGGGGTCGGCTTCTCCATGGGCGGTGGCAACGCTCTGAGCTACGGGGCACGCCACCGGAACCGGGACGAGGGCGCGTTCGCCGCCATCGTGAACCACACCGGCGCCACCAACGGGGGCGTGGTCTGGAACGAGGAGCCCGGACTCCAGCCCGATCTGGAGACCACCTTCGGCGGGCCTCCTCCCCGCTTCGAGTTCCAGCGAGCCTCGTTGATCGACGTCTCCCTCGCGCCTGCCGCGAACTACAGCCTCATCCCTGGCGGGCGCCACATGGCGACCAACCTCGTGGGCGTCCCGGTGCGGACCTACTACTACGCCGGGGACCCGTTGGTCTACCTGCGTACCCTTTCGGATCGGCTCGACACCTTCATGTCCGGGGACCCGACGCTCTCCCACGAGCTCCTCGTCGAGCTCACCCCGCCCTGCCCCCAGAACAGCAACTCGCCGAACCACTGCTGGGAGCTGATCGATGAGTCCAGCGTCTGCAATTGGCTCGCGCAGCAAGCGCTCGGGAGCTACCCGCTCCGGGGCAAGGTGCTCGCCGACCGGGACGAGCGCTGGAATGGTCTTCAGCTCCAGCAGCACGTGGTGGGGAGCTTCTCTGCGCTTGAATACGACCTGATCCCCGGCTCCTCGGCGCAGCCCGACCTGATCCTCACCGGCCGCGAGAACGTCTCTCGGATCGGGCTCGATCTCGGGGACTTCAACCTCGACGCCTCGGTCGGGTTGCAGCTCCTGACGGACGCGATCGACGGCGCGTCGGTGGATCTCGTGGTGCAGGGCGTGCCCCTGAGGCCCACCCTCGTCCTCCGGAACGGCCTCCAGCTCATCGAGGACTGCTTGGGGACGACGACGGGGCCGCGGTGGTGCCATGACAGCGTGACGGGCACGCTGGAGTTGCATGAGCCCGACGGTTCCGTCGGGCAATGGTCCATCACGTTCTGAGCCGCCGTGCCAACCGCTGGACCCGGCGGTCCCGCGGTCGGGCTTGCGGGCTCGCTCGCGCCCTCTGCGTAGGGACTGGCGAGCGTCGCCGGACCGGAGCTCGGCGTCGTCCTCGGGGTGGTACTCGAACACCTCCTCCAGGGGGCGAGCGAGGATCCGGGCGAGCCGGAAGGCGTTCTCCAGCGCCGGGGAGATCTCGCTGCCCGCGACGGCGTTGATCGTCTGCCGGGTGATCCCGATGCGGTGAGCCGGCTCTTGCTGCGTCATCTCGGGTGAAGTCGTCGATGCGGCGCGATGTGACCTGGTCCGGCGGGAGGATCTTCGGGGCGCCCATGGCGGGCGACGGTCTGAACGGTGGCCCTCTCCTTGCCCTCGTGGCCGCTCCATGGCCCGGCGGGTTCGAACGCCTCTTGGCTCGCCGGGGCACGGGTCACGGGACCCTCCCGCCCGTCGTAGGGGCCGCGACGCGTGAGGGGGTCGTGAGCGCCGAGGAACGGGGGAAACCGGGGCGGCCTTCAAGGCGAGGGGTCGGCGGAACCGGCGGCCATGGGGGCCGCGCTCGCGTCACCCCGAGCCCGGGCCCCAGCTCAGCCCAGCGCCCC
>CBFHHK010000187.1:0-9048 GCA_965655435.1 Planctomycetota bacterium | reverse complement strand
GAAGAGCGAGTGCTGCCAGGAAGCGAAGGCCCAGACGGCCGCCGCCAAGAGCGAGTGCTGCTCCGCCACCAAGGAGAAGGCCGCGACCGTCGCGGTGAAGAAGAGCGACTGCGGCTCGACCTGCCCGACGGCCAAGGCCGCCGTGGTGGCTGCCAAGCCCGCCAAGAGCGAGTGCTGCTCCGCGGACAAGAAGGCCGCGACCGTGGCCGCCAAGCCCGTGAAGAGCGAGTGCTGCCAGGAAGCGAAGGCTCAGACGGCCGCCGCCAAGAGCGAGTGCTGCTCCGCCACCAAGGAGAAGGCCGCGACTGTGGCCGCCAAGCCCGCGAAGAGCGAGTGCTGCCAGGAAGCGAAGGCCCAGAAGGCCGCCGCCAAGAGCGAGTGCTGCTCCGCGACCAAGGAAAAGGCCGCGACCGTCGCGAACAAGGCCGGCAAGAACTGAGCCAGCGTCTCGCGGGAGCGCGGCTCCCATTGAGACTCGACGTCGAGGGCCGGCTTCCGTGAGGGGGCCGGCCCTCGGTCGTTATTGAAATCGACCCCTGGCGGGCGCGCGCCTCGGTGGGCGGTGCCGCTATCCTCTGCGCGCCATGATCGCGCTCTCCAACGTCTCCAAGCATTTCGGACGCCAGGCGCTCCTCACGAGCGCCTCCTGTCAACTCGACCCCGGGGAGAAGGTGGGGCTTGTGGGCCCGAACGGCTCCGGCAAGTCGACGATGTTCCGGCTCATCGTCGGGGAGGAGCGCCCCGATGCCGGGGAGGTCACGGTGCCGAAGCACCTCGCCATCGGGTACTTCAAGCAGGACGCTGCGGAGGCCACGGACCGGACGGTCCTCGATGAGGCGATCACGGGAAGCGGCCGCCTGGGGACGCTTCATGCCGAGGTCGCCTTGCTCGAGGAGGCCATGGCGGATCCGGAGCAGGCGGATCGGATGGATGAGATCCTGGAGCGCTTCGGCGAGATCCAGGGGGAGTATGCGCAGCTCGGTGGTTACGAGCTGGAGTCCACCGCGCACGAGGTCCTGAACGGTCTGGGCTTCCGGCCCGATCAGATCACCGGCTCCTTCGCAGCCCTCTCGGGTGGATGGCGCATGCGCGTCTCCATCGCGCAGGTCCTGATCGGCCGGCCAGACGTCCTGCTGCTCGACGAGCCCACCAACCACCTCGACATCGAGTCGATCCTCTGGCTCGAGGGGTTCCTCCAGGGGACCGACGCGACGCTCCTCATGACCTGTCACGACCGGGACTTCATGAACCGGGTCGTCGGACGGATCGTCGAGATCGATGGGGGAGAGCTCGTCCAATACTCGGGGAACTACGACTTCTACAGCCGGGAGCGGCTCGTTCGAGCCCAGCAGCAGGACGCGGCCTTCAGCCGGCAGCAGGCGATGCTCAAGAAGGAGGAGCGCTTCATCGAGCGCTTCGACAAGAACGCGTCGAAGGCCTCGCAGGTGCAGTCGCGGGTGAAGAAGCTCGAGAAGATCGAGAAGCTTGAGCCCCCCAAGAAGCGGGTCCTCATCCCCTTCAGGCTCGGGACGCCGCCGCGGTCAGGGAACGACGTGGCGACCCTCGCGAGCGTCCACAAGAGCTACGGTGATCACCGGGTATACGACGGCCTCGACCTCGAGGTGAAGCGCGGTGAGCGCTGGTGTGTCATGGGCGCCAACGGCGCGGGAAAGTCGACGCTCCTCAAGCTCCTCGCGGGCGTGATCGAGGCCGATGCTGGCAGCGTGCGCCTCGGCGCGTCCCTCAAGATGGGGTACTTCGCCCAGTCTGCTCTCGAGGTCCTGGATCCCGCGCTCACCATCTGGGAGCAGATCGACGACGCGTTCCCCGCAGCCACCACGCCCTCGAAGCGGAACCTGCTGGGGTGCTTTGACTTCCCCGGCGACGAGATCGAGAAGCCGATCCGCGTCCTCTCGGGCGGAGAGCGGTCCCGGTTGGTGCTGGCCCAGATGCTTTTCGATCCGCCCAACTTCCTCGTCCTCGACGAGCCGACCAACCACCTCGACCTCGCCACCAAGGAGATGCTGGTGGAGACCCTCTCCCGCTTCGAGGGGACGATGATCTTCGTCAGTCACGATCGGACCTTCCTCCGGGGGCTGGCGAACCGGGTCCTCGACCTCTCCGACGGCAAGGCGCGCGTCTATCCAGGGGACTATTCGGAGTGGGTGGAGCGCACGGGCCAGGAGGCTCCGGGCGTCCACGCATGAGCCTCTCCATGCGGCCGGAGCGGCGCGGGGATAGGATGCGCACGTGAAGCCCTCCGTCTTCGAAGCACCTGCCCTCGCCGACTACGCGCTGCTGGACAGCGGTCAGGGGGAGAAGCTCGAGCGCTTCGGCCCGCTCACCCTCCGGCGCCCGGACCCGCAGGCGCTCTGGCGGAGGCGCCGGGGCGACGAGGTCTGGGCGAGCGCAGACCTGACGTTCGTCCGGGAGTCCGACCGGGGGGGGCGCTGGGAGGCCCGCAGAGGAGCACCCGCTGAAGCGCGCGAGAAGCAGCCGGAGTGGAGAGTCTCGCACGCCGGTGCGGAGCTGATCATTCGCCCGACACCCTTCAAGCACGTCGGGCTGTTCCCAGAGCAGGCGGCGAACTGGGCCGCCATCGAGGCGCTCGGTGCGGAGCTCAAGGGGGGGGCGCCGAGGCTCCTGAACCTCTTCGGCTACTCCGGTGCGGCGAGCGTCCTGGCCGCGAAGGCGGGCTGGGAGGTGACGCATGTGGACGCCTCGAAGGCGTCGATCACCTGGGCCGTGGACAACGCGGAGGCCAGCGGCCTGGGGCGTGGCGGCCTCCGAGTCGTCTGCGAGGACGCGCTCCGCTTCGCCCGGCGGGAGGCGCGACGTGGCTCCACCTACGACGCGATCCTGATGGACCCGCCGCACTACGGACGAGGTCCCAAGGGGGAGGTCTGGCGGCTCGAGGAGCACCTCGCAGAGCTCGTGGAGGTCGCCGGTCAACTGGCGAACCCAGCCGCCATGGTGATCCTCAGTACGTACGCGGTCGGTCACTCGCCGCTCGCCTTCGTCAACCTGTTCGGAGACCTCGATGGTGGCTCGGTGGCGGCCGGTGAGCTTGCGATCCCGGAGGCGCGAGGAGACTCGGCGGGCTCGGCGGCTGGGCGCGGCGACGAGGTGGAAGGGGCGGCGCGCCGCTGGCTCCCTGCGGGCTTCTGCGCCCGCTGGGCCCGCGGCTGCGCCCACGACCGAGAGGCCGCGCGGGACTCGTGATGGACCTCGAGGTCCTGCACTGCTGCAACCACGTGCTCGGCGTGGCCAAGCCAGCGGGGCTCCCGGTGGTCCCCGACGCCAGCGGGGACCCCAGCCTCCTCGACGGGGCGAAGGCCTTCCTGAAGCGCGAGTTCAACAAGCCGGGGGACGTCTTCCTTGGCGTGGTTCACCGCCTCGATCGGCCGGTCAGCGGGGTGGTGTGCTTCGGGCGGACGAGCAAGGGGGCCGCCCGGCTCTCGGAGAGCTTCCGCGCCGGAGGCGCGGAGAAGACCTACCTCGCCGTGACCTCACAGCCGCTGTCGGAGCGAGAGGGCGTCATCGAACACTGGCTGCTCAAGGACACGACCCGGAACACCGTGCGTGTGGTGGACCGTGAGACCCCAGGTGCCAAGCGCGCGGAGACGCGGTTCCAGCGGCTGGGGGACCGGCGCGGGCAGAGCCTCGTTCGGCTCAGCCCCATCACCGGCCGCTCTCATCAGCTGCGGGTCGCCATGGCGTCCCTCGACGCGCCCCTGGTGGGCGATCTTCGGTACGGTGCTGCGGCGCCGCTGCCAGACCGGAGCGTCGCCTTGCACGCCTTGACCCTGGAGCTCCCGCACCCGACGAGGCCCGAGGCGGTCTCGCTCCGTGCGGAGCTCCCAGCGCTCGACGTCTGGCGCGGGTGGCCGGCGCTATGACCGGCGGGTCGCGAGCTCGACCGTCTGCGTGACGACCTGCTGGAGCATGCCCACAGCGCGCTCATCGCTCAGGGCCCCGTCCTCCCCGAAGGCCTCATGGGCGCGACCGAGTCCGAACTGGGCGGGCACCACGTGGACGCCGATGTTGGAGAGGAGCAGGCGCAGCTGGGGCAGCATGCGGATGCCGCCCAATGCGCCCGGGGAGGCCGCGAGGATCCCGCATGCCTTGCCGGAGAAGGCGGCCAGCATGGCCTCTCCGGGAGCCGGACGGGTGGCCCAGTCGATCACGTTCTTCACGAGCGCGGGGTAGGAGGAGTTGTACTCGGGGGAGGCGATCAGGAGGCCGTCCGCGGCCTTCAGGCGCTCCTTGAACGCGGTCACGGTCTCGGGGGTGCCCTGGGCCTCGAGGTCCTCGTCGAAGATCGGCATCGGGAGCTCTGCGAGCTCGATGACGTCCACCTCAGCGCCCGCTTCGGTGGCGAGGGAGACGGCCGCCGCGAGGAGCTTGCGGTTGAGCGAGGACGGGCGGCAAGATCCGGCGAAGGCGGCGATTCGGGGCGTGGACATGGTGGTCTTGGAGACTCGCGGTACGGGAAGGGAAGGGATCAGTCCTTGGATGCTTCAGGGCGCCTCGCCCGAGCGGGCGGCGTCCACGCGGGCATGTTATCGAGCACCGCCTGCAGTCGCCGTCGGGAGCCCCCGGCTTCTTCATCAATCGGATGCAGGCCGAGGGGGTCGCGCTCGACGTGGAAGAGCGCTCCGTCCTGGTGGAGCCGATAGGTCCGATCCTGGGCGAAGCGGCCAGGCCTCCCGGGGACGTTCCAGCGCGGGTCATAGTGGCAGAAGATCCACTCCCGCGGCGCATGGGGCTGCCCCAGGAGTCGGGGGAGGAAGCTCCTCCCGTCGATCTTCGGGGTCTCCGGCAGCGCGACGCCCGCGGCCTCGCAAAGGGTCGGGAGGAAGTCGGTGAAGTCCACGAGGTCCTCGCAAGCCGCCGGGGCCGCGCGCCCGGGCCACCACGCGATCATCGGCACGTGGGTGCCGTGGGTGTTCATGCGGGACTTGCCACCCACGATGTCGACACCTGCCCTGTCCACGCCCTTCCAACGGCTGGTGATCCGGCGGTCGGTACCGTTGTCCCCGACGAAGATCACGAGCGTCTCTCGTCGTCGGTCCGGGCTCGCGGCGGCGTCGAGGACCCGTCCCACGAGCGAGTCCATGTGGCGCACCATGGCC
The DNA here is from genome assembly GCA_965655435.1 of Planctomycetota bacterium. Taxonomy (GTDB): domain Bacteria; phylum Planctomycetota; class UBA1135; order UBA1135; genus Saltatorellus. The sequence goes on along the minus strand of CBFHHK010000187.1, from coordinate 3,913 downwards.
GCGAAACGGCCCTGTGCGCCCTCGACGGACTCGTCGACGCCTGGAGGCCGGACGAAGGGTGAGTGGGGCAGGACCATCGGGTAGTAGAGGAAGAGCGGCACCTCTCGCTCCTCCTCGAGCAGGGCGACGGCGCGGTCACAGAGGACGTCGGGCCCGAAGGCGTCTGCGTGCACCCGGATCCGGCCGCCGCTGTCGAGCTGGGGGTCGGCGTAGCGGGAGCCGGGGGGCAGGTTCGTGTTCCAGAGGCACCACTCGTCGAAGCCGAGCTCCGCCGGTCGCTGGGGGTCGACGTCGCCGTAGGTCAGCTGCCACTTGCCCACGATTGCTGTGTCGTACTCCGCGTCCTGGAGGTGCCTCGCGAAGGTGACCTCCTCTGGATCCAGGAAGCCGAAGCGCACGTAGTTGCGGAACGAGTAGCGACCCGTCATGAGCTGGACCCGCGACGGCGTGCAGAGGGGCGTGCTGTGGCAGCGGGTGAAGCGGACCCCCTCCGCCGCCATGCGGTCCAGGCGAGGCGTCAGGTAGGACTCGCCGCCGTTGACGCCGAGGCACTCGTAGCCCAGGTCGTCCGCGAGGATGAGGACGATGTTCGGGCGCTCGTCGATCGCCGCGCCATGGTCCAGGTCCAGGTCCAGGTTCCGCTCCTCGCCCTCGCCCTGGTGCTGATGCTGGGGCTCGGCGTTTGGCCCCGGGGGAGAGGCGCAGGCATGGAGGAGCGGCGCAGCGACGGCGAGCAGCTGGGCGTGCGCGCGGAGCCTGGCGAGGGGGTCGGTCACTCGAGGCTGACCGGCTTAGCGCCCGAGGTCATCGAGGTCGTCCCCAACGGGACGGAAGAACACCCGACCGCGTTCGATCTCGCTCTCCGAGATCCGCTTGAACTCGCCGGAGAGGGGGTAGAGCGGACCGCCTTCGAGGACGCGCATGGCCGCCTCGGCCGTTCGCTTGGAGTTGTCCTCCAGGTCCGCATCGAGGACCTCCTGGACGAGGCCCTGCTGAGCCCACGCGCGTCCCAGCGCGAGCGCGAGCACCGCCGCGTCTCGCTCCTCGGCCAGCGGTCCTCGGATCGCCTCCTCGAGGGCCTTGAGCGCGTCCTTGTTGGGGAGCGTGTAGCCGAGCCCGATCAGGGCGCTGCGCCTGACGAGCGGGTTGTCGTCCTTGGCTGCGGCCTTGATGACGGTGCGGATGCTGCCCTTGTCAGACCGCCCGCAGGCGGCCAGGGCCCGAATCCACTCGGGGCGCGCGGCCTCGTCCTTCTCGGACTTCCAGCCCTTCTTGGCGATGGAGAGTCCCTCCGCGCTCCCGATCTGCTCGAGGGCCACCGCGGTTCGGAGCCGGCGAGAGACGCTCGGGCTCCGCGCGGTCTCGGCGAGGACCTCGATGAAGTTGGCCGGAGAGACCGTGCCGAGGAGCTCCACGGTGCCGTCGACGATCGCACCTCCTCCGCCCCCGCGCCCCCCGCCAATGTCCCAGAGGCCGATCTGCTTGGCGAGGAAGTCCGAGGCGCCGGGCTCGTCGGTGAACATGATCTTGATGATGTCCGCCCGGTCGCCCATGCCGATGAAGCGCTTGTTCAGCGCGCCGAGCTTCTCCTCCAGCTCCTCCTCCTCGAGGCCGCGGCCCAGCTCGTCCTCATCGATGACGCGGAAGGACTCGCCCACCAGGAGGCGCCGCGGCGGGTGGGCGCCGGCCGGCAGCTCGGGCCGCTCCTCGACGCCGGTTCGCCGCAGGGCCTCGTCGGTGCACCACGCCAGCTCCTCGGCGGAGATCTCCCATGGGCAGGAGAGCAAGAGCGATCCGTCGGGACCGATCCAGAGGTGGTGGGGGAGCGCGACCACGCCAGACTCGTTCGGCGTTACCCAGCGCTCGAGCACCGTGGCGAGGTTGTTGCGATGGTTTCGTGGGGCGAGGCCCTTCATCTTGGGGAGCTTCTTCGACTCGTCCTCGTCGAAGGACCAGGCCGGGACGTTGATCGTCACCGCGGCCGCCTTCGAGGCGACCTTGTCTCCGTAGACCTCGCGCTCATGTCGCCGGGTTCGCCCCTCCTGGGCTTCACCCATGGCGACCATCACCACACGCTGCTCGGCGCTTGCCAGCTCGAGCGCCCCGTCGATCTGAGCGGTCCATTCGATCTTCGAGCCAGCGGAGGGCGGCTCGGAGAGGGACGCGGGGGCGACGGCACCCGGCACGAGCGCGAGGAGGATTGTGAGCATGATGAGCGGGGCGGAAGAGCGGGACTGCTGCCAGGGTAGGGCACCCGGCCTGCGGGACCGCTATCTCGTCGGCATGCTGAACAGAGGCCCAACAGTCCGGCGGGACGAGGCGCCGTGAAGGGCCAGGGAGGCGGCTACGGAGTTGAATCTGGAGTCGGACCCGGAGGTGGCCCGCTCGCCCGAGGCCTGGAGCCTTCCCCGGAAGACTTGTGGCGCGTCGGCGGTTCGAGGAGCCTCTGGCCGGGGCCAAGGTGGATAAGATCGAGCCCATGTCGCGGATCCTCGGACTTTGCTCTGGTGACCCCACGAGTCGCCGCAGCTTCTCGGGGTCCGCGCGGCAGCTCTTCCTCGCGCTCGACGGGCTCGGAGCCCTCGCTGCGGCGGTGGACGTCGAGCTCTCGCGTCCGGCGCGACTCGCGACCCGCACCTTGGAGATCGCTCGCTCACGCCGGGTGGCGGCGCATCGACTCCGGGCCCGCTGGTCGCCCATGGCCGTCGAGCTCCGATCCCGCCGGGCGTTCAGGAGTCTCGTCCGCTCCGACGCGGAGGCCGCGCTCATGTACGGGACGGACTTCTTTCCAGGGGAGAACGGGGCGGGCGCGAAGCTCCCCGTCGGGGCGGCCCTGGACGCGACCTTCGCCCAGATCGCCCGCGCAGGGGAGCATGACTTCGGACGGCTCTCTCCCCTGGAGGTCGCGGCTTGCGTGGCCCAGCAGCGCGACATCCTCGAGCGCTGCACGGTGCTCTTTCCGCGGACCGAGTGGTGCGCGGCCTCGCTCGAGGAGGACTACGGGATCTCCCATGAGCGCCTCGTGATCACCGGAGCCGGGGCGAACTTTGATCGCGTTCTGCCGGAGCGAGGGCCACACGATGGCCGCACCGTGCTCTTCGTCGGGCGTGACTGGCAGCGCAAGAACGGCCCGCTGGTCCTCGACGCGTTCCGGATCGCGAGGAAGGCACGACCTGACCTCCGTCTCGAGGTGATCGGGCCCTCGGGGATGTCCGTCGACGAGCCTGGGGTCGAGTGGGTGGGCGCCCTGGATGGGGAGCGGCGCGGCGAGCTCGAACGTCGCTACCTCAAGGCCTCGCTCTACCTCTGCCCCTCGCGCTTCGAGCCCTTCGGGATCGCGATCCTCGAGGCCATGTCCGCCGGTTGCCCCGCCGTCGCCCTCGACCGCGGCGCTGCGCGGGAGATCATTGACGACGGTGTCACGGGCTCCCTGCTCCGGGACGACGAGCCGTCGACGCTCGCCGAGGCGATCCTCGATTGGACCTCCGACGTGGAGCGGCTCTCGGTGGCCGGGTCGCAAGCCAAGGCCGTGCTCGAGGAGCACTGGGGGTGGGATCGGGCCGCTCGCCGCGTCGAGGCGGGCCTCCTCTCGGGGGGCAGCGGGCGGGTGCTCAGGCCTCTCGGGACCAGGATTCGGCGTGGGTCGGCTCCGGTGGAGCGGCCCACTCGGGCGGCGCGCGTGCGCTGATCGGAGGGGCTGGGGAGCCACCCCTGGGCCAGGAAATCTCGGCGGGTGCGAAATGGCGAGGCCCTTGCTCGAAGTACTTGATGCCCTTCGCAACCCTTCCTGCCCAACGCCGCCATGCGTACCTCCTCGACCCCCCTCGTTCTCTCCGTTCTGCTCCTCTGCGCTGGCTGCGGCTCCGTCCCGGAGGTCGAGCCCGTCCGGAACGGCGCCTTCACCCTGGTGGAT
>CBFHHK010000186.1:0-9062 GCA_965655435.1 Planctomycetota bacterium | reverse complement strand
GTCAAGCCGTAGCCCCGGAGGTAGGTGATCGGGTTGAAAGAGAACTGCGGGAGGTCGTCCTGGGTCGCGAGGAATGAGATCGCACCCAGCACCGAGCCCTCGATGAGGACCGGACCGTAGTTGCACTCAAAGAGCGTCGCGCTGGAGTTTGGAGAACAGAGTGAGACGTCGCTCAACCGCAGCAGACGCGGCGCGCGTGTGTCCGCCACCTTGGTGGCGGCCCCAGAGAAGTTCCCCGTCGGAAAGACGCTGGTGACCTGCCCCTGCACCGCGGCCGCCGGCTGACCCGAGACGTCGAGGAGCACCTCGAGCGAGGTGCGCGGGATCCCGTGGAAGGTGAACAGGTCGTAGCCCGGGGCGTCGACGGTGATGACCGTGTTCCCCGCCGGCGCACCGTTCACGACAGCGAGCCCGGTGATGCTCGTCGTATCCGAGTCCACGAAGGTCACCGCGCCGCCGCTCTCGGCATGGCTGTAGACGGTGATGTCGTTCACGCCGCGCAGTGACCGGCGGTCGTAGACTCGCACCTGAACGCTGCCCCCCGTGGGGTCCGTGCCGGGTCCAACGACGCCCCGCTGAAAGAATGTCCCGCTGGCGGCGACGGTCGTCGAGTTGCCTGCGCGGTCGAAGATCGAGAGGTCGTAGTTCACGCCTCCGCCGTTGGGGTTGACCGCACCGAGGGGGACCGCCGCGGCGACGAAGAGCGCCTCGCCAGAGGCATCCACGGGCCCAGAGAAGGCGCTCTCGGGGGGATCGGCGAGGCTGCCTCCGTTCGTCCCGCTGGCGCCAGCATCCACGAAGGCGAAGGCCACCGGTTCGCTCGCGCGCCCCACGATCGCGAGGTCCCTCAGGTCCCCGAGGAAGGTGGAGACGTCCGCGCCGGCGGCGCCGAGGCCCAGGAGGATGGGCGCGACGGTGTCGAAGTAGGGGCGCTCCGCGGCGTCGGTCCCGGGGTCCCCGTCAAAGAGCCGCGCGCCGGTCGGTGAGCCGAAGCGGCGGAGCTGCACGGAGCACTCGAAGTCACCGTCCGCGAACTCGGTGTCCCCGACGCCGTCGATCATGCCCAGCTGGCTCGCGGTCAGGGTCAGGGCGGACGTGCCCTCCGGGAAGTCGAGCGAGACCACGGTCGACTTGAGCAGCTGGGCGTTGTCGGGGCTGGTTCCGAAGAGGAAGGCCTCCGCGGTCACGCCGCTCGGCGCGGGCTGGCTGAGGGAGACCTCGACGATCGGCGCGCCACCGAACACATCCGCGGCGCTGAAGGTGTCCGGGCTCCCCGCACCAGCCACCTTTTGCACGTCCGCAGCGAGGCTCAGGCCGAGGGTCTGGAACTCCGTCTCGGAGGGCGGGAGGGGGTCCCCCTCCTCGGAGGTCAGCTCATCGGCCCCCTGGGCCAGCTTGACCTGGACGCGAACGTCCGCGCCCAGCGGGACCACCCGGCCGTCGGCGTCTCGCGAGATCCACTGCCAGACCTGGGTCACTCCCAAGCCGAGCCCGAAGCCCCCGACAGGGAGCACCTCCGGGGTCGGGTCAAAGGCCGGCGGGAGCCCGTCGATCAGCACGTCGAAGGTGTCGGCGTTGAAGGTCGACGTCTCCATGCGCCGATCGAAGCCGATCACAATCTCGCTCGCGTCACCCTGGAGGGTGGAGAGGTCCGGCGGAAATGAGTACAGCAGCCGCGGCTCGGGGATGAGCGCCGCATCCACGACCGCGTAGTCGAGCAGCACCTGGTTCGAGTTCACGACCAGCCGCTCGCCGTTCAGGTCGGTGATCTTGGCGTTCTCCGAGTACAGCAACTGGTACTGGCGATCGGGGAGGTATCCGGTGGCGGGGACCAGGACCACCACCCGACCGTTCCCCACCAGGCCGGCTGGCGACAGCGGAATCTCCTGCTGGAAGACCACGTCGACGATCCTGAAGGCGTCGCTCAGCCCGTCCGGGCTGAGGCTCTCCGAGAACTCGAGGAACACCGGGCTGCGCGGGTGAAGGTCCTGGATCTGAGGGGCCGCCGCCACGAGGGTCGGCGCCCCTGCAGCCATGAAGGCGCCATCCTCGGGGAACGTCGCCCCGGCGCCCCCGAGGCCCCCGGGACCGTTCCCGCCGTTCGAACCGGTGCAACCATCGACGAACACGCAGGTGGGGTTGTCACAGCTCGATACGAGGCCGAGGCCAAGGGCAGCGAGGAGGAGAGCTCCGGGGAGCGGTCGGCGGTCGAGCATCGAGGTCGAGGGGCGGGGTGAGGGAGCCAGGACGCCGCGGGTCGGGCGCCCGGCGACCGTGGAGGGACGCACGGACCCCGGGGTTCTTCCCGGGCATTGCGGACCTTGAACCGGCGGGGGGCAGGGGCCCCCGCCGTCGGTGGCCCCTAGTCTATAGGGGCCAGGGCCGCCGGTCCCAGGTGACTCTGGGCTCTCCCGGGGCTACAAAAGATCGACGGGACACCCCTTTTCCGGGCCGAGCTCCCCGGAGCCGACCTCCAGCCGGACGGCCCCCCTGCCGGGGCGTGCTCCCACGAGCCGCCCTGCCCCTCTCCTGCGCCCCCTCCGCACTGCTCCCCCGCGCCGTGTCGCCCCTCCGATCCCGATGACCTTCCTCCACACGCCCTCCCTCCCCGTCGCGGCCCTCATCGCGGCCGGCGCCGCGGCCGCGGCCCTCGACGTCAGCGCCGCTCCCGCCCTCCAACCGGCGGGCCTCCCGGCCCCCCAGGACCACGGTGAGGCGCAGGACCCCAGGCTGGAGGAAGCCGTGGAGGCGCTTCGCCGTGGAGACATGGGCGCCGCCCGCCGCCTCGTGAACGAGCTCTTCGTCGACGAGCGCGAGCAGACCGCCCGGCAGCGGCTCGAGGCCGGTGAGGGGCTCGCCGCGCTGGACGCCATCGATCAGGCACTCGAGCTCGACCTCGTCGGCAGACAGCGCAAGGCCGCCATGCTCATGGTCCGCGGCCGCGCCGCCTTCGCCGCAGCCAGCGCCTCGTCCCGCTATGCGTCGCTCTTCGAAGAGGCCCTTGAGACCTTCGAGCTCGCCGCCGAGCAAGGGGCCGGCGTCAGCGCGGCCCTGCGCGCCAGCCGCGCCGCTCGAATGCTGGGCCTGAACCAGCAAGCTCTCGACGACGCGCGGGCGGCCGTCAATTGGATCGACGCCGTGCCCGGACGCTCCACCGGGCTGGACGTGGACCAGCCCTTCGCTCGCACCTGGGGTGAGGCGGCCTTCAGCCGTTACGTGGAGCACCGGCAGGCCTCGGACGGGGCGCCCGGCTCGCTCCGCCTGCGGACCAGCTTGTTCAACGAGACCCGACGGGCCATCGAGCGCTCCATCGGCGAGTCCCCCACCGCCCCCTGGGGCTATGAGCAGCTCTCCAACCTCTTCCTCTGGGAGCAGCGCGGCCCCGAGGCCCTGCAGACCACGCGGACGGCGCTCGCGATCCTGCCGGACAACGAGGGCATCCACACGGCCTTCGTGCGGCAGCTCGGTGACCTCGCCCAGGCAGAGGCGAAGGCCGCCGGGGCGGACCCGGCGGCGGCCCTCCAGGCCCGCTTCGACGCCACCCTCGGGGCCTACGCCTCGTTCCGGGAGCGTCATCCGGAGAACGCGCTGGGCTTCTGGTACGGCGCGTTCGAGACCTTCGAGCTCGCGCTCAGCCAGTTCGAGACGTCCACGGAGGTGAGCGGCACGGGCGCCGCTGGGTTCCGGGAAGCAGAGCGCCTGTTCGAGGCCTGTCGAGAGCGCGAGCCTGGCTTCACCGACGCCTGCATCGACTACGAGATCCTCTGCCGGACGGCGCTGGGCTGGTGCCTCTACCAGCTCGAGGAAGATGAGGACGCCGAGGGGATGTTCTTCTCCGCGGAGGACCTCCGCCCCCTTGGCTCCGAGGCCTCCCGCCGCGGCCGAGCCGCAGGTCTGGACCTCTACCTCTCCGGCGCCGACGGCTCGAAGCGTCTCCCCTCGGCGCTCGCTGGCCTCGACTTCCTCGTCCGGCGGGCGACGTCAGACCCGACCAGCCTTGAGGGACTCGAGCGCGGGGCGCGCCTCGCCGACCGGATGTTCTCCGCCCGACCGAAGAACCCGAACCTCGCCAACAACGTGGGCTTCGTGAACCGCGATGCCGCGGTGCTGCGGGAGATGGACGCGACGGCGCGCTTCGCCCGCGCAGGGTCCGACGACGAGCGCGCGGCTGCGGCGGCCAGCAGGGCGCGCGCCCAGGAGCTCATCGAGCGCAGCTGGTCCGCTTACTGCATCGCCGCCGCCATGACCCCGGACGATGTGCGGGTGGTCAATGACACCGGGCTCATCATGACGTACTACCTGCGGACCGACGCCGATGCCGCGGAGCGCTACCTCCTCGACGCGGTCGCCGACGGCGCCGTCCAGGTCCAGTACGACCTCGCGGAGATGGGCGAGCGCGAACGCTTCGACCTCAATGAGGCCTGGGGCGACGCTCACCAGAACATGGGCATCCTCGAGATGACCCTCCGGGACAACCCTCGACCCGCCCGCGAGTGGTTCGTCAAAGCCCTCGAGATCGGCCCCCCCTCCCGGGAGTGGCTGCGGACCGAGGTTCTCCCGAAGCTCGATGAGTGGATCAAGACCGGCGTCCGCCCGGCCTCCCTCGACGAAATCGAGGCCAGAACCATCTGGGCCCACAGACCCTGAGGGTATTTTTGGGCCCTCTCGGCCATCCTCCCGGGGGCGCCCCATGGTGCCCCGTCCCCGTCTTCTTCATAGCCTCCGGCGACATGCTGCTTCAACTCACCCTCCTTGCCACCTGCGCCCCGCTCGAGACGGCCCCCCTGTCCCCGCTCGCGCCGGCGGTCGCCCTCGCGGTCGACGACGTGACGGACCTCGTCCGACGCGGGAAGGCCGAGCTCCTGGCCGGCAAGATCGACGCCGCCCTCGCCACCTTCCGCGAGGCCAACGACAAGAACGGCGGCGAGGTCGACACCGAGGTCTGGGTCCTGCGCGCGCGGCTCGCGAAGGGCGAGCTCGACCCCGCGTTTGACCGGATCATCGAGCTGGAGTCCGAGGGCCGCGGCGGGGTCGACGTCCAGTACCTGATCGGTATCGCCCGCTACGAGTTCGGGCGTCGGCTCGAGGCCCAGGGCAACCCCCAGGCGGGCGGCGCCTACCAGGAGGCCGCCGCGTACCTCAAGGAGATCATGGACCAGGGCGGCGACCCCTACCCAGACGCCTGGCTCCCCCTCGCCGCCTCCTCCAGGTGGATGGGCGACATGGAGACGGCATCCTCGTCCATCGACCGCGCCCTCGAGGTCTCGCGCGACGCAGCGACCCTCACCCTGGCGGCCAAGATCCGCATCGCCCGCGGCGCCGCGTTGATGGGCGACGAGACGACGCGCGCCGCGGGCGCGCGCGCGATCGAGCAGGGCGTCCGCGACGCACAGGAGGCCGCCAAGGCGCTCGGAGACAAGAAGGTCCTCGCCCAGCAGCAGGCTGACGTCCACCTCCAACTCGGTGTTGGGCTCCTCTTCCTCGAGAAGAAGGACGAGGCGGCCACCGCCTACTCGACGGCCATGGGCTGGGACCCCACCCAGGTCGACTTCGGCCAGCTCTTCGGGAGCCTTGCGGACAAGGACGGCACGGTGGCGCCCTTCGTCGACGCCCTGAAGACCGGCGCTGCGGCCTTCGAGAAGCGCTGGGGCAAGAACCTCAGCTCGGACGCTGGCCTCCTCTGGTGGCTCGGCTACGGGCAGTACTCACTCGGCCGCTACGAGCCGGCGATCGCCTCCTTCGAGCGCGCGGTCGCCAAGTTCCCGGCCTACTCCAACGCCCACTGGTACATCGGGCTGTCCGAGTACTTCCGCGGCAAGGAGCACGACGTTGACGCGGGACGCGCCTTCCGGCGCTACGCAGAGGCGGACGCCGGCGGCTTCGGGCAGATGGTCAACTCGAGCCCCCAGAACAAGGCCTACCCCGGGCGCCTGCTCTTCCGCCTCTGGGACTCCCAGAAGTTCGTGGCCGCGGCCGACCTCGCCGAGGTGCGGCTCGTCGCGGACCGAGCCGACCCGCTGCTCTGGAACGACGTCGGCCTCATGAGCCGCGACGCGGGGGACTTCGTCCGGCGTTCAAAGGCGAAGGACCCCGAGCGCTCGCCCACGGATTACTACGAGCGAGCCTGGGAGGCCTACCAGAAGGCCCTCGAGCTCGACCGCAAGCCCCAGTACCTCAACGACGGCGCGGTCATCCTCCACTACGGCCTCCAGCGCAGCCCCGAGCTGGCCATCGCGATGTACGACGAGGCCGAGACCCTCGCCCTCGAGATGCAGGCCAAGGGGGAGTTCGCCGCCGGCGAAGAGGAGATCGTCAAGATCGCCCTCCGCGACGCCCGGAACAACCGCAAGCTCCTCAAGGCCGCGCTAGAGCGCCAAAAGAAGAAGGAGCAGAAGAAGGGCGGGGACGATAGCCGCCCCTGAGGGAGCCCCCCATGCTCCCCATTCGCTTCGTCACCGGCCCTACCGAGCTGGAAGACCGTCCCGTCGTCATGGTCGACGGCTCCTTCGGGGCCGCGCCCGACGGCGGCCTGCACCTGGCGCACTGGCCCGGGAATCGCACGCCCCAAGAACTCCGGCGGGACCTGTCCACCGAGGTCGCCTTTGCGTTCCTCGAGCTCGATGAGGCCAGGCGCACCGAGCTCACCGCCGGGTGTGAGGCGCTGGTCCTGAACCACTACGACACCGACGGGATCTGCGCCCTCCTGGCGCTGAGCCAGCCGGAGGTGTGCCTCCCCCATCGCGAGCTCCTGAACGAGGTCGCGGCGTCGGGGGACCTCTTCGAGGTACGCTCCGAGCGGGCCTTCGCGGTGGACATGGCCCTGCAGGACCTCGGGCGACGCTGGACCGGTCAGCGAGCGGACCTCGTGATGGCAGCCCTCGACCTGCTGACCCGAATGCTCGGCGACGCGGAGGCAGAGGCCGCGCGTTGGCGAGGGCCGCTCGACCGGCTCAAGGGCGACCGGGCGGCCCTGGAGAGCGCGCTCTTCGATGACCTGGTGTACATGGACCTCGGCGTCTGGAGCGCGACCCTGCCAGGCGCCAGCCCCTCCCCCTTCGACCCCGGTCGCCACGCCTTCCTCGGCTCAGGACGGCACGACCGGGCGCTGCTCCTGGGGAGCGGGCCAGGGGGGACCTCTGCCCGGTTCGTTGTGGGCACTCGCTCCTTCTTCGACATCGTCTCGCGCCCTGCCTCCGGCCGCCCGGACCTCGCCGCCCTGACATCGCTGCTCAATGACCTCGAGGGCGAACGAGGGGACGGACACCGCTGGCACCACCAACCGATCTCGGGCGCCACGCCGGAGCTGTGGTTCGGGGACGAGCACCTTCACCTCTACGCCGAGCACGCCGGCAAGGCGCTGGGCTGGAGCCGCCTCGACCCGCTCGAGATCAAGCGGCACGTGATCGACGCCGTCCGGGACGCCTGGGAGCTCCCCGACGACGACGACGAGGCGGACGGCGACGAGGACATCTTCGACGTATGACCCTCCTCGTCGACACCGCTCCGGGAGCCGACGGCCTGGTGGTCCAGCGCTGCGGGCTCTGGGGATACAACGCCATCGGCGTCGTCTCGGGCGACGAGGCGTGCGCCGTGGACCCGGGCATCACGCCGGAGGAGATTCGCTCCTTCCGCGAGGCGCTGGAGGCCGGGGGGCGCCGGGTGACCAAGGTCGTGCTCACCCACAGCCACCACGACCACATCCGCGGCTGGCACGCCTTCCCCGGCGCCCAGGTCATCGCGCCGCGCGTCGTCGCTCAGAAGGAGGAGGGGCCTCAGGCCCGCATCCTCGCCGGCAAGGCCAAGGTGGACGAGCGGCTGGGGATCGAGGACGCCGGCTTCTGCTTTCCCACCGTGGACCTCGCCTATGACGAACGCCTCTCGGTGGCCGTGGGCGCGCTGGAGCTCGAGCTCGAGTTCCTGCCGGGCCACTCCAACTGCACGAGCGTCGTTCACATCCCAGGGCTCCGCGCCCTGCTGACCGCGGACTATCTCGTCTCGCCAGGCCTCCCCTACTGCCGCTGGGAAGCGGCCCCTTTCGAGGCCGCGAACCGGCGCCTGCGGTCCCTCGTCGAGTCCGAGGCGGTGGAGCACGTGGTCCCCGCCCACAACGACCTGATCGTTGGCCGCGAGGCCGCGCTGGCCGCCATCGACGAGGAGCTGGAGTACTTCACCGCGCTCCGGGCGGACCTCGCGAGCCGCGTGGCAAGCGGCGCGTCCCACGACCGCGCCATGCGAGCCGCAGCGAGCTTCATGGCGGAGCGCCGCGGGGTGGACCTCGGCCCACGCGCCCGCCAGGACCGCGACAACGCCCGCCGCGTCCTCGCGGAGGTCGGCGACGATCAGTCGAAGTAGCCGTCCATCGACTTCTTGATGCGCGGCGTGCGGCTCTCACTCGAGGGCCGCGTCGTCTCGAGCGGCGTGACCCCGGCCTCGGCCATCTTGACGAACGCCTCCCGCTTGGCGTCGTTCTTGCCCGCCAGCCGCGCGAACCACTTGCGCCGGAGCTCGCTCCGCTCCGCCTCCCCCATGGCGCCGACGAGCCCCGGCTCGGCATCGAAGCAGCGCTGGAGGACGAGTGCCGCTGCGACCGACAGGTTGAAGGACTCGGTGAAGCCGTGCATGGGCAGGTAGATCTGCCGCGCCGTCGCCGCGCGCAGCTCATCGCTGATCCCAGCCATCTCTCGCCCCATGATCAGGCCGACGCGCTCGGGAAACGGGCGCAACACCCCGGGCTCCGTGAGCTCGAGGGCGCCCTCATCGAGGTCGGTGGCCCAGAGTTCGAGCCCCTCCTCGCGGGCCGCCGCGACACACTCGCTGATCTCGCCGAAGAAGCGGCGAGTGAGCCACTGGTGACTCCCCTTGGTGACCTTGCGCTGCGCGCGGCCGCGCATGTGAGGGTGCTTGATCGTCCAGACGTGCTGGATCCCGAAGGACTCGGCGGTCCGCAGCACCGCCTGCACATTCTCGTCGTTCCACGGACGCTCGAGGATGAGCACGAGCCGCGACGTACGGCGCTGGAGCACGGCCTCGGCGCGCTGGAGTCGGTTCGGGGTCTCGTCCGG
>CBFHHK010000185.1:0-9157 GCA_965655435.1 Planctomycetota bacterium | reverse complement strand
CCGGCCCTGGGCGCCGCAGCCGATCAGGGCGCCGATCGCGGCGTCCTCGCGGGCGAGCAGGTCCGTGGCCGCGCCGCTGGCGGCGCCGGTGCGCCAAGCGGTCAACGCCGTCCCGTCGATGAGCGCGTCAGGCTCCCCGGTCTCGGGGTCGAGCACCTCCACGAGCCCCGTCACCACCGGCCGGCCCGCGCGCGCGTTGTGCGGGAAGAGCGAGACGACCTTGGTGGCGAGCCCCATGGACGGGATGTACGCGCCCATGAGCAGCGAGACAGCGTCCTGGTCGGGCACCGACAGGTGGGTCCGCTGGGGAGCGACCGCTTCGCCGGCGAAGAGGGCCCCGAAGGCGTCCTTCATGGCCGCCACGGCGTCGCGCATGGGGAGCGCCTGGTGCAGGTCGCGCTCGGAGAGGATGAGGAAGTTCACAGCGCGACCATACCGACTCCCCGCGGTCCTGACGGAGGGGATGCGGCGAGCGAAGGGAAACGCCCGGAGGATCGGACCTGCGAGCCCTTGCCTCGCGGGAGCCGGGCCCGAGAGACCAAACGACAGGGCGCGCTACCATGGAACCCATGACCACGTCTCTCCCCCCCAGCATCTTCAACGACGTGGTCGGCCCCGTGATGCGCGGGCCCTCGAGCTCCCACTCCGCGGCGTCGGTGCGCATCGCGCGCATGGCGAGGGACCTCATCGGCGGCCAGCCCGGCCGCGTCCTGGTGGAGTTCGACACCGAGGGCTCCCTGGCCACGACCCACGACAGCCAGGGGTCTGACATCGGACTCTTCGGCGGGCTGCTCGGCTGGGACGCCGACGACCCGCGGCTGGGCGAGTCCGCGGAGCACCTCGCGGCGGCAGGGATCGAGCTGGAGATCAGGACCTCGCGCCTCGAGGACCCCCACCCCAACACCTACCGCCTGACGCTCTGGCGCGGCGGCGAGGAGCACCGCATGGTCGCGATCTCCACCGGTGGCGGCATGATCGAGGTGATCGAGATCGACGGCGCCCCCGTGAGCCTGCGGGGCGACTACGACGTGACGCTCATCGAGCTCGAGGGCGATACGGCGCAGTGCGCGGGGGCGCTCGCCGAGCGGTCCGACGTGGACGTGGCGGCACCGGCGGGGGACACCATGGTCGCCGTGCAGGCGGGGGCCACCCTCTCCGACGAGGACCTCGAGGGGCTCGCGGGGCTGCGACGCGTCCGCCGCATGGCCGCCGTGCTCCCCGTGCGCTCGCGGGCCGGCATGAGCGTGCCCTTCCTCCACGCGGGTGAGATGGCGGAGACTGGCGATCCCGAGTCCCGCCCCCTGTCGGCCTTCGCCCTCGAGTACGAGTGCGCCCGCGGCGGCCTCGGCGAGGCGGAGGTCATGGAGCAGATGCGCGGCATCCTCGACATCGTCCGCGGCGGGATCCGAGAGGGCCTCGCGGGCACCGAGTACGCCGACCGTGTGCTTCCGCGCCAGAGCCACCGGTTCGCAGAGAAGCTCAGGTCGGGCGACCTGCACGAGGCCGGCGTGCTCAACCAGGCCATTCTCTACGTCACGGCCCTCATGGAGGTGAAGAGCTCCATGGGCGTGATCGTCGCCGCCCCCACCGCGGGCTCCTGCGCCACGTTCCCCGCCACCTGCGTGGCGGCCGCGGAGGCCATGGACGCCGACGAGGACCGGACCCTGCGCGCCATGCTCGCCGCCGGGCTCATCGGTGTCTTCGTCACCACCCGGTCGAGCTTCGCGGCCGAGGTCGGCGGCTGCCAGGCGGAGACTGGCGCCGGCGCCGCCATGGCTGCCGCGGCCCTGGTAGAGCTCTCCGGCGGGAACGCCGCCACGGCCCTGGGCGCCGCGAGCCACGCGCTGCAGAACGTCCTCGGACTCATCTGTGACCCGGTGGCGAACCGAGTGGAGGCCCCGTGCCTCGGCCGCAACATCACTGGCGCCGCCAACGCCATCGCCAGCGCGAACATCGCCCTCTCCGGCTTCCTTCACCTCATCCCCCTCGACGAGGTCCTCGACGCCCACCGAGAGGTGTCCGGGCGCATGGCCCGCGAGCTCCGCTGCACCGCCCTGGGCGGCCTGTCGGTCACGCCGACATCGCGCGCTATCGAGGCCGAACTGGCCCAGGGCTGCGGCGGCGGCTCCTGCGGCTCCTGCTAGTCGAGGGCGATCGGCTCGCCCCCCCATCGCCTTCGCCGCTCCCAGCGCCGCCCTCCTCCGACCCGCCGATGGTGGCGAGCGCGGGGGACGAACCACGACCCAGGGGACGGGGCCGTGGACTCGACCGCCACCTGGCACGGGACGAGCCCGTCCGCGGCACCGAGTCGTGGGCGCGCACCCGCAGGGGCACTCCGAACGGCGCTGACGGCGGCTGGCGGGTCAGGCGGCTCGCCCAGCCCCCCCCTCGCCGCTGTCCGGAGCGCCACAGAGCCGACCGCCACAGAGCCATAAGCATCGACTTCAAAGCGACTTAAGCGCCACAGAGCGCCGATTCAACGGATCCGTGTCCGGCATTGGGGCCGGGGTGCACTTGGGAGTGTCCGGGCCATCGAGCCCCACCCACCCCCTCCACCGAGACCCAAGCCTCCATCAGTCCGATGAACACCACGCTCTTCACCACCGCCCTCTTCACCTTCGCCGCGACCAGCATGGTCGCCCCCTCCCTCGCTCAGCGGACCGCAGAGCAACTCCCCGCGTCTCCGCGGCTCGCCCAGCCCCTCGCCTCAGACGCCACCGAGGCCGGGCCCAGTCGCGTGGCTCGCCGCGCGGACCTCGGCCACGGGCTCGACTTCGCGAGCCCCGCCAGGGAGGGACAGCGCTTCCTCGACGCGGCGGCCCCCGAGGTCTTCACCGGGCTCTCGGACGAGGAGCTCGCCGCGGCCGAAGCCGCGGCCCCGAGCCTCGCCCCGGACCGCTCCCGTGTCCACTACACCCAGCACGCCGACGGCACCTGGATCCGCGGCCGCGACTACAAGGCCCGCGCCTCCCGTGACGGCTTCACCTTCATCCCGTTCCTCGGCGCCGACGCCGCCCGGAACTGGCCGGTGGAGTTCCGCCTCGAGTCGGCGGTCCTCGACGGCCGCAGGCTCGACCTCGACGCGGACGCCGCCGTCTCACGAGACGGCGACCGCATCGTGCTGGATCGCGGCCCGGTCGACGTCGTCTATGACATCGACAACCAGTCGGTCGAGCAGTCCTTCGTCCTCGACGCCGCCGGCGCACAGGGCGACCTCGTCCTCGAGCTGAACGTCAAGAGTGACCTCCAGAAGGCCGCCGACGGCGGCGGCTTCCACTTCTCCGGTGCCCGCGGCGGCATGACCTACAGTGCCGCCATCGTGCTCGACGGCACGGGTCGGACGGCCTCGGTTCCCGCCTCTCTTGACGGCGACAAGCTCTCGCTGACGGTCTCCGGGGACTTCCTCCGCACCGCGCAGGGCCCCATCGTCGTGGACCCGATCATCTCCACCTTCGTGGTCGACGACGTCTCGGGAGACCAGGCAAACATCGCGCTCGCCTACGACCGATCCACGGACAGCTTCACCTACGTCTACGAGGACACCTTCTCGGGGACCGACATGGACATCTACAGCACGACCATCGACTCGGCCGGGCTGAACGTGAGCAGCCGCTACATCGACAACAGCGACGAGGACTGGACCAACCCGGAGATCGCCAACCTCAACAGCTCCGACAAGTTCCTCGTGGTCGCCGAGCGCGAGCACCTGATCACCGGCTACTCGGAGATCATGGGGCGCATCCTCGACGTCCCCACCAACGTGCTCGGTCCGTCGATCGTGATTGGAGAGGCCACCGCGTCCTGGGACAACTTCCGGCCCGACGTCGGCGGCAACAGCACGACGGCTGCGGGCTCGGTGTTCGCCGTGGTCTGGGAGCGCCAGTTCTCCACCTCGACCCTGCCGCGGCTGCGCACCGTCGCCGCCGACGGCACGCTCGGCCCGGTGAGCTTCTTCGACAACGGCGCGTACGAGCGCACCAACGTGGTCATCTCTCCGTCCACGGGTAACCCCAACACGGTCAACGTCTGGAACGTGGCTTACCGGTCCATGGAGAACGCCACGGGCATCGAGTCCGTGCGCGGTGTCCAGCTGGACGCCACCGGCGGCATCATCGGCTCGCCCGAGGACCTCTGGACGGCGCCCGCCGGCGACCAGGTCGGCGAGATCGACGTCTCTGACGCCCTCGACCTGGACGCTCTGGACCCCACCTACGCCGTCGTCTTCGAGCGCACCCCGTCGCTAGTGGAGGACACCCTCGTGATGTTCTGCCGGAACGGCAACCGGGTCGGGACGCCCCGCGAGCTCCAGCTCAGCGAGAACGCGGACATGGACCTGCCCCAGGGTGCCGCCCGCATCGGGACCACGGCCGCGGACTTCATCGTGACCTACCAGGAGTCCGACGCTCTTGACCCGACGACCTTCATCACGACCTTCGACCTGACCGAGGGACGCTTCATCGCCATCTCGGAGCGCCGGACCCTGGTGACAGAGCTCCCCTCGCTCTTCAGCGACGCGCCGATCGCCTCCCGCTTCTCAGGCGGCTACGGGGCCAGCCGCATCGCCAGCCTCGGATGGTCCGAGTTCGACGGTACGGACCACAACGCCCACGGCGCCCGGTTCATCGCTGACGCGCCCCTGGCCCAGGCCTTCCAGTACGGCTACGGCAACCCCAACAGCACCGGCGACCGCAGCTTCCTGACGATGTACGGCGACCGTTCGACCACCGCCCTGAAGACCCTGCGCGCCTCGGCCCTCCCGGCCAACTCCTTCGGGTTCTTCATCTGCGGACCGAGCTTCAACAACGTCCCGAACCCGGGCGGCAGCGAGGGGGTCCTCCTGGTCGGCGGCTCCATCGGCCGCTACGTGGCGGCGGGCCAGATCAAGAGCTCAGGGGCCACCGGCACCTTCGGCCTCGAGATCGACCCGACGGACCTGCCCCAGCCGACCGGCCCCATCGCCGTGACGGCCGGAGAGATCTGGCAGTTCCAGGCCTGGCACCGCGACAGCAGCGGCGGCGTCCCGACCTCGAACTTCACCAACGGGGTGACGATGCTCTTCCGCTGACCTGAACCCGCAACAACAGCGCGCCCGCCCCGGTCTGACCGGGGCGGGCGCGCTCTGTTCGTCCCGTCCGCTCACTCGCCCGAGATCACGCTCAACAGCTGGTTCTCATCGATGTCGTCGCCCTCGATGACCGGGAGGTCCACCTTGAACTGTTCCATGCTGGCTCCGTCCTTGGACATCTCCACCACGAACAGTCGTCCGCTCTCGAGGTCCAGAGGGGCCAGGCTCGCACCGGGAGAGAAGGACCCGAGGAGCCGCTCCGTGCTCTCCACGGCACCCCGCGGACCGTCAGGCCCGGGAGGGACCATGTCGACGGCGTAGGAGAGGGAGAGCTCGGAGCTGCCATGGGTCGCCTTGAACTCGGCCTTGATGCCCTGCTGATCCGAGTAGGTCCGACCGTCTTGACTCGCGCTCCACCCGGCTCCGTCCTCCAGGTCGAAGCCCCTGACGATGACGGCGTAGGCGAGCCCCTGGGGTCCGCCAGGGAACGTGGCGGTCGTCCATATCAACACCGAGGATCCGTCCTCAATGGACTTCATCGAGTGGCCTGTCAGCTTGTAGCTCGCGCCGTGGTGGTCGCCCGCGATCGAGGCGCCCGTGACTTGGACCGAGACAAATGAGCCTGAGTACTTGTAGGCAAAGATGCCGGCGAGGAGGACGGCGAGCAGAAGAATGAAGCGCATGGGGAAAGGTGCTGTTGTTGAAGGGGGGGGGTCCACCAGTCTTTGCGAAAGGGGCCCGGCGACTTTCATCCAACCTCCGAGATCGCCCGGGAGTGGCCCCCACAGGCTCCTGGGAGCTCTGCTATCGTCATTTCGTGCTCTCTAACCTCCTCCTCCTCGGAATCGGCCTCCCCCCGCTGCCCGCTCCCCAGGCGTCGGGCGCGGACGCCCCCGGATGGAGCGAGGAGGTCCGACCGATCCTGGCCGAGCACTGCTTCGAGTGCCACGGACCGGACCCCGAGACCCGCGCCGCGCGCCTCCGCCTGGACACCGAAGAGGGGCTGATCCAGACCGCCCGCGGGGGCCCTGATCATGAGCTGCTCTATCGGGTGACCTCCGACGAGGACTTCGAGCGGATGCCCCCCCCCGAGCACTCCGAGGGGCTGAGCGCCGCCGAGGTGGACGTGCTCACGCGCTGGGTCGAAGCGGGCGCGCAGTGGGAGCCCCACTGGGCCTACGCGCCCCTCTCGGCAGCCGGGACCAAGAGCGACGGGGCGATTGACGGCTTCATCGAAGCCCGGCTCGCCGCAGAGGGGCTCGAGCCCGCCCCGGCAGCGGCGCCAGGGGACCTCATCCGGCGGCTGCACCTGGACCTGACCGGCCTGCCCCCCACACCCGATGCCCGGGCAGAGTTCCTCGCGGATCCGAGCGACGCGGCCTACGCGGCCAGGGTCGACGAGCTCCTGGGCTCGACGGCCTTTGGCGAGCACTGGGCGCGGCACTGGCTCGACGTGGCGCGCTACGCCGACAGCCACGGCTTCACCATCGACGGCGGCCGCACCGTTTGGCCCTGGAGAGACTGGGTCGTCGAGGCCATCGCCACCGACCTCCCCTTTGACCAGTTCACCAGGGACCAGCTGGGCGGCGACCTCGTCCCCGGCGCCACCCGCGAACAGCGGATCGCCACGGGATTCCACCGCAACACGCAGGTCAATCAAGAGGGCGGGGCCAAGGACGAGGAGAACCGCGTGCACGCGGTGATCGACCGGGTGGCCACCACCGGCTCGGCCTGGCTCGGCGCCACCGTGGGCTGCGCCCAGTGCCACACCCACAAGTTCGACCCGATCACCCAGACGGAGTTCTTCGGGCTCTACGCGCTCTTCAACAACACCGCCGACAGCGGCGTCTCCTCCGGCCCGACCATGCTCGTGCCGCGCAGCGAGCAAGAGGAGGTCGCCGCTGCCGAGTGGGAGCTCGAGCGAGCCCGCCTCGACCGCGCCTACCAGGCCGCCTGGGACCGCTCGGGCCGCGGCTGGACGGTCTGGCAGCCGACCCGCGCCACCGGCTCGAACGGGCCCGAGCTGCGCCCGGAGACCGACGGCTCCTTCCGGGTCGTCGGCCAGAGTCCGATCTACAGCACCTACGTGCTCGAAGGGAAACCCGGACTCCAGACCCTGGCAGGCCTGCGCCTCGAGGTCCTGCCTGACGGCGGGCCGGGCCGCTCGGGGAACCGCAACTTCGTCCTGCAGGAGCTGCGCTTGGAGCGCCTGCCCGCGGGCTCGGCAACCTGGGAGCCCCTCGAGCTCGCCGCCGCCCGCGCCGACTTCGAGCAGGACACCGCCGGTGAGGGCGGCCATCACTACGCCGTGGCCGGAGCCTTGCCCGGGAGCGGGCTGCCCGGCTGGGCCATCAAGCCGGCCTTCGACGCCCCCCACGCCGCCGAGTTCGTCCTCAGGGCCCCGATTCCACTCGGCGCCGGGGACCGGCTGCGCGTCGAGCTGCAGCAGGAGCACGGCGCGCGGCACACCCTTGGCCGCTTCCGCGTGCTGCTGACCGGTGAGGACCCCGGGCCAGGTCGCGACCTCGTGCCGGCCGAGTGGGCCGACGCCTGGACGACCAAGCGAGCCCACCGCGGGGCCCGCCCGCGGCTCCCCATGACCATGGTGATGGAGGAGCGCGAGGTGCCCAGGGAGACGCGGCGGTTCCAGCGGGGCTCGTTCCTCGATCCGCGCGAGGCCGTCCCCCCCGGCGTCCCCGCCGCCCTCGACCGCTTCCGAGAGGAGCCGGGCCCGATCGAGGACCGGCTCGACCTCGCCCGCTGGCTCATGGACCCGGGCAACGCCCTGGTCCAGCGCGTCACGGTGAATCGGTGGTGGCAGCAGCTCATGGGCGCTGGGCTGGTGGTCACCGAGAACGACTTCGGCCTGCGCGGCGCGCGGCCCACCCACCCCGAGCTCCTCGACTGGCTCGCGGCAGAGCTCCGTGACAGCGGCTTCTCGCGGCGCCACGTGCTGCGCCAGGTCCTGCTCTCCCGCGCCTACCGCCAGGCCGCGCTGACCGACCCGGCCCTGCTGGAGCGTGACCCCAACAACGCGCTCCTCGCCCGCCAGGTCCGGCGCCGCCTCTCGGGCGAACAGCTCCGGGACGCCATGCTCTCCGTCGCCGGCGTGCTCGATCCCAAGGTCGGCGGCCCGCCGGTCCAGCCCCCCCAGCCCGAGGGGGTCTACGCCTTCACGCAGAACCGCAAGAACTGGAAGCCCAGCGAGGGCTCCGCCCGCCACCGCCGCTCGCTCTACACGCGCATCTGGCGCTCCGCGGCGTTCCCCTTCTACACGACCTTCGACACGCCCGCGGCGAACGTGACGTGCACCCGCCGGGTGCCCTCGCGCTCCCCGCTGCAGGCCCTCGCCCTCGCCAACGACCCGCTGGTGGTGGAGCTCGCCGCCGCCTTCGGGGCGCGGATCGGCGCCCTCGAGGCCGCCTCGGACGACGCGCGCATCGACGCCGCGTTCCAGCTGGCCCTCGGGCGGCCGCCCGCGGACGCAGAGCGTGAGCGCCTCGCGAGCCACGTCCGGTCGGTCCGTGAGGCCCGCGGCGAGGACGCCGCCTGGTTCGCCCTCGCCCGCGTGCTCTTCAACCTGGGGGAGTTCACCCACCGGCCATGAGCGACCCCCTCCACCACCTCTCCCGCCGCTCCATCCTGCGCGCCGGCGCCAGCGGCATCGGCGCCTTGGCCCTGGGCGACCTGCTCGCCCGCGACGGCCTGGCCGACGTGCGGCACGCGCAGCTCCCGGTCGCGAAGGCCAAGCGCGTGATCTGGCTCTTCATGGCCGGCGCCCCGAGCCAGCTCGAGCTCTTCGAGCCCAAGGAGACCCTCCAGCGCCTCGACGGCCAGCCGCTCCCCCCGAGCCTCTCGGCGGGCAAGCGCTTCGCGTTCATCGACGGCGAGCGGGCGAAGCTCCTCGGGACCAAGCGGACCTTCACCCGCCACGGCGAGTGCGGCGCGCCGGTCAGCGAGCTGCTCCCGAACATCGCGGGCATCGTGGACAAGCTGTGCTTCCTGCGCGGCATGCAGGCCAAGGAGATCAACCACGGCCCCGCCAAGCTCTTCATGAACACCGGCTCGGGCCAGTTCGGCCGGCCGAGCATG
>CBFHHK010000184.1:0-9180 GCA_965655435.1 Planctomycetota bacterium | reverse complement strand
GCCGCCTCGTCGACCCGTCGGCCCGTCGGCCGCGGACGGCCATGGCTCCGCCGAGGCGGGACCGCCGTCGCGCTCCGATCGCTCCCCCCCCTTTGGAGGCACGGATCCCCGACGAGCGAGGCGCGGGGCTCGCACCCCCTCCGCTCCGCTCCTTTCAGGTCAGCGACCCCTTCGGATCGCCGACGCGCGGAGGTCGCGCGGTCGCCCGGGGCCGACCCGGCTCACTGGAAGGTGATCTCGTAACCGTCGGTGAAGTTGGAGGTGGCCACACCGTTGACCGCGTCACGGTTCCAGAGCTGGAAGAACCAGGTCTCGCCGGCGGCAAGGGCGACGGCCCCCATGGGCTGGGGGACCATGGTGTTATCAATCGCGAGGGCGATGCTCCCCGTCGCGCCGGAGGACTGGATCTGACCGGGACCGACGTAGCGTCCGATCGACCCGCCGAGGCAGAGGTTGCCCTCGCTGCCCCCGGGGTTGGCGACGAAGCCGGAGGTCATCGAGGTGAGGAAGAAGCCGAACGAGTTGAGGGGCAGGTCGTTTGCCTCGATGACGAGGTCGTTGCTCGCCACGAAGTTGGAGCCAGAGGCGCTCATGCCCGCCGACACCCCGGTGGAGTTGAGCGCCGCGGTGCAGTAATTGGTCCCGACGCTCGGTGCCGAACCCGTACAGAACGAGCCGTTCCAGACCCGGGGCGTGAAGACGCTCCCCCCCCCCGCAAAGGGCGCCGAGCAGCTCGACCCCAGCTCGATGGTCATGTTGCCGTCCGTGTAGAGCTGGTTGGCATTGGTCCCGTTCGTGTACGGGTTGCCGCCCACGGTGTAGACGATGGCGACGCCCGTGGCGCCCCCAGGCAGGAAGTCAAAGGGCGCGACCAGCGGAACGGGCGTCGGAAGCTCCTGGCCCGCGGCGAGCGCGGTGCCGTCCCCCTGAGCGACAAGCGTCCACCCCGTCGGGTCCTGCTCGAAGCCGTCATAGGTCCCTGTACGGGTCCACACTTCAAGGTTCACCGGCGACCCGGCGGCCACGTTGAAGTTGGCCTCGAGGCTCACGACCGTGGTCGGATTGAGCACCGTGACATCCATGTAGTTGGCCCAGCCGGTGGCGCCGCCGTTGTTGCTGACAAAGGTCGTCTCGAGGCACGTCTGGGCGTTGGTCGTTGCGCCGCAGAGCGCGGCGGTAGAGACGAGAAGGAGCAGGTGCTTCATAGGTGGTCGAAGGGAAGGGGAGGGAACAGGCGTCGAGCCAACGTATCAAACGCACATCGCCCCATGGACCAGGCCGCCAGCATGACCACGAGTGGCCCTCCTCGGCTCGCCCTGGGCAACCCTGCGCCACAGGCTCGGCCGTGGACCGAGGTGCCGCAAGTGAGACCCTCCAGGCTCCGCGGGCCCTGTGCGGGCCGCTCAAGGCACCCTCCTTCCGTTCCTGGCGAATTCGGAACGGATGGCGTTCCCACCCCGCGAGACTGGCCGCCGTGGACGGGTTGACCTGTCACCTCGGTCGCGGGAGCAGCGTCATACCCCCGCCCGCCGATGACCCGCGCTCAGCAATTCCACGACCACCACTTCACGGAGCTTCAGTTCCAGGCGCGGCACCTCAGCCCCTTGCGGCGGCTCTATCGGCAGATGCTCGCCGGGTGCCTGGGGGAACGGTTCTCTTTCGAAGCTTCGCCAGGCCTGCACGCCAACATGACCTGGCACTACGCGACGAGCCCCGCAGCCCTCGCCGAGTTCGGGCGCTGCCTCTCCGAGAGCGACCTCGGAGAGAGCCTGTCCATCGTGGGTGGGGACTCGAGACTCCTCGCGGCCTGCTTCGTCATCGTCGACGGTGACACGCCCGCCCAGGACTTCCATGTCGACTACGGGCAGAGCGAGATTCCAGCCGGCGTCACCGGGACCATGCTCACGCCCCTGATCGCCTTCGATGCGCCCTTCGGCCACCTCGACTGTCGAGAGGGACTCCGTACGTTCGAGTACCGCTACAGGATCGGTGAGGCGATCCTGTTCGACGGCAAGTTCGAGCACCGGCCTCAGCTCGCTGGATCGATCGTGGACGAGATGCGCGTTCTGGTCTCATGGAGCATCGCCACGGAAGACGAGCGCTACCGCTTCGCCATCCAGCGGGTCATCGACAGCCAGATGCCGAGCTAGCCAGGCCGCTGGCCGTGGTGATCTGGACCCTCGGGACAGCAGCTCGCCATCGACGAACTCGCCCCGCCTCGACGGGTCACCAGTAACGTGCGGAGTGGTAGGTCCGCCCGGTCGCCGGGTCGTGGAGATAGCGCTGGGCGCCGCCGTTCGCCGCAGAGTACGAGTAAGACACGATCTCGTCATGCCAGACCCAGTCGAGGAACCCGTAGTCCCCCTCGAACCTCTCGCGGCTGACCGGACGCCTCTCCGAGTACGAGTCCAGGTCCCAGGACAGCCCACGGCCTCGCCCATAGTGCTCATCGAAGAACGCATTGAGGTCCTTCTCCTCGATCGTGAACCACGCCTCGTGATCGATCGGGAAGTGCCGGTCCAGCGTGATGTCCGTCGCCGCCGGCGGGATCAGCGCCCGACCACGCTCCGGAGAGACGTCCGCTCGATCCGTGTAGTTCGAGTCGATGCCGAAGTAGACGTACAGCGCGCATCCGACGATCGCCGCGACGATCGCGACGGCACCGAGCGCTTGAAGGAGACAACCCAGGATCGAGGACCTGGGTTCGGGTGACGTCTGGGAGGCTTCGGACACGCCGATGGATTGGAGAGCTGGAGGTGGGCCGGGCTCAGCGGGAGCAGGCGTGGCCGGGCCTTCACGATACGCCCCGTCCTCACCGCGCTTCCAGCTTGAACGGCCCCTCCCCGGCCCACGACGGCGCGGGCCCCACGCCATGACCCGTGACTCGGCGCCTCTCTTCCTGCCCTCGACGCCAGGCCCGTGCCCGCGACCGGTAGCCCTGCTGATGGCCCCGCTCGCGGGACTCCGCTAGAGGATCCGGCGCGCCCTGACCCGCCCCTCGCGGTCGCGAAGCAGGATGGTCTCACCCGGCGCGAGGTTGCCGTCGAAGGGGCCGATGACGAAGTGGCCCTCGCCGCCCGTCGGAGACGCGGCCCGCGCCCGGAAGTCACGAGGGCTCGCGGCGATGAAGACTCGGCCTCCCGCCTCCACCACGGTCCCAGGGGGCAGGGTCATGTCGACCCCGCCCTCCACGCGGTACCCCGAGAGGTCGGTGGACCAGGGCGCGTCGTTGGTGATCTCGAGGAACTCCTCGTCGTTATTTCCCGAGGCCGGGGCGGCGTCGAAGGCGGTGACCCGGAGGCGCGTGCGACCCGAGTCCCCCTCGGGGACCAGCCCGCCGTTGGCCTCCAGCTGCGACCCGTAGAGGTGAAGGCGCCGGTTGGCCACGTAGTCCGTGAGCAGCCGATCCTTCGCCTGCTGGAAGTTCCGAGGCGTCCCCCAGGTGGGCACCCCCCAGCGGGCCTCATCCAGGGCGACGTCCGCCGCCATCAGCGCGTAGGCCTCATTCACGAGGTCCTCGAGGTAGAGCTCCGCCGCCGGGGTCCCCGGCTGCTGCAGGAGCTCGTCGCAGACCGTCCGCAGCCGGCGCAGGTACATCCCCCTCAGGCGCGGGTTCTGGTAGATCCGGTTGATCAGCCGGTTCCAGAAGTTGTCCGAGGTGCGGTGCTGGCTGTCCCCGAACAGCACGTGGCTGTACTGGGGGTGGTTGTGGGTGATCCGGTCGTTCAAGACCCCACCCGACGGGTTGTAGTTGCGACCCCAGGTCAGGTCCTTGTCCCAGGGAATGAACTGCCACTCGCCGTCGCCGTCCGAGTCGCGGTACAGGAAGTGGTTCTTGTGGAGGTGGTCGTTCTCGTGGATCAGCCAGCACCCGACGAGGTAGCTGATGACACGCGGCACATCGAGCACGTCGAAGAGGTAGTCCTCGAGCCCCGCTCCGCCCTGCAGCACCGTCGAAACGAAGGCCGAGAGGTCGGCGTTGTTCTCGTTGGTCCGGGTCACCTTCTCGACGCTGGAGGTCCCGCTGGTGAACGGGTTGTACATCTTGTAGAGGGCCCCGTCCGGGTCCTCTCCCACGCGCTCCAGGAAGAACCGGTCCAGCTCCTCGACGAAGGTCTGGACCGAATAGAACTCGCCGTTCTGCTGCAGGCGCACCGGGAACGACTTGGAGACCAGCGCGCCCACCTGCTCGTACATGCCGTAGCCCAGGTACTGCCGGAGATGGGCCTTGTCGGCCCAGTGGGTGTTGAGGTTGGCCTCGTCGATCGGCGCCCCGAAGACGGCCAGCTCCGGCCGGTCGTCCGGGTTGAAGTCGAACTTGTAGCTCTTGCGCGGGTACCCCGCGGAGCTCTGCCCGCGCCGGTTCACCTTGACGTTGTCGTAGAACTCGCCCTCAATCCAGAGGGAGCAGCGCGTCCCGCTACCGGTGTTCGCCGCGCTGGGGTTCTGCACGAACCACTCCCAGACGTCCATGGGGCTCGCCGCGTGACTCGGGTCCGCGACGACGGTCCCGAACCACTCCGGCGAGCCGAGGGGCTCGAGGAAGAACGGCAGCGCCGTGGAGCTGACCCCGTCCGCCACGGTGACGCGGTAGCGCACCATGTCCCCCGCCCCGCTCGCGCCAGCAGGGATCACGCCCGTGTGCACCCCGTCGCCCGCCACCAGGTCGGGGGCCACGCCGTCATCGGTCATGGGCGCCGTCTGGATCCCGCCGTACATGACGCGGTAGTCAAGGTCCACCGTGGGCGCCGACGAGGTGGTCGTGGGCGCGTTGACCGTCACCACGAGGTCCTGCTGGTCCGTGGGCTGCTGAGGCGTGTGGGTGACGCCCCAGAGCGGCGGCGCGCCGACGGCGTTCGAGCCGCCAGGCGTCGGTGTGGTGAAGAGTCGCTCCACGGCGACCGGCGCGGGGTTGAACGACAGCCCGTAGGACACGTCATCCTGCTGCGGCGGATAGTCAGGCGCGTACTCCGTGACGACCGCGCCCAACGGGTTCACCAACGCGAGGTACTCCCCGCCCCCTGAGAGCTTGAAGTTGGTGTGGAGGGTGCCAGCGGGGTCGCGGCGGTCCTTGTCGGAGGCGAAGACGATCAGGTAGCCACCGTCCGACAACACGGTCCCTGGCCCGAAGACCCACTGGGACAGATCGCCCGCGTCGTCGGTCAACGCCCAGCCGTTCAGGTCCACGGCGCCCGCTCCGGGGACGTTGTGGATCTCGATCCAGTCCGGACGGTCGCCGTCCTCGTCCGCCAGCCCGCCGTCATTGCGGGCGAGGAACTCGGTGAGGGCCGGGCCCGCTCCGAGCGCGGCACCGGACGATTGGCTGGGGGCCAGGGCCGAGACGGGGAGGGACAAGGCGGTCAGGAGACCGACGAAGAGGGGCGTGTTGAGCGAGCGCATGAGGATGATCGGTGGTGTCTCGATCATGGCACGACCTCGTCCGGAGCGCCGCGCTGAACACCACTTCCGAGCAAGAATGAGACGCCCCGTGCTACCTTGAGTCGAAAGCGGAGCGGACCCCATCGGTCTCCCGCCGCTAGCTTCAATCTCATGCGCGCAACTACCCTCCTCATCCCGTTCGCTTGCGGCCTGATTGTCGCCCCCCCGACCCTGGCTCAGGTCGGGCTCAACCTCGACTTCGGGCCGTCTGACGTTCACGGCACACCGGACTCGAGCGAGGGCGCTGCGGCCCAGGTCGGTGGCGCGTGGAACGGCGTCGACACGGACGCGCTCTCGGGCGGGACGTTCCCGGTCACGATCTCCGGCTTGGTCGATACGAGCGGCGCCCCGACCCCGGTCACGGTCATCATCAACGACCTCGGGACGGGGCTCCAGAGCTTCCTCTACGACGACCCGGCCACCGTCGCAGGTGACGACGCGCTCCTCGACGATCTCGCCTTCTTCGGGGGCGCGGCCACCGTCGAGATACGGGGTCTCGCGGCTGGCCAGTACGACATCTTCACCTACGCCGCGGTCCCCAGCGGCGCCGACCACCGGACCCGCGTCCGGATCCCGGGCTCGTCCGATCCGATCCAGACGGTGGGCGGTGACTTCTCTGGCGGCTACCAAGCCGGCGTGACCCATGCCCGGCACGGGGTCACCGTCGCCCCGGGCAGCGCCGTCACCCTCCAGCTCAACGTCGCGGCCGAGTTCATGTCGTTGAACGGCATCCAGGTGGTCCCGTTCGGCGCCACGGGTGACCTCGGCGCCCGCTACTGCACGCCTGGTGCGAACAACTCCACCGGCTTCCCCGGCGAGGTCACCGCCTTCGGTAGCCCCCGACGCGTGGACAACGACGTCGCGCTCACCGCGAGCTCGCTCCCCACCAACACCTTCGGCTTCTTCCTGACCAGCCAGGATCAGGGCTTCGCCGCCACCCCCGGCGGGAGCCTGGGGAACCTGTGCCTCGGCGGCGCCATCGGCCGCTACGTGGGGACGGGTCAGATCCTCAACTCAGGCACGACCGGGTCCTTCACCCTCCCGCTCGACCTCGCGGCGACGCCGACCCCCACCGGGCTCGTGTCCATCTCCGCGGGCGAGGCCTGGAACTTCCAGGCCTGGTATCGGGACGCCCTCCTGGGCATCCCGCTCTCCAACCTCACCGACGCGCTGACCCTCACCCTCCTCTGAGGGGGGCCCTGACTCGAACGCGAGGCTGGCCCTAGCGCGAGGCTGACTCGAGCGGGAGCTCGGCCGCCCGGGGAACGGTCAGGATCCCCTGGGTCGCCAGGGCGCAGCGGATCACGACCGCGTCGTTCTCCGCCTGCTGCAGCTCGACCAGCTCGGTCTGCAGGCCCACGTTGGCGCGCTCAATGTACCCCTGCACAAGGCGGCCCGCCCCCGCGGTGTTGGGCTGGGTCGCGGCGGGCTCCCCCGACAGGATCGTGGCGGCGTAGCCGTTGCTCTCGCCCATCAGGTCCGATGGGTTCGGGAACACGTGCAGGCGGATCGTGCCGATCTGGTGCTGAACGTTGCCCTCCCCGAGGGAGTAGACCTCACCGTCGGCGGAGATCGAGATGCCCTGGCTGCCCGGGGGGATCTGAACCTGGTCGCTGAGCAGGTAGCCCTCGGCGGTCACGAGGCGGCCGTTGACGTCCTGCCGGAGCGTACCGTTGCGGGTGTAGCGCTGCTCGCCGTTGGGGAGCTCGATCTCGAAGAAGCCAGCCCCCTCAACGCCGAGGTCGAGGGAGTTTCCCGTGAGCTTGAGGGCGCCCTGGGTCACGTCCAGCTGCACACCAGCGGACCGCGGGTGACGGACCTCGTTCAAGGCGCCCGCGCTGGAGACCGGCAGCGGCCTGCGCCGCTTGTAGCCAGGGACCCCGAGGTTCGCGATGTTCACGCAGTGCAGAGCGCACTGCTCATCAAGCGCAGCAAGCGCTCCCATGAGCGAGTCGACCCCCCTGGGCATCTGGACCCCATGGCTGGCCTCCGCCGGCTGAGCGGTGGCCCCCGCCAGCGTGGCCAGGCGAAGCTGCTCCACCGTTCGGCTCAGCCCCTCGATTCGAGCGGCCAGCTGGAGACCCGCGGCCGAGTCGACCTGCGAGGCCAGGCTCGAGCGCTCCAGGAGCGCCGCCTTCGCCTCGGCCTGGGCGAGGCGCCACTCGAGCTCATGGACCCGTTGCTGCAGCTCGCCCCGTGGGCGCTCCACGGCCTCCACAGCAGGCGCGTTCGCTGAGAGGCTGCCGGACGTCCCCTGGCAGGAGGAGAGCAGAAGGAGAACGGTGGCGGAGAGCGTTCGATAGAGCATGGGGAGTTTCTGGCGGGCGCGGGCGGTGGGTCCGCGGCGTACTGCGGCATCGGCGGATTCCGTCGGCTCCTTGAGGACTTCCCACGGCGCGACCGGACCCGCCGGCAGCCCCAGCCCCCTGCCTCCTCGGCAAGCACGACCCAGGGCGAGGCTCGCCCCTGGAATCCGCGGCGCATCCTCATTCCGGACATAGACTGGAGCCCATGAGCGCCCCCCTCGCCTTCACGGTCCTCGCCCTCATTCCATGGCCCGCCGGCTCCGCCGAAGTCGAGGACGGGGTTGAGAACAGAGCGCCCGTGGACTTCGCGCGCGAGGTCCGGCCGATCCTCTCGGACAAGTGCTTCCAATGCCACGGCCCGGACCCCGAGACCCGCGAGGCGGGCCTCCGCGTGGACTCCCTCGAGGGCATCACCGCGGAGCTCGGCACCGGCGGGCATGCCGTGGTCGCGGGGAACGTGGACGAGAGCGAGCTGCTCTACCGGATCACCCCGGAGTTCGAGGACGACCTGATGCCGCCCGAGGATTCGGGCAAGTCCCTCTCCGCGGCTGAGCGCGCGGTGCTCCGGCGCTGGATCGAGGAGGGCGCCCCCTGGGACGAGCACTGGTCCTTCCAGCCGCCCATCAAGCCCGTCGTCGCTCAGGGGGCTGACGCCATCGACGCCCTCCTCGACGCGCCCATGGCCGCGGCAGGGCTCGCGCTTCAACCCGAGGCGGACTCCGCGACGCTCCAGCGCCGGGTGAGCCTCGACCTCACGGGCCTCCCCCCGACCCCGGCCGAGGCCGCGGCCTTTGAGGCCGACGTGACGGACCGCGGCCTGGACGCGGCCTACCGCGCCGAGGTCAGGCGGCTGCTCGCCTCGGACCGCTATGGCGTCCACATGGCGCGCATCTGGCTGGACGCCGCCCGCTACGCCGACACCCACGGCTTCCACCTGGACAACCGCCGCTCCATGTGGCCCTACCGGGACTGGGTCGTGCGCGCCCTCAACGAGAACAAGCCCTTCGACGAGTTCGTCATCGAGCAGCTCGCCGGCGACCTGCTGCCGAACGCGACCCTGGACCAGAAGGTCGCCTCGGGCTTCAACCGCTGCAACCCCACCAGCGCCGAGGGCGGGATGATCGCCCAGGAGTACCTGTCGATCTATGCCAAGGACCGAGCCGACACGACGGCCAAGGTCTTCCTGGGCCTGACGATGGAGTGCGCCCAGTGCCACGACCACAAGTTCGACCCGATCAGCCAGCGCGACTACTACGCGATGTACGGGTTCTTCAACTCCATGACCGAGGAGGCGACGGACCGGAACATCGAGAACCCGGTGCCCTTCCTGCGCGTCCCGCTCCCCGAGCAGGCTGGGCGGCTCGACGAGATCTCCGCAGCGACGGCGGCGCTGACCGAGGCCTTGGACCGACCCAACCCCGAGCTCGACGAGCGA
>CBFHHK010000183.1:1277-9192 GCA_965655435.1 Planctomycetota bacterium | reverse complement strand
AGGCCCTGTCCTCGGCCCGTGAGCTCGCCCAGGCAGCGCTCGGGGCCGAGAGCTCCCAGCGGGCGCCTCGCCCCACCCTCATCAAGCTCAAGGACCTCCTCCTCGACGAGGCCAGAGCGGCCACGGCGGCCGCCCGTGGTGGTGCGGCTGGCGCGCCTGCGCTCCGTGTGAGGTGCAAGGGGTCGCTCTACATCCTCGCCCCAAAGAACGCCATGGCTCGGGCGATCCGCAACCTCCTCACCAATGCGCTGGAGGCAGCCTCGCGGGGAGCGAGCGGGCCCGGGAGCGTGACGGTCGAGGTCGACCAACGAGGGGCCGCTGACCTGGGCCTCGATCTCGACGTGGTGGTCGCTGACGACGGAGACGGGATGGCGCCCGCAGCGTTGAAGGTCTTCCTCGATGGGGGGCTAGGCGCTCGCCGCTCCGAGCCCAAGCCGGCGGCGCTGGCGGCCGCGGGCGCGCCGCAGTCCACCGGGCTCGGCACCGCAAGCCTCCGGCTGGCGCTGTCGGAGGTTGGGGCCGGGCTCCGGGTACAGAGCGCTGCTGGACTCGGCACCCGAGCCTGCATCAGCATTCGCTCGGCTGCCGCGGAGGGCGACCCCGTGATCCTGATCGACGGGGATCCGCGTCGCGCACGAGGCCGGATCGAGCGCCTCGCCCAGGAGGCCTCCGCGAGGGTCTGGCTCTTTGACTCGGCGGTGGGAGCCCTCGGGACCATCCGGGCAGGCCGCGCGGCGGCGGTGCACTGCGCCATCGAGATGGCCCGACCCGATCTCCGAGCACAGCTCGCGCAGGCCTGCGCCGCCGGGGGCGTCTCGCTGAGCTGGGTCCGCCCCTCATCCTGTGCGATGGACCGGCGGCCGATGCGCGCCGAGGCGCCTGCGCCCTCTCCGGTCGGGGCGTCCTGATTCACGCCTCAACGAGCGCCTCGCTGCGTTCGCGGGACCGCCTGCGGCGTCCCCTGGCCTGGAGTCACCGCGGCGGAAGCCACCGCGGCGGAAGCCACTGCAGGGGAAGCCACTGCGGCGGAAGCCACTGCAGCGGAAGTCACGGCAGCGAATCGCGCAGGCCCGCCGCCCCGTGGGGGACAGCGGACCTGTTCGCGGTCTCCTCAGCGGCCCACGATGCGGTCCTCTCAGGGGACCGTTCGCGGGGCCTTGGTCCGGGCGCTCGGGTCAGA
The DNA here is from genome assembly GCA_965655435.1 of Planctomycetota bacterium. Taxonomy (GTDB): domain Bacteria; phylum Planctomycetota; class UBA1135; order UBA1135; genus Saltatorellus. The sequence continues at coordinate 8,012 of CBFHHK010000183.1, read as the reverse complement.
GCCCGACCTTCACCTGAACGGCGTTGGTGAAGTTCGAGGTCGTGGTCCCGTTGAGGTTGTCTCGGAACCACGCCTGGAAGTTCCAGGTGTCCCCCGGGACGGCCGAGACGGGGCCGGTGGGCGTGGGGAGCGCGCTCAGGAATGCGGGCGTCGAGATCGCGCCGCTGGGACCCGAGTTGAGGATGCCGAGCCCCACAGAGCGGCCAATCGAGCCGCTCAAGCACAGGTTGCCCTGGGACCCACCGGGACTCGCGGCGAAGCCCGTGTCCCGCGAGGCCAGGAAGAAGCCGAAGGTGTTGGCGGGCAGCACCGAGGCGGTCAGGACAAGGGTGTCACAGGCGGCAGAGCGGCTCCCGCTGGCGGTGATCTGCGCGCTCCCGAAGGTGGAGTTCACGTTGGCAGGGCCACAGTAGTTTGTCCCGACTGCGGGTTCGCGGGTCGTCAGCGACCAGACCGAGCCATCCTGAATGATCGGGCTGTCGAAGCTGACGGGGGCGCCTCCGAGGGGCCCGTCTTGGTAGCCAACGGTCGCCGAGGCGCCATTGGCCGCTCGAGCTCCGCTCACGTCCTCGTAGAGGAACTGGGCGTAGGTCGGCCCCGCGGCATGCACCTGGACCTGGAAGGTGGCCGTCTGCGTGCTGTTCACCCCGAAGAATTCGACGCGGTCCCACTGCACGATCAAGCTCGTGCCGATCTCCTCCCAGTAGATCTGGCCGCCCTGGCCCGAGTTGGTGTTGATGTCATCCCAGAACGGCAGGAGCGCTTGCTCGGCGCCAAAGGCCATGAGGCTTGGGATCTGCTGGTTGCCGGGGCCGAGGTCCTGGCTGCTGCCTGCGAAGCGCAGGCCGCCGTTGCTCCCGACACGCACGACGCCGGCGTTCAGCAGCTCGTTGCCGATCGTCGTGACGATGTCGATCGCCCCGTCGTCCGCAAGGTTCAGGGGCGTCCCAGTGGACGAGATGTCGATGTAGGCCCCGGGGAGGGTGTTGTCGAAGATGAGCGCCGGCGACTTGATGATCTCGATGTTGGTGGCGTCGTCCACCGCAGATCCGGCGTCGAAGGAGTACTGGAAGGTCTGGTTCAACCCGCCGGCCTGGAACCCGATGGTGGCGGACTCACCGCCGCCGGCACGCGCGCCCTCCACGTCGCGGTAGGCGAACTCTGCGAGGACGTCCTCATTGGCGTACACCGTGAGCTGGAAGGTGGCCCGCTCTGACGGCGGGGTGTTGTAGAAGCCGACGTCGTCCCACTGGATGATCAGCTCGCAGCAATCCTGCTGCCAGTAGATCTGCCCCACGGACCCGGACTGGGTATTGATGTCGTCCCAGAAAGGCAGGAGGGCGACGGCCCCGTTGAAGGCGCTGGGGCTTGGTAGAGGGCGGTTGCCGGGGAACAGTTCGTCTCCGGGCGTGGCGCTGAGGAATCGGACCCCTCCATTGCTGCCGATCCTCACGGTGCCTGAGTTGAACACGCTGTTTCCCACAGCGGTGATGATGTCCCTCTCCTCGTCGTCGCCGAGGCTCAGGGGCGTCCCCGTCGTCGAGATGTCCGTGAAGCCGCCGAACTTCTTTCTCATGAAGAGCCGGCCCGGCTCTCTGACCTCCTCGTAGACCAGCTCGCCGACGAGGGCGCGGGAGCTAAAGAAGCTGCCCGAGCTGGTGAAGGGTTGGCTGCGGGCGTCCCCCGTGGCCAGGGTCAGCGTGCCGTCGCTGAAGGTCTGCACGGGAGTGGGGCCGATCCCGAAGTAGTTCGCGCTGGTGTCAACGAAGACCAGCGCAACGCCGACGATGCCACCGCAGGGCACGTCGATATCGGGGATGTCGATCAACCCGGAGGGCAGGTTGGTGTCGATGAGGTTCTGTCGCCCGGTGGCCACACCCAGGGAGGTCCAACCGTTCTGGCTCTGGCCGGGTCCTGGATTGCCGAGGACCGAACCTGCGCGCGTGAGGACCTCGATACGAAAGGTCGTCCCCAGGGAGGTGCCTGAGGCGGTGCTCAGGTGCGTGATGCGCGTGTCGACGAGGCTCTCCACGTCGAAGAACAGGCCGACGCCGTTGTCGCTCTGCCCATTGTTGGCGGCAGGGTTGGCCAGCAAGGTCGGCGCCTGGGCCGGGGCAGAGGAAACGAGGGTGAGCAGGGCCGCGAGGGTCAGGAACGGCTGCTTGGACGGACTCTTCATGGCTGAGCAAAAAAAGGGGGGAGGAGGGGCGGCGTGCCTTGGCTGTGCCGGTTCGCCGGGCCCCCGGACATATTCTAGAAATCCGCCGTCGAGAGGCGCTGGATTTCCCCCTCCCCAGCCGCTGCTGGGGCTCGCTGGCCGGCGCCCACCCGAGGCCTCTGTCCTGTCCGGGGGCACAGCCCTCTTGGCCACCACCCCGCCGCCGGACAGCACGTCGCTTCGCCCGCAGGGGCCGCTCGGTGGCGGGGTTCCCCCGGGCGCTCCAAGGGCGGGTTCCTGCGCGGTGACTCTGGAGCCAGACGTCTCTGGGCTTGCCGGTGGGTGTCCGAGCGCCGCTTGTTTGGGTGCCCGGTCGCCCTCGCATGGGGTCCGCCGGGCGGGTGAGCCGGGCGACGGGGCCGTCGACCCAATGCTGCAGGGCAGCACCCTCTGGGGTGCTGCCCTGCGATGTGACGCGCGCGCAGCCTGATGGGGCCGCGTCGAGAACCCGGTGACGGGCTCGGAGCGTGGTCAGTTGCGACGCCGGAGCGTCGCGCGAGCGTACTCGCGGTTCATCCGCGCGATGTTGGTGACAGAGATGCCCTTCGGGCACGCCGCCTCGCACTCGTAGTGGTTGGTGCAGTTACCGAAGCCTTCGGCGTCCATCTGGTCCACCATGCCGAGCGCCCGCTGGTCACGCTCGGGCTGCCCTTGGGGCAGCAGCGTGTACTGGCTCAGCTTGGCGGAGGTGAAGAGCATGGCCGAGGCGTTGGGGCACGCCGCGACGCAGGCGCCGCAGCCGATGCACGCCGCCGCGTCGAACGCCATGTCTGCGTTCTCCTTGTTCACCGGCATCGCGTGCGCATCCGGCGCGGAGCCGGTGTTGATCGACACGTAGCCGCCCGCCTGCTGGATCCGATCGAACGCGCTGCGGTCGGTCATGAGGTCCTTGACGACCGGGAACGCGTTGGCGCGCCAGGGCTCCACGCGGACGCGGTCCCCGTTGCGGTACTCGCGCATGTGAAGCTGGCACGCGGTGGTCCGATCGCGCGGGCCGTGCGGCTTGCCGTCGATGGTCATCGAGCAGGAGCCGCAGATACCCTCGCGGCAATCGTGCTCGAAGACGAAGGGCTCCTTCCCTGACTCCACGAGCTGCTCATTGAGCACGTCGAGGAGCTCGAGGAAGGACATGTGCTCATTGGCCATGACCTCGTGCTCCTCGAACGCGCCGGGGGCGCCCGGGCCGTTCTGGCGCCAGACCTCGAGGACGATGCGCAGGTCGCCGTGGTTCTTCTTTTGAATCATCTGACTGGTCTCCTCGGGATCACTTGTAGCTACGAGTGGTCAGCTTGACCTCTTCGAAGGTGAGCTGCTCGCGGTGTTCGGTGGGGAGCTTCTGCTCCTCGGTGAACTCCCACGCGCTGACGTGGGCGTAGTTCTCGTCGTCCCGACGGGCCTCGCCCTCCTCGGTCTGGTGCTCGGCGCGGAAGTGGCCGCCGCAGGACTCATCCCGCACGAGGGCGTCGTTGAACATGACCTCCGCGAACTCCATGAAGTCCGCCACGCGGCCGGCCTTCTCGAGGTCCTGGTTCACGTGGTTCGGGTCCCCGTTCACCTTGACGTTGCTCCAGAACTCGGCCCGCAGCTCGCGCACCTTGAGGATGCCCTCCTGGAGCCCCTCCGCGGTGCGCTCCATGCCGCAGTAGTTCCAGACCGTGTTGCCGAGCTCGCGGTGGAGCGAGTCCACGCTGCGGTTGCCGTTGCAGGCCAGCAGCAGGTCGGCGCGCTCGCGGGCCTTGGCCTCGGCTTCCTTGAAGGCGTCGTCATTCACCGACACCGCCTCCAGCTTGCGACCTGCGAGGTGGCTCGCGATGGTGGCGGGGATCACGAAGTAGCCGTCCGCCAGGCCCTGCATGAGCGCGCTGGCCCCGAGCCGGTTGGCCCCGTGGTCGGAGAAGTTGGCCTCCCCGAGCACGAAGAGCCCCGGGATGGTGCTCTCCAAGTTGTAGTCCACCCAGAGGCCGCCCATCGTGTAGTGGACCGCCGGGAAGATGCGCATGGGGACCTCGTACGGGTTGTCGCCCGTGATCCGCTCGTACATCTCGAACAGGTTCCCGTAGCGAGAGGCGATGGTCTCCTTGCCATCCCTGCGGATCGCGTCCCCGAAGTCGAGGTAGACCGCCTCGCCCGTGGGGCCGACGCCGCGACCCTCGTCGCACACGGTCTTCGCGTTCCGCGACGCGACGTCCCTGGGGACCAGGTTGCCGAAGCTCGGGTACTTGCGCTCGAGGTAGTAATCGCGCTCCGACTCCGGGATGTCCTGGGGAGCCCGGGGGTCACCCTCCTTCTCGGGGACCCAGACCCGCCCGTCGTTGCGGAGCGACTCACTCATGAGGGTGAGCTTGGACTGGTAATCGCCCGACCGCGGGATGCAGGTCGGGTGGATCTGCGTGTAGCAGGGGTTGGCGAAGAACGCCCCGCGCTTGTGGGCGCGCCACGCCGCGGTGACGTTGGAGTTCTTGGCGTTTGTGGACAGGAAGAACGCGTTGCCGTAGCCGCCGGTGCACATGAGCACCGCGTGGGCCGCGTGTCGCTCATACTCGCCGGTGACCAGGTTGCGGACGATGATGCCCCGCGCGACGCCGTTGACGACCACCAGGTCGACCATCTCCCGCTTGGTGTAGCTATCGATGCGGCCGGCGTGGATCATCCGGTTCATCGCGCCGTAGGCGCCGAGGAGCAGCTGCTGCCCCGTCTGGCCACGTGCGTAGAAGGTCCGCGACACCTGCGCGCCGCCGAAGGAGCGGTTGTCGAGCAGCCCGCCATACTCGCGGGCAAAGGGGACGCCCTGGGCGACGCACTGGTCGATGATGTCGACCGAGACCTCGGCGAGCCGGTGCACGTTGGACTCGCGGCTGCGGTAGTCGCCGCCCTTGACCGTGTCGTAGAACAGTCGGTGGACGCTGTCCCCGTCGCCCTTGTAGTTCTTGGCCGCGTTGATCCCGCCCTGGGCGGCGATCGAGTGCGCGCGTCGCGGGCTGTCGTGGATACAGAACGACTTGACGTTGTATCCCATCTCCGCGAGCGTCGCGGCGGCGGAGCCCCCGGCCAGCCCGGTGCCGACGACGATGACGTCGAACTTCCGGCGGTTGGACGGGTTGACGAGCTTGAGGTCGAACTTGTGGTTCGACCAGCGATCGTCCATGGGTCCGCCAGGAACCTTGGAGTCGAGGCGGGGTGAGCTGGCGTGAGAGTCTGCGATCGTCATGGTTCGTGCGTGGAGGGGCCCGGTCGAGCGGGAGACGTCCGGGTCGGTTCAGCCCGTGAAGAACAGATAGAACGGAATGCCGCCGAAACCAGCGACAAGCAGGGCGGTGATCAGTCGACCTGTGTTCTGAATGAGAACCCGATAGCGCGGATGTGCCACACCCAGGGTCTGGAACGCGCTCTGGAAGGCGTGCCACATGTGCAGCCCGACCATGGCGATCGAGGCGGTGTAGATCACGAACCCGACCGGGTGTCGCAGGCGGTCCACGACCATCTGGGCGAGGTCGTACTCCTCCAGGAGCTCCTTCGAGATCCGGAAGTCCCAGATGTGAATGACGAGGAAGACGAGGAGCACGGGGCCGGTGATCCACATGGTGGTGGAGGCCACGGTCTTCGAGCCCATGCCCAGGTTCGCCCGATACTTGTCCGAGCGGGACGCCTTGTTCCGGCCCGTCAACAGGACCGCGAACAGGATGTGCACCACGAACAGCACGAGCAGGCCTGCCTCGGCGAGGGGCAGGAGCGGGTTGCTCTCGAGGAGGTCCGCGTACTCGTTGAAGGCGTCATTCCCCGCGTAGAGCGTGAGGTTGCCGGCCATGTGCACCAGCAGGAACAGCGTCAGCGAGAGGCCGGTCACGGCCATCACATACTTGCGCCCGATGGAGGAGCTCAGGAAGCGGGTGAACGAGTTCATGGGTGGCTGGTGGACCATGTCGCCCCCGGCGCTCGTGACGCGCGGTGGGGACCAGAGGTGGGCTCAGCGAGCCCCGACAGGGGTGGGGGATCTGGCGGTGGGGGACCTGCTCGGGCGCTCCGGTGCGACGTCAGGTCGCGCAGGGGGGCCGCGGGCGGAGCGGAGGGCCATGGGCCCCAGGGTTTCGATCCGAAGATTCTATCGGTCGGGACCCCCCGCTAGTATCTCCTGCGATCCGATTCCTGAAGGGCCTGCGGCGGTTTGCACGAGGTCCTTGGTCGCGCCATGAACTCCCATCGTCCCCGCTTCGTCCGCCTGATCCTCGTCCGGCACGGTGAGGTCGAGGAGCGCTGGCGCGGGACGATCTACGGTCGGCTGGATGTGCCCCTTTCTAGTCGCGGCCTGGCGCAGTCCAGGCTGGTGGCCGAGGCCCTCGAGCGGGAGCAGCTGGAGGCCGTGGTCAGCTCGGGGCTCCAGCGGGCCGAGGCGGCCGCCTCTCTGATCCGGGCGACCCGGGCGGGCATGGAGCGCGAGGACGACCCTCGCTTGACCGAGCTGGACCGCGGCGAATGGGCCGGGCGACGGATCTCGGACCTGTCCGAGGCGTTCCCCGAGG
>CBFHHK010000183.1:0-1179 GCA_965655435.1 Planctomycetota bacterium | reverse complement strand
GCCATGGCCCGTTGGACCGAGGCCCGGGGCGCGATCCAGGCGCCGGGTGGCGAATCGCCGGCCGCTCTCGCCGAGCGCACCCGTCCGGCGTTCAATGAGCTCGCGGAACGCTTCGCTGGCGGAACCGTGGCCGTCGTGGCGCACCTGTGGGTGGTTCGCAGCGCCCTCACGGCGTGCCTGGACTTGCCCATGAGCCGCTCTTCACATGTCGGGCTGCCTCCGGGCGGGATCTGTGAGCTCGCCTGGCCGGCGGCGTCGTCGGGCCCAGGGATATTCCCGAGGCTTGTGCGCCTGGGCACCTGAGGCGTATCGAGCGAGTCTGTCGGGAGCCCCGGGGAGTCCCGCGGTGGTTCCGGAGCGGCGGCCTCCCGTGGACTGTCCCTGTGTCGCCGCCCGAAGCTGCGCCGCCGCGCAGGCTGCGACGGGCTGCCGTGAAGAGACCCAGCACGAGCTCGTGTCGGGTCCGGGCGTGGTCCGCGCCGCGCCCGAAGCCGGTCCGGATCGGTTTCAAGGGCGCCCGCGTGGTGCGTCAAGGAAGGCGGCATCGACGCTACGGGTCGGTGCTTCCAGGGCGGTATAACGGTCGCGTGTCCAGCAAGAAGTGTTTCATCGACAAGCAGCGGCCCTGCGACCTGACGTGCAAGGCGGCCTTTCCCGTGGAGGACGCGGTTGACCCGGTCGACTGCTACTTCATCTGGTTGGCGTCGCACCTCGGAGACTCGGCATTCGACTTCCGCCGGATGATGGACAGCCAGCTGCCCCGGGAGGATGGCCCGGGCCCGACAGGTCCCGGGGCGCCGGGCGCGCCGGGGCCCGACTTCGGCGGCTCGCCGAACTGAGCGGTCCCGGGGATCCGTCGCTGGGGATCGGTCGCCGGCGGCAGAGTTTTTCGGCGGCAGAGTTCTACAGCGGTTGAGTTCCCCGGCGGCGAGGTCGGCCGCGGCGGAGGTCGGCCGCGGCGCCCGAGCGAGGACTATCGTTAGCACGCGGTGCGCGCCCGCGACTGGGATCGGCCTGCGGTCGAGCTGCGGCGTCGATGCGATCCGGGGCTTGGGTTCGACGTGCCCCGGGGACCGCAATGTTCAGCGCTAGGCCTGCGTCGGCGACGGCTCATGGTCCGGCCGGGTCCCGGCCTTGGCACATCTCCCGGCCAGCGCGTTCGCCCGGGGCCGGGTCCGA
>CBFHHK010000182.1:0-9274 GCA_965655435.1 Planctomycetota bacterium | reverse complement strand
GCGCGCGGCCTCCGCCTCGTCGCCGTAGATGCAGAACAGGTACACCGCCATGTGGTTCTTCTGGCTGGCGATGCTCAGGAAGGGCAGCGGCTGCTCCGGGCTGCAGTGGTAGCCGTCGGGATAGACCGAGTGAGGGATGAAGTAGCCGATCATCCCGTACTGGATGCCCTCCTTCACCTTGGGGTCGAGGTTGGCCTTGATGACCTTGCGGACGGCCTGGAGGGCCTTCTTGCGGTCGGGGTCCAGGGAGGCGAGGTACTGGGTGACGGTGGTGGGCTTGGCAGTCATGCCGCTCAGCCTAGTCCCTCGCGGAGCGCCAGGAAGGTCCACCCCGCGGGTGATTCTGAGCGCATCATGCGACCCATGAGAGCGAGCGTTTCAGGCCCCGACGAACGGGAGGTTCCCCGTGCGGCGTGATGAGATCGAGCCCGTCCTCCGCGCGGCCCTGGAGGCGTCCCTCGAGGTCCAGCGGGGCCTCGACGTGGCGCGGGTCTCGGCGGAGGCAGAGGCGCCGGCCCTGGCGCCCCTGCCCGAGTCGGGCGTGGGAGCGGCACGGGCCCTGGCCGAGCTCGTTCGACGGGCCGAGGGTCGGGCGGTGGCGAGCGCCGGACCACGCTACTTCCATTACGTGGTCGGGGGCGTCACGGGGGCGACCCTGGCGGCGGACTGGTTCGCCTCGGCCCTCGACCAGGTGGCCTCCTCGGCCACCGGGTCACCCCTGGCGGTGGACGTGGAGGAGGCGGCCACGCGCTGGCTGGCGGAGCTCTTCGACCTGGACCCCGATGCCTGGACCGGGGTCTGTACCACGGGGGCCACCACGGCGAGCCTGGTGGGGCTCGGCGCGGCGCGGCAGTGGTGGGGGGAGCGGCACGGCGTGGACGTGGCGGAGGCGGGGCTCGCTGGGCTCCCCCGACCGGTGGTGCTCACCAGCGGCTTCGTGCACGCGAGCGTGATCAAGTGCCTCGCCATGCTCGGGATCGGGCGCGCGTGCTGCGAACGGCTCTCCTTGGACAACCGCGGCACCCTCGACGTCGAGGCGCTCGAGCGCCGGCTCGCGTCCATGGACGGCCAGCCCGCCATCGTCGTCGCCACAGCAGGGGAGGTGAACTCGGGGCGCTTCGATCCTCTGGGCGCCGTGGCGGACCTGTGCGAGCGATACGGCGCCTGGCTCCACGTGGACGCCGCCTTCGGGCTCTTCGCGCGCGTCGCGCCCGGCGTGGCGGACCTCGCGGATGGGATCGAGCGAGCGGACTCCATCGCGGCGGACGCTCACAAGTGGCTCAACGTGCCCTACGACAGCGGCTTCGCCCTGGTGCGCCAGCGGTCGCTCCTGGCCAAGACCTTTCGCATGGTGGCGGCCTACCTGCCGCCGAGCACCGGGGACGGGGTGCCGCCGAGGGTGCCCGCGAACCTTGGCCCGGAGTGCAGCCGTCGCGCCCGCGCCCTGCCCATCTTCGCGGCGCTCCTGAGCGAAGGGCGGGCGGGGATCCGCGCGATGGTGGAGGGACACCTCGACCTCGCCGAGCACCTCCGGGGCCTGGTGGCGGCCGCCCCAGACCTGGAGCTCGTGGACGACACGCGGCTGAACGTGGTCCCCTTCCGCTTCGCCCCCGCCGGTGTTCGTCGCCGCGACCTCGACGCGCTCAACCGCGCCCTTGGGGAGCGCATCCTCGAGGACGGGAGGGTCTTCGTCGGGACGACCCGCTACCGCAGCGTCGTCTGCCTGCGGCCCGCGATCGCCAACTGGCGCACCCGGATGGAGGACGTCGAGCAGCTCGTCGGGGTGGCTCGTGCCCTGGGCGCCGAGGTGCTGCAGGGAGGCGAGGTCGCGGCTAGGAGTTCTCGGCGACGGTGAATCCGGGGGGGACCTGCAGCCGGAAGTGGGCGTCGACGTTCCGGTGGAAGGGGTCACGGCCCACCCGGAGAATCTCGAACTCGAGCACGTCTTGACCGTCCCCCGTCACCTGCACCTTGACCGGGACGTCCTTGCCGTCCGCGAAGGTCAACTCGAGCCGCTGGAGCCCGACGATCTCCACGCCAGGCGCGGGCGTCATGGCGATGATCGTCTGGCGCGGGTCCTCGGGGGAGACCTCCACGGCCTGGACCTCGAGAGCGCTGGCCAGGCCGTCGAGGTCGAGCATCAGCGAGGCGACGCCGACCGTCGCCCGCCCGTTGCGCTCGTAGCGCCAGCGGCTCGCGTGCTTGCGCTGGACGTTCAGCACGAGGCGCTCGGTCGGGGTCTCCAGGACCTGCCGAGCCCTCGACCCCCCCGGGCGGTAGAGCAGGGTCGCGGGGCGGCGACGCACCGAGAGCGGGCCCTCGGAGACGAACTTCGCGCCTGATGAGGAGATGATCTCCTGTCGGACGCAGAGGGTCTCCAGCACCTGGACGTCGGCGAGGGCCTCGGCCCTCGGGCCCATGATCTCCAGCGCGGCCGCGACGACGACGGGGTCGCCACCGAACGTCACGGGCTCGGTGAGCTTGTCGGCGCTGGCGCACCCTCCCGAGACGAGGGGAGAGGCGAGGAGCGCCACGGTGAGCAGCGATTGAAAGAGAGCCTTGGCGCGGCTGAGGTCGAGCATGGGGGTCCGGGCGGGGTGGGGGCGGCCCGGAGATCCTACGGAGCCAGCCGGGGCGCGTGGGCAGCACCCGCGGGGGATGGTGGTTTCGGTGGACGCCACGGCTGGCGGATAGGCTAGTGGGCGATGCACGTAGCTCTCCGACGCCCCTCGCTGCGCCTCCGGGCTGGCCTCCTCGCGGCCGTCTCCATGGCCGCGGTCTCCTGCGCTGGACCTGACCCCGCCCCGCCGGCCGCCTGGGAGCCGTACCTCCCCAGGCGAGCCTCCGCAGCGCGGGACCACGTCCAGGGCATCGTGGGGATCACCCAGTTCTCGCCTGGGACGGCGATCGCGGCGCCGGGGACCAACGTCGTCAACGACGGAGCCCAGACCTTCCCGATGCTTGGTGGCAGCTTCCAGCACTCGATGACCGACGGGGAGGTCCGTCTCGGGCTGGAGGGGGGGCTCTCTGGCGGCTGGCAGTCCACGCGCACCGTTCTGGCGCTGGGCAACGGGGCGATCGTGACGCAGCGCGACAACGACGTCCTGCTGCTCGATGGGTTCGTCGGGGCCTATGCCACGATCCCGCTGGAGGGCGGGTGGCGTATCTACGGGGGCGCGGGTCCCGTGCTCCAGTACGCCAGCATCAAGACCCGCAGCGTGGACCAGCCCGCGGGGTCGGAGCGCGACTCCGTGGACGGAGTCGGCGGCGGGTGGTACGCCCGCGCGGGGGTGGAACTGGAGCTCGGCGGGCCTCTGCTCCTGGGCTTCGGCGTGCGCTGGGTCGACTCCTATGCCTACCTCGGCCCGGACTTCAATGACCTGATCATCGAGGGCGTACAGTTCGGACTCACGGTCTCGCAGTCGTACTGACGGGCCCGCTAGACTCACCGCCGCCTCCGTCACCCCAAGCGCCCCCGCCACCATGAAGCTCCACCTGCTCGCCGCTGCGCTCCTCGCGATTGTCTCGGTCGGACCCGGCTGCGTCACCGTGGACGCCGAGACCAACGAGGTCATCCCCAGGGGTGATCAGCGCTACAAGTTCTCCACCGTGAAGGAGTACTGCAAGAACCTGAAGCAGGGCATGACCAAGCTCCAGGTGCTCTCCACGGTCGGCTCGCCCGCGGAGAAGAGTGAGCGGGGGGACGTCTGGGTCTATCTGCCGGAGCGGTCGGCGATCCTGATCCCCTCCAAGGCCCTCAAGCTCCACTTCGAGGACAACGCGCTGACCGAGTTCGGCTTCCACGCGATCGTCCTCGGCGCTCAGCTCTGAGGGCGTCGCCCTGCGGGGCGCTTCAGCGGACGGGTTCAGCGGGTTGGTCTTGCGAGCGGCGGCCACCGCATCGGAGCGATCCGACCTAGAATCGCGGCGATGCTGATCCTCGCCCTCGCCCTGCTCTCACCCGCCCTCCCCCAGGAGGGCTCTCCGGCCGGAGTCTCCCAGACGACGGCGCCCAAGGCCCCCTCCAGCATGGTGTGGGTCGAGCCTGGCGAGTTCACCATGGGCTGGGACGGCGAGGAGGGGCGGCCTGATGAGCGCCCCGCGCACCGGGTGAAGGTCGACGGCTTCTGGATGGACCTGACCGAGGTCACCAACGCGCAGTTCGCGCGCTTCGTGGAGGCCACGGGCTACAAGACCACGGCCGAGATCGTGCCGAGCTGGGAGGAGCTCGCGGCCCAGCTACCGCCGGGCACGCCCGAGCCGCCGCCGGGGACCCTGGTCGCGGGGTCGTTGGTCTTCACCAAGACCGCCGGCCGGGTCGACCTGCGAGACTACTCGCAGTGGTGGGCGTGGACCCCTGGCGCCGACTGGCGTCACCCCAAGGGACCCAGGAGCTCCATCGAGGGGATGGAGGCCTACCCGGTGGTCCACGTGTCGTGGTTCGACGCGACCGCCTATGCCGCGTGGGCGGGGAAGCGGCTGCCCACGGAGGCCGAGTGGGAGCGCGCCGCGCGGGCTGGCGCCGAGGGTGCGCGCTACATCTGGGGCGCGGAGCTGGTGCCGGACGGGGTCCACCGCGCCAACATCTGGCAAGGCCAGTTCCCCTTCGAGAACGCGCTCGCGGATGGCTTCGAGGTGGCCGCGCCCGTGGGGAGCTACGCGCCGAACACGCTGGGGCTCTTCGACCTGAGCGGCAACGTCTGGGAGTGGACCTCGGATCAGTTTCAGCCAGACCTCTACGAGCAGCGCGTGCGCGCTGGCGGGCCGGGCGCCGTGATTGCGAACCCCACAGGGCCCCGGCGGGCAGCCGACCCCCGTAACCCCTACGCCAGGGACTCCTATGTCCAGAAGGGGGGGTCCTTCCTGTGCCACGCAGACTATTGCTCGAGCTATCGCCCGAGCGCGCGCATGGCCACGCCGCCCGACAGCGGGATGAACCACCTCGGGTTCCGGTGCGTCACGACCCCCGTCCTCTGGAGCGCACACCTCGAGCGCGCCCGCGCCGCGGCCAGCGCCCCGCCGGAGCCGCAGAAGGCCCCAAAGAAGGCCGCGAAGAAGGACGCGGACTGAGGGCTCAGCTGTCGCCGGCGGGGTCGCGGGGCTCGGCCCGGTCGAGCTCGACGGTGCGGTTGCTGATCCAGAGCGCCACGAGCCCGCCGATGAGGATGGCCACGTAGAGCTGTCCGACCACGGCCTCCGCAGCGCAGAGGAACTGGGCGCCTGGGGTCACGGGCGTCACGTCCCCATAGCCCAGCGTCGTGATGGTCACGAAGCTGAAGTAGACGAAGGGCGTGTGCAGGCAGGCCGCGGCGGCGCCGCCGCGCTCCACGAGGCTCACGCCTCCCTCCTGGTAGGAGCCGGGTGCGAGGCACTCGGTCACGATGTGCAGCTCCGCGAACATCAGCGCCATGAGGAGATAGACGTTGATCCCTCCGACGAGCGTGTCGCTCGAAGGGGAGCGCTCTCGGATGAGCGTGCGCATCAGGGTGATCGCGAGCACGCCGAGGTAGACCGCGCTGAGGGCCGACTTCAGCAGGGCCTTGTCGAGCGCCTCGTCGAGGATCCACCTCGCGAACCACTGGGCGCAGAGGTTGAAGAGGACGAGGACCCCGGCAACGGCGAGGACCTTGCGCCCCTCGTTTGCGTCGTTCGCGACCCAGAGGCCAGCGATGAGGATCCCGGTGAAGCCGACCCGGAGCGTCGGGATGCCGAGGGAGGAGCCCCCCATGATGGGGATCAGGACGATGAACAGCACCAGTGCGATGAGCAGGGTGCCGAACGGCGCCTGGCGGCGGCGGTGGTCGGCGCCGATCACGTGGTCCCCCCGTCGTCCGCCGTCACCGCTGCGGGGGCGGCCGCGGGCCTGGTCGGGAAGCGCTCAAGGATCGCGCCGACCACGGCCTTCGCCGTGCCAGCGGGATCCTCACGGAGCTTCGTGGTGACGGTGCGGACCGTCTTGCCGTGCCACACCGGCGCATCGCGCGCCGGATCGAAGAAGTCGATGCAGAGCGTGCCCTCGGTGTAGTGACGGACGTCCGTCTGCTGGTAGTACGGCCCACCCCAGTCATACCGCCCTCGGCCGTAGAAGCTGGGGTACTCGGTCTCCATGACGCGGTCGCGGGCGCCGAGCGTGAAGGAGACCACGAGGTCGGGTGTCGTCCCCGCGGCGCTCTGGCGGTAGCCATGGGCGACCAGGTCCTCTGCTGCGGCGCGCTCGAGGTGGCCAGCGAGCATCGGGTTCATTCCCTCGGGGCCCGCGGCGATGGCGGACGGCTCGAGGAAGGCGAAGGTCTCGTAGGCCTCGAAGTCGACCGTCGCGTCGAGGTCCGTGAAGACTGGCGGGGCGGCGCAGCTCGCGGCGAGCGCGAGCGGGAGGAGCAGCATGGTGCGGGTGAGCATGGCGGACCGACCTTACCCACCTGGCGCATCATCGCGAGCACCTTCGCGCCGCGGATCCCCGCTCGTACCAGCGCGGGGCTAGGATCGAGTCGATGAAGAGCCCCTGGTTTCTCCTGCTGCTGTTGGTCGGGCCCCTCTCTTCCTGCGTCTATCCACGACTGGACGGGGCCGCGACGCCCAGCTTCGCGTACGACGGCCCGGTGGACTCGGAGATTGGCGCCGAGATCACCGAGGTCCTCGCGCGCCACCCCGGCGAAACGGGGCTGTACCTGCTCGGAGACGGGCTCGACGCCTTCGCGTCACGGGGCGCGTTGATCCAGCGTGCGGAGCATGCGGTCGACGTGCAGTACTACATCTTCCACGACGACATCACGGGCTCCATCCTCCTCAAGCTGCTCCTGGAGGCGGCGGATCGGGGTGTGCGGGTGCGGCTGTTGATCGACGACCTGGGGTCCGACGGGATCGATGACCGGCTCGCCGCGGCGAACGTCCATGAACACCTCGAGGTGCGCCTCTTCAATCCGCGCGCCCGGGGGCCGTGGACCTGGCTGGCGAAGACCCTGGACCTCATGGGGCGCCCCTTCCGGATCAACCACCGGATGCACAACAAGATGCTCACAGCCGACGGCCTCGCGGGGATCGTCGGCGGGCGGAACGTCGGGGATGAGTACTTCGACGCCGCAGAGGACGTCAACTTCGGTGACCTCGACGTGCTCGCCTTCGGTCCGGTGCTCTCGGAGCTCGGGGAGTCCTTCGACGAGTACTGGAACTCCGAGTTCACCGAGCAGCTCAACGGGTGGAGCTCCTTCAAGAGGGACGCGGGCGACCTCGACGCCCTGCGGGCTGCGCTCCTGGACGTCGTGGCGGAGAACAGCGACTCCTCGTACGCGCGCAGGCTGGGCGGGGCGGACTTCTTCCAGGAGGCGGCCGACGATGAGCTCCCGCTGACCTGGGCGGTCACCCACGCTCACAGCGATCGGCCCAGGAAGATCGTGGCGAGCGGGGACGAGCTCGCCGAGCTGCTGCTGATCGAGCGCCTGCGGAGCGACATCCCCACCGCGCAGGAGGAGCTGCTGATCGTCTCCCCCTACTTCATCCCTGGAAAGGCGGGGGCGCGCGCCCTCGTGGCTGACGCGGCCCGCGGCGTGGAGGTCCGGATCCTCACCAACTCGCTGGCCTCAACGGACGTGGGAGCGGTGCACGCTGGCTATCGCAAGTACCGCCGTACGCTCGTGGAGGGCGGGGTCCAGGTCTACGAGATCCAGCCCAGCAGCGACTTCACCGACGCCCTCTACGACGAGGGCCTGTTCGGCTCCAAGAACGCCAGCCTGCACGCCAAGACCTTCATCTCGGATCGCCGGTATCTGTTCGTGGGCTCCATGAACCTTGACCCGCGCTCGGTCCAGCTCAACACGGAGCTGGGCTTCGTGATCGACAGCCCCGAGCTCGCCGAGACGCTGATCGGCGGGATCGAGGAGGTGATGGCGCCGGAGGGGAGCTGGCGCGTGACGGTGGACGATGAGGGACTTCTGTGGACGGGGATCGAGGGAGATGCGCCCGTATCTCACCGCAAGGAGCCCCGGACCACCGGGTGGCAGCGGTTCAAGTGCGGGCTCGTGGGGTGGCTCCCCATCGAAGGGCAGCTCTGAAGGGCAGCCCCGAGAGGCAACTCTGAGAGGCAACTCTGAGAGGCAACTCTGAGAAGTCGCCCCGCGGGGTCACTCTGCGGGGTCACGCTCCGGGGCGGGCTGGGCCTGCGCGTCCGGTTCGGGCCCATCCAGGCCCCTCGCGCCTAGAGGCTGAGCCCGATGCCGACGGTGCCGACGACGCCGTCTACCTGGCTGCTCTCAACAAACAGCCCGCTCGTGGAGCGCTCCTCGTACATCACGCGAAAGTTCATGAAGAGGTGGTCGTTGAGGTGCAGGAGCGCGCCGCCGCCCGCGCTCCACCCGCTCACGTCATCGAAGAGGTCCAAGCCGATCAGCTGGTTCGCCTCGACGAACGGTCGGAGCTTCCAGATCTCGAGGAACCGCCGCCGGAGGCCGAGGGTGCCCTCGGTGGCGTCCAGGGTGCCGATCTCCCGATGGTCCGCGCCGACCAGGATGTCCACGATCGGGGTGTTGAGAGCGACGTGGCCGCCGTAGCCACCGAGATCCTCATCTGCGTCCTCCAGCGCGAGCGCGCGCGCCTCGAGAGAGAGCACGCCTTCGGACATGGATTGGCAGGAGGCGAGAAGGGCGGCGGTGAGGGCCAGGACGATGGGCTTCATGGCAGGCGAGATAGAGGGGGTCGACCCGCAGGGCGAGCCGGCGGGACGATCAGGGGAGGGAGAGCTAGCAGTGGCACCATAGGAAAGCAGAGGTCCCCGGTCAGCCCTCCCCTCCCCTCCGAGCCGGCGGGCTCGTCTGTCCGATGGACCCTTGGACCCTTCGATCCGGGGGCGGCGGCAGGGGACCCTCGGTCACGAGGCGCGCCCTGGCCTCCCCTCGGGGGCGACCAGGGCGCACGTGGACTCAGCGGCGGTCGGGCGGATTTCCCGTCCGTAGCAAGTCTCAGAGGCTGAAGCCGAGACCGATCGTACCGGTCACGCCATCCACGTCTGCGGACACGCTCGGGAGCTGGATCGACGTCGACTCGTACATGAGGCGGAAGTTGAGGAAGACCGAGTCGGTCAGGTGGAGCAGCGCGCCGGCGCCGGCAGCCCAGCCGTCGTACGTCTCCGAGTCCACGCCGTTATCGAGGTCGAAGCCGTGGCGATAGTCGGCCTCGATGAAGGGGTGCAGCTTCCAGATCTCGAGGAAGCGGCGGCGGACGCCGAGGACCAGCTCGGCGGAGTCCTCACGGCCGAACTCGCGATCATCGACGCCGACGAGAA
>CBFHHK010000181.1:0-9365 GCA_965655435.1 Planctomycetota bacterium | reverse complement strand
GCTACAGCAACCCTTCCCTGAGCCAGCCATCGCCCGCCCCTTCTGTCCCCCTGCACCCCCACCGACCCGGTGGGCCCGCCAAGTGGCAGCTTGGATCGCTTATCCACCGCCTGCGGCCACTCCAGCGGGCTAGCGATGCCGGAGTCCCCAGTTCGGCAACGCCAGAGGCGAGATAGTGACCTTGAGGCCGGACAGTTCCTTCTACGGCAGCGTCACCCTCAGTGCGATGCCCCTGCCAACCGGAACGGTCACAGGCATGCCTGGCGGCATATGGCAATTCCAGGCCTGGCACCGGGACGCGATCGGCGGGCAGACCAGCTCCAACTTCACGGACGCTGTGGCGGTGACGTTCCAGTAGACGGGGCGCCGCCGGTCGAGTCGGCCGCCAGCCGGGGAGGCTCAGAGCAAACGGAGCCCGACGCCCGACCACCCGCTCACTCCCACTCGATCGTGGCAGGGGGCTTGGAGCTGATGTCGAGGACGCCGCGGTGGACGCCGCAGACCTCGTTGATGATGCGGTTGGAGCTGCGGCGCAGGAGCTGGTGGTCGAGGTCGCCCCAGTCGGCGGTCATGCCGTCCAGGGACTCGACGATGCGCAGGGCGCAGGCGATCTCGTAGGTGCGGGCGGTGATGCCCTTCCCCAACGGGGCCATGTGGATAACTTGCAGCGCGTCCGGTTGCCGGAGGGGGAATCGGTGAACGGGGGGCGGGCGGCGCTCGCTGGCGGCCCGGAAGGGGCCTGCAGGGCGGGCGGGCTGGATTTCGAGGTGGCGGAGGCGTCCGGAGGCGTACGAACGGAGGCAACTCCTGGGCTGGGGCGCCACTTCGGGCGTCCGGGCTTCTCCAACCACCCCCACGATCCGCTGCTCCGCCAAGTGGCCGCTTGGATCGCTTATCCACTAGACGGACCCATCGACATGAAAAATCAACGGACTCTGCTGCCCGGCCTGCTCTCTACCCTTCTCGGTGCCATCGTCCTGGCAGGAATCGCTCACTCTCAGCAGTCCTCTGAGGTGGAAATCACTCAGTGCAGCTGCAACGCACCGCTCGCCGGCATGACGCCTCACAGCAGTCGATGCGTGATGATCGAGGAGTACCGCTCGATCTTTGCAGGTCTTCCCACAACCCAGTCGAGGGGAACGGCGGAATGCGACAACTGCGTCAAGGTCGGCGAATATCCGGGCGTTCCGTGCCACCGAGCTCTGGGGCCCTACATCGGTTCGCCGCTTACCTGCACTCTTACCATCCGGGAGGAGATCGACTGTGAGTTGAGTCTCGGCACAACCGTCGGTCTGGGGATCGAATCGGGGATACTGAGCGCGGCCATTGAGCGAGCGCTTGGATTCAAGGCCGGCAGCAAGGTCGCCGTCGAGGCGGGTGGGACGGTCACGGCCCAACCGTGCAAATTCATCGAACTCACAGGTCGATTCACAAACAAGATTGGTGCTGTCGGGGAGATGGCAATCTCGTTCGAGAGATATGACGCCTACCGGCTCTCGAATGACCCTACCCAACCCCTTGTCAATAAGGTGACGCGGTGCGGAACCGGGACGACCGAGCTGACGTTCGATACCCGGAATTTCACTTCTACTCTTCGAGCGGTGTCGGACTTCAACTGCACGGACAGAAACTTCTAGCCTCAGGCAAGCTTCCCTCTGCCCCGCCGGCGCCATACGTCTCTACCCCTCCGTCATGTTTAGCTCCACCGCCATGCTCCGCCACTCTCACGCCTCGATGCTCTGCACGATCTCCTTGCTGGCCAGTTGCGCTGGAGACGCTCCGACAGGTAACGCCGGCTCGGCCCCAGGCGATTCCACGGAGAGGGCCCCGGCTTCTGATGCCAGCGGCGACGTCAGCGCCGGGTTGGCGGACTTCTACCGGTGGCAAGCCAAGGACGGTGGACGAGATCTCCTTGTCGCGGAGGCTTTGCTGGAGCGGCTCACGGCCTTCTTGGGGCAGAGCATCGCCCCTGGACTTGAGACGGAGCTGCTGATCGCAATCGCCAACCTCGCCGGTGCCCTCGGCGACGACGCATTGGAGGAGGAGGCCCTGAGTGGGGTCGTCGGGTCGGCCGCCGCGCCAGGGACACATGATTTGGCTTGGTGGCGTCTTACGAGCCTACGACTGGCCGCAGCTCGTACGTCGCCTGGAGTCTCTGCGGCTGCGAGGGCCAAGGAAGCCTACGGCGCTGCCTTCGGCTGCATTCGCGAGCGCATCAAGCAGGACCACGGTCGCTGTAGCGGCTCCGCATTGGATCAGTTGACGGCCCTGGGTTCCCAGGCGGAGACCCTGGTGGAACTGAACGTCTACGAACCGGACGAGTTGGGCCGGGAGCTCTGGCGGAGCCTTCTGGTCGTGAGGGACTGGGAGGCTGCCTGCGGTGTCGCTGAGGAGGTTGCCCGTTCCACGTTCGGACCCCACTCGCTTCGGTTGGAGCGCGATGTGTTGGTGACGCGTCGACTGGATCCGTCCATACGCCTGGATGACTTCATCCGCGAGGCCACGGAGGCCATCGCCCGTGGGGCCTCGCCCGACCTGGTGACGCTGGAACTCATAAGGCGCCTCCCGTCCGAGGAATCCGGCGTCCTAGGTCCAGTTGCGCAGGTCGTCGCGGGTGCTTGGTTACAGGCCAACGGGACCGCCGGCCCCAACCTGCTGACGCTCAGCTGGCATTGGCGGATGAGTCAGCTCGCCTCACGGAACGAAGCGGCCCTGCAGGAGCTTGCCTCTGCCGATCTCGGAGGGCTGCTAGACCCGCCGACTTGGGCCGCCGACTCGTTCGCTCGCCTGTTCCGCGAACTCTCCTCTCGCAACGTACTGATCTCCCTCGCCGCTCAGCGGCTTCTCGGCGAGCGTGAGCGTGAGTCAGAGGGGGTGCTCTATGCGCTCGCCGCGCGGGGGAAGTCTGATGACAACCCTGCGTCGATCTCGGCCGAGGTGGATGAACTGATCGACATCACTGGAGTGCGCGGAGCGGCGCCGGTTCGGTGATTCGATGGCGAAGACGAGTCATCAAGAGTCGTGGAGCCGTCGCGGCGTGTTGGGGGCCGCGGGGCTGCTCATTGCACTCATCAGCATCGGATTCGTCCTGCGGTCTCGCAGCGACCCATACCTCGATCAGCTGGTAGACCAGGTTCCGACGCAGGAGGGCTCACCGACGGCGAGTTCCAGGATGGGGGTGAGCGACGGCGAGATGAACGGTGAAGGCCGAATGCCTGCCCCGACACTCGCACCATCGCCTGCGTCGCCTCCCGTGTTCACAGTGAGCGGACGGATCCAGGGCTCGAAGGGGACCGGGGTCGCGGCCCAGTTGCTGCTTGTTCCATTCCGGTCTCGAAGGGGGAGATTCGTCGAGGCCACGTCCGGGCCCGATGGCGAGTTCAAGTTCCCGTGGGCCAGCAATGACCGGGTGATTGCAGCAGTCGTCCGGGTGGGAGGCTCACTCCAGTTAGAGAGAGTTGAAATACAGCACACGGACCTCGGGCCTCGCCTGACGCCGATCACTCTGAGCGATGTCTTCCAGTGCGAGGTAAGGGTGGTCGACGAGCGAGGCGAAGGCGTCGCTGGAGCGACACTCTCACTGGGTCTCCCCCATCTAGATCGATTCCGCTTCGAGGAGGCGGGCCAAGGGTGGCGCCGTCAAATCTCGGTGGGCGTCACCGATGAGCAGGGTCGCTGCTACACCAGGGGCCTCGCGAGCGGTCGCGGCCAGCTCGTGGTAAGTGCGGAGGGCTTCTCTCCGTGCGAGATTCCCATTCCAGACCTCATGGATCATGGCCACGAGTTGGAGGTCGTCCTGGCCAGCGGGTCCATTCTGCAACATCACGCGCCTGCGTTCTCTGCGGCCGCTGGGTGGATCATCAAGGCTGTTGAGCCGCCGCATGGAGGACTTCATGAAGACGCTGTGGGGCAGCTGGTTCAACTAGCCAATATTCGGCCCTGCGCGCAGTGTCGTGCATGGTCGGGGGCGGCTTTCAAGCTGACGTTGTCCGCGCACGCCTTCCCCGTGCTGATCGCTCGTAGGGTTGCCGGGGGCGTAGCTGGTTCACAGCCCACGCTCGTTTCCTCTTACAGCGCCAAGCGGGCTGGATATGGCCCGTGGATCCCACTCGAAGAAACCGAGATCCACATCCGCAATTGGCCGGCCCCTGCGGCAGCCATCGACGTGGAGCGCTTGGACCTGCGAACCACAACGTCTGGTGGAACCCAGGTGGGGTTGGAGGGTCGAGCCACGCGCCCTTCGGTATTCAGCACGGGCTACTGCATGCTCGGCGCCCACACGAGGGTCGTCGCGGTTGTCGGAAGCGAGCTGATGGGGACGGCGGAGGTGGAGCTTCACCCGGGCTCCAACGCCGTTTCCCTCGCCCGCCCCGCTTCCATCACCATCGAGATTGCTCTCCGATCAACCGACGGTGCAGCACTTCCAGGACGCGAGCTGACGGTCCGTGCCCCCGATTGGTTCTTGGCCACGACGCCCACCACGGACAGCGCAGGGCGCGTGAGCTTGACGCTTCCGCGACACACACGATTCACCGTCACCCTCCCGGGCCAGAGGTTCCTTGATCACGGCGAATCCGCGCAGCTGCGAGCGGAGGAGGCCAATCGCGCGGTGGAGCTGGTGGTCCGCGCTGACGTCGCTGCGCTCGCGGTCACGGTAGACGATGATGGGCTGGACGGTCCCGTGAGGGTCGGAGTTGCACCATCAGCGAGCCGGCGTCAGACCCATTGGCGTCCTCTCCAGATCGAGCTCGCCGACGGCGAGGAATGGGCATCGACCAAACGCCGCGGCGACGAGGTCGCCGCGGCCATCGTGCAACCTGGAGCCACCGTGAGCTTCCCGAGCCTCCCGCCGGACGAGTACACGGCCTACGTGATGGAACCCAGCTTCGAGGGAGAAACCGTGAACAGTCTGTCCCTTCTGGGGAGCCCCCGGCGCGCCCAGGTTCGGCTCACAGCTGGTACGACCTCCCGCGTGATCGTCCGCGGGACCCCCAAGGAACGGTATCAACTGATCCTGTTGGAGGATGACGGCGGCGTCATGCAACCGAGCGAAGGGCAGGTCGACCTCGTCGTTCCAGCCATCGAGCGGACGGAGGGCTCATATGCCGCACAGGATCTTCAGGTTCCCCTCGAGGCTCTTGGGCAGGGCCGGTATGCGTGTGATCTGGAGCCCGGCAGCCTCTATCTGGTCAGGGTGGCGGACGGCAGAGGTTTCCCGAGCTTCACCGTCGTCCGCACGGGGCTTCACTCCGCAGACATCGAGCTTCGCCTGAACCATGTCCTCGAACTGCAGTTGGAGGGCGGCGCACCTGAAGCCCCCATAATGCTCCAAGCGGAGGTCCTCCCCCTTGACTCACGGGGCCACGGCTGGGACGGGGTGAGCGGAGCAAAGTCCGCGGGAGAGATCGAAGCCATGGAGGGGGCCGTTCGCATCCTGACCCTTGGTCATCCGAGTCAATACACGCTGCAACTCCGCTCGGGGGATGCGGCGGCATCACGAGTCCTGCGCCCCTGGATAGGGGGCGACGCCGCCACAGAGCCAGCGCCTGATCGAGCTGAGTTCTTCGTGCCGCTCCGCTGACCAACGGGCGTACGGAGTCGTAGCAACGATCGCGCACAACGCCCGGTGCCGGTCTATCCCGTCGGCCGCTTCAGCGACCCTTCCCTGAGCCAGCCGTCGCCCGCCCCTTCTGTCCCCCTGCACCCCCACCGACCCGGTGGGCTCCTCCAGCGGACCTTCGCGGTCGACGTGCTGCGCTGCCCCGGGTGCGGCGGACGCCGCCGCCGCGTCGCTACCCTCACCGGCCGGCTCGTCGCGCGCCGGATCCTCAAGCATCTGCGTCTCCGCGCCGAGCCCCCACCCCTCGCGCCCGCCCGACCCGAGCCCCAGCTGCGCTTCGCCTGATCCGCGGCCCCAGGGCCACCGCAGCGCGCCCCGGTCAACGCCTACGGCCCTCCCCTGAGGCCGCCAGCTGAACTTCGTGGCCCGACCGAGCGGCGCCGAGGCGCATGGTGGTAAGAGCTGCCCTGCGAACCGTTGCGGGGCTCCGCATTCTCCTCGACGGTTGACCGGGGAGCGCTTCAGCGGCCCTTCCCTGGGCCGGGCCCTCGGCCGGGGCGGTCATCGCCCGTCCCTTCTGTTCCCCCTCAACCACCCCCACGATCCGCTGCTCCGCGAAGTGGCAGCTTGGATCGCTTATCCCCTGGCGCCGAACAGAGGCCAGCACCGGCGCTCGAAGTTTCCTCAACTTCGATGAGGGACTCCTCGGGCCAACCTCGCTTGCCACGGGTGTTGAGAAGAGTTGCGTCGGCGCCCCACGGAAGGGGTCACGGCGCCCCAAGAGGCCTACGGGACCATCCATTGCGCTTACCCGTCACTTGATACGCGAGGACAGGAACTCGCTCTCGACGGTCCATCCATCGGCCGCCTCAGCCGCCCTTCCCTGGGCTAGCCATCGCCTGTCCCTCCGAATCCCCTCCCCGCCCCCTCCCCCACGATCCCAGGCTCCGCCAAGTCGCAGCCTGGATCGCTTGTTCCCCCCTGCGCCTGCCGCAGGCACACCCTCCTCCACCATGAATTTCACGCTCCGCGGCGCCGCGACTCTCGCGTCGTCCCTCCTCCTCCTCACCGGTGCGAGCGCCCAGACCCAGGGCGTCGCCTCCACCGTTCCCCCGACCGACGACGCCCGAGACAAGGCGGGCGCCGTGCCGGCCGTCCCGGCCCCTGCCGCCGAGCTCCCGATGGAGAGCACCGGTGCCCCCGAGCCCGCCGGCCCTGCGGTTCGCTCCGAGCGCTCCGAGTTCGCGAGCGGCCTCACCGGCACCGCCACCGTGGACGGCCTGCTGACCGCTCCGATGGTCGCCCGGGACGGGGACGCCCTCGTCGTCCGCGGCCGCGGCTACAAGATGACCGCCTCGCCCGAGGAGTTCGTCTTCTCGCCGGTCGTGGGCAAGCGCCGCGACTCGAGCCTCGGCATGGGGATCCGGGAGATCCTGGTGGGCGGTGAGGCCCTCGAGCTCGCCCCGGCCGGCGCCGTCGCCGACGTGGACGGCCGGGTCGAGATCGACCGCGGCGCCGTCGTCGAGGCCTACGACTACGAGCTGGACTCCGTCGAGCAGCTCTTCCGCTTCGACTCCCTCCCGGGCGCGGGCGACCTCGTGCTCACCCTCGACCTCGATACCGACCTCGCCGTGACCGAAGGGCCGGCCGGCCTGCGCTTCTCGAACGGGATCGCCGCGATCGACTACAGCGACGCCTTCGTGCTCGACGTGGACGGCGGCAAGACCCCGATCGAGACGACCTGGACGCGCGAGACGGTGACCCTCACCGTCCCCGCGGCGTACCTCGCCACCGCGCACTTCCCCGTGACGATCGACCCGGTCCTCACGAACTTCGGGTTCTCGGGAGGCACGCAGGACGACTCCGAGCCGGACCTCGCGTTCGACAGGGACAACGACGAGTACCTGGCTGTCTTCCAGGACTTCGTCAGCGTGAACGATTCCGACCTGTACGTCTTTGGCGTCTCGACGGCCGGATCCGTGCGCCCGGGCAGCTTCTCCTCTGTGGCGCTCGGCGGCACCGAGCACACCAAGCCGGCCATCGCCGTGAATGACGCCGCGGACCAGTTCCTCGTCGTCGCCACGGCCGGCGCGACGAACTCGCGGATCGAGGGCTTCCTGATCAACGTCACGCCTGGCGTCGGCTCGGGCTACGACGCGGGTGCCGCGTTCGTCGTCAACGACAACCCGGGGGGCTTCCCGTGCTCCAACGCGGACGTCGCGGGCAACACGTTCGGCACCGTCAACACCTTCGGCTACGCCGTCACCTGGACCCGTGAGTTCAGCGCTACGGACCGGGACGTGCACGCCCGGATCGTCGACAGCGCTGGGAACCTCACCACGGGCCGGATCAGCGTCGACAACTCGTCTCAGAACGACGTCCAGTGCTCCATCTCGTCGTCCATCGGCGGCTCGGACATCGGCGGCAACTACTACAACGTGGTCTGGGTCCGGGACGACGACTTCGACGACCGGGGTGAGATCTGGACGCGCCGCCTCTACTTCGACGGCACCTTCGGCGGCCCGAGACCGTCGTCCGGCACGCAGGTGACCACCAGCGACAACGGCTACGGGCCCGTGACGACCTCGGCCTCTCTCGAGGCGCTCGAGCTGACCGGCGAGCGCTACTTCGTGATCGCCTACGCCCGAGAGTTCCCCTCTTTCCCCCCGGCTCCCGTCCAGTCCAGCGTCTACGCCAGCGTCTCGACGTTCGACAATCAGGTCGGCCCGAGCCTCAGCGTGAACCAGATGGAGGACATCGACACCGATGAGAACCAGCTCGACGTGGCGATCGCCGGCGATGGCGAAGGGTTCCTCCTCGTCTACGGTGAGGCTTATCAGGGCAACCAGAACGACTTCGACCAGTACATGGTCTCGGGCGGCGTCCAGGACGGCTTCAACGGCGACATCCGTGTGGCCCTCGCGGAGCGCTACCAGAACCTCTCGTTCACCGGCCTCGACGAGCGCGGGGCGGCCATCGCCTCGCAGTACGACGGCAACGAGCGGGGCACGGGCAACCAGGACGACGCGTGCATCCTCTGGACCGCTGGCGGCGACCCGGCGACCTCCCGCCTCGACGGTGCGACGGTCGATCTCTTCAACAACGACCCGCTCTTCGGCGCCCGTGCGATCGGCACGCAGTACTGCGACGCCAACCTGAACGCGAGCGGCCGCAAGGGCTGGATCCGCGCCATGGCGATGGACCAGAGCCTCGGCACGGACAAGCGCCTCGTGGCGGTCGACCTCACGCTCAACGCCTTCGGCTACCTGCTCGCGTCGCGGAGCCAGACGTTCGTGCCGAACCCGGCCGGCGCCGCGGGCAACCTGTGCGTGGCCGGTGCGGGCCGCTACGTGAACGCCATCGCCAACTCCGGCGGCAGCGGCACGATCACCACGATCGTCACCCCGGGAAGCATCCCGCAGCCGACGGGCTTCGTGAGCGGCGCAGCCGGCGAGCGCTGGTTCTTCCAGTACTGGAGCCGGGACGTCGCGGGTGGCCAGGCCACCGCGAACTTCACCAACGCGGTGTCGTTCGTCTTCACCCCCTGAGGTGGACCGGAAACGGGCCGTCCCGTTTGTCGGAACCGACTCGCGGGGCCGGCCCGGTGCACTTCGCCCCGGGCCGTAGCACTTCGCCACCCACGGCCTGGCGGTCGTCCCGGGCTCACCGGAACCGATCCACCACCTGCTTGACGAGGACTGTCAGTGGGCGACGATCGAGGGCGTCTGCGAGCCCCCACCCCTCGCGCCCGCCCGACCCGAGCCCCAGCTGCGCTTCGCCTGATCCGCGGCCCCAGGGCCACCGC
>CBFHHK010000180.1:0-9488 GCA_965655435.1 Planctomycetota bacterium | reverse complement strand
GCGGTTGACCCGCGTACCCATGCCGAAGCGTGACCGGGCGCGGGCCGGGAAGCGGCTCCACCGGGACCCCCGCGCCTACCCCGACCTGGTGAGGGAGTGGATGACCTCCGAGGCCTACACCGAGCGGGTCGCGAGGGGCGCCCCGATGTCCAATCGGACCTGGGTCCGGGCCGTTCATGTGGACCTCGGCGCGGCGCCGCCGAGCGGCGCCACGACGGAGGCCCTCAGGAGCGCCCTCGACGGGCTCGGTGACCCCGCACCTCTGCGGTCAACGATCGCCCGGATGCTCCTCGACGCCGAGGGGACGAGGGCGCCGCGTGGCCCGGAGCTCGCGGACGCGGGCGCCTGGGTCAGGGACGTCTTCCAACGGCTCCTGGGCCGTGCACCCACCGGGGAGGAGGAGGCCGCCTTCACCCGCGTCGCCGCGGGAACAGGCGACGGCCCTACTCTCGTCCTTTACACGCTCCTGAGCAGTCCGGAGTACGAGTCAGCATGAGCATCTTCGACCCCACCCCTCCCTCCCGTCGCGACGTCCTCCGAGCCGCCGCTGGCGCTGGCGCCCTTGGGCTTGCCTCGCCGCTGGCGGCCGCGATCGGCCCGATCCGTCCCGGTTACAAGACGAAGCACGTCGTGCTCGTGATCATGGCGGGGGGAGTTCGCAGCCGGGAGACCTTCGGGTCCCCGAAGCAGATCCCGAACCTCGTGCAGCTCGCGGACGAGGGGGTGCTCTTCACCCGCCTGCGGACGGCCAACCTCGGCCACTTCGGGGCGTCCATGTCGATCGTGACCGGGATCTCGGAGGCCCGCGGGATCAGGGACAACAGCCGGGCGCCTGACCCGACCCTGTTCGAGTACGTCCGCAAGGACCTCGGGCTGGCGGCAAGCGACGTGTGGGTCACCACCTCCGGGGGGGCCCAGCAGGTGAACTACGCCTACGGGCTGCACGCGGACTATGGACAGAAGTACGGCGCGACCACGCTGGACGGCGACGGGATCTTCAACGAAGAGTTCAAGGGGATCGTCTCCAAGCTCGGGACGCCGCGGCCGCTCGCGGGCTCCGACGCCGAACGGGTCGCCGAGCTCCGGCGTGTGCTGCGAGGAGGTGGCCCGCCGTCGGCCGCGGAGAACTCCCGCGCGAGGGTCGAGCGCTACATCCTCGAGGAGCTCGGTCGCGGGGTCACGGGGATGACGGGTGCCGGAGCGGGCGACGCGAAGGCCATCCAGCTCGCCCGGAACCTCCTCTCGGTCTTCCGGCCGAGGGTGATCGGCGTGGTGCTCCAGCAGGCTGACATCGCGCACGGTTCATTCAACGGGTACACCGAGGTCATCAGGCGCAACGACGCGGCCATCGGTGAGCTGGTCGGCGCGATCCGCGGAGATGAGACCCTGCGGGACTCGACGGCCGTGGTGGTGCTGCCCGAGTTCGGGCGCGACGCCGACCTGAACTCGCGCCGCGGCCTCGACCACGGCGACGGCTCCGACGACCTCCGCTTCGTCCACGGCGTGGCGTGGGGGCCGGACTTCAAGCGCGGGAAGGTGGTCAAGGACGACCGTCGGACCATCGACGTGATGCCGACCATTGCGGACCTCTTCGGCGCCGACCCGCGCCACGCCAAGGGCTCCGTGCTCAGGGAGATCTACGCCTGATGTCCCTCCGGGCGGCGGCTCCGATCGTCGCGCTCCTCGCCTCCATCGTCGGCGGAGCGTTCGCTTCTGGCGACCGTGGCGCGGCTCCCATCCCCGGGGCGCCCGTGGTCGTGGCGGCGCCCGTGTCCGCGGACTCGGAGGGCTGCATGCGGTGCCACGAGGGCATCGAGGACATGCACCCTGGCTTCCCGCTGTCCTGCGTGGAGTGTCACGGGGGGGACGGCGAGGCACGGGAGAAGGTTCGGGCGCACGTGCAGCCGACGGCTCCGGTCCAGACGAACGAGCGGGTCCTGCCGGAGAACCACGACCCGGCCTATCTGCGCTTCGTGAACCCCATGGACCTGCGGGTGGCCGAGCGCGTCTGCGGAGACTGCCACGGGGAGCTCATCGATCACCTCATGGTGTCGCTCCACGGCACGACAGCGGCTCACCTCTCGGACGGCTTCTTCGAGACCGGCCTTCAGGAGGAGAAGGACTCGCGGTACGCCGTGTTTCCGGTCTCGGCGCCGCGGGGCGTCGAGGGGAGCACGATCGAGCGCCTGCTTCAGCCCCCGAAGTTCGACGCCGCGGATGACCAGGGCGAGCTGGCTGCGCACTTCCCTGACCTCGTGCGAAAGGAGTGCATGCAGTGCCACCTCTGGTCCCAAGGGCGCGCCCTGCGGGGCCGGGTGGGGTTCGACGGCGAGTACCGCGGCGCCGGCTGCGCCGCCTGCCACGTCCCATACCGCGAGGACGGGCTGAGCGAGTCAGCGGACCGGACGGCCAAGCGAGTGGAGCCCGGGCACCCGCGCGCCCACACCATGCTGACGGCGCCCCCGACGGAGACCTGCACCACCTGTCACTACGGGGACGCGTCCATCGGGCTCCACTTCCGGGGTCTCTCGCAGCTGCCTCCCGGGGCCCCCGGCGGGCCGGAGATCCCCGGCACGACCGACAGCCTCCTGCACCGGGCCTTCTTCGTGAACGACCCGGAGGTCACGCCGCCCGACGTCCACCACGCCTCGGGGCTGCACTGCGTCGACTGCCACACCCTCGACGGGGTGATGGGGGACGGTCGCCTGCTCTCGAAGATGGAGGAGGCCACCGACATCTCCTGCGAGGCCTGCCACGGGTCCATCGAGGAGCGCGCGACCATGCGGACCGAGCGCGGCACCCGGCTGAAGCATCTCTTCGAGCGCGACGGCGAGGTCTGGATGCGGAGCAAGGTCACGGGCGAGGAGCACCGCATCAAGCAGGCGGTCAACGTGATCGACATCGGGCACGAGGACTACAACCCCGAGGCGCAGCTGGCCATGACCTCGGCCCACGGGAACGTCGCCTGCTACACGTGCCACGGCGGGTGGAACGTGAACTTCCTCGGCTTCCACTTCTACCGCAACGAGGCCCTGAGCCAGCTGGACCTCCTGTCTGGTCAGCGCACGCCGGGGCGGGTGACCACCCAGGAGAAGGTCTTCACCACCTGGAAGAGCTTCTACGCTGGCCTGGATGAGCGCGGCCGGGTCGCCCCCTACCTCACGGGCTTCTCCACCATGGGGACCGTGGACGACGCCGAGGGCAAGCGGATCCTGGACCAGGAGTTCCCCGTCACCTCCAACGGGCTCTCCGGGCTGACGATGATCCATCACCAGCTTCACTCGACCCGGCCGACGGCGAGGTCGTGCGCCGAGTGCCACCGGGCCTCGGAGACCTGGGGGATGGGCTCCAACAACTTCCAGCTCGGTCGGCAGGTGGTGGTGGCCGCGGACCGGCGTGGCCTCGAGGTGGTCGGATTCGACCGTGAGAACCCGCAGCAGAGCGCGCCGCTCGGCCGCTTCGTCCTGCCGGACATCGTGGACCTCGAGCTGGCCACGGACCCCCTCCACGGGCACGTGCAATACGTCTACGTGTCCGAGGGCAAGCGGGGGATCCACGCCATCGACCTGCGGGACCCAAGGTCCCCGCGCCGTACGGACTTCCACATGACCGTCTCTCCGCGGGGCCTCGCGCTGGCGGGTACGCACCTCTGGGTCGCGGACGGCGTGGGGGGGGTGAAGGTCTTCGACGTCAGCGAACCAGACGAGCTGGAGCTGGTGGCCGCGCTGCCCACGATCGACGCCCACGACATCGAGATTCGCTGGCCCTACGCCTACGTGGCGGATGGGCCGGGGGGGCTGATCGTCGTCGACGTTCGCCTCCCCGTGAAGCCGCGGGTCATCGGGGGCCTGGCGTTGGACGGCGGTGGCGCCGGGGCGGTGGACCTCGACGTGATGTTCCAGTTCAGTCGGCCGACGGTGGACCGGGAGGGGCAGCCCTCGGACGAGCGGACCCCCGCCAGGCGGCTGGTGGCGGTCTGCGACGAGGAGGCCGGGCCGATCCTGATCGACGCCACCGAGCCCGCGCACCTCGAGCTGATCGAGTCAGAGCGCCGCCGGCCGGGCGCGGCGGAGCGTCGCCGCGACAACGCGGTCTACCACAGCGTGGTGCTCCGGAGTCACGTCGACCTGGCGTCCCCCCAGGGCGGGGACCGCACGCGCGAGCGGGACTACATGTACTTCGTGGAGGAGCGCACCCAGAACAACGGGCAGCAGGACTCCTTCCTGAGGGTGGTCGATGTGACGGACCCCGCCTCCCAGGAGCAGGCCTCCATCACGCCCTCGGGCGGGGCCTCGGACCTGCTGGAGATCGGCGAGTGGTACACGCCACCCTTCCTGCGCAAGTACGCCTTCATCCCGGGCGAGGACGGCGTCATCGTCAACGACATGACCAACAGCGCCGAGCCGGTGATGCTCGGTCGGATCCTCGGCCTGCAGGAGGGGTACGTCCTGCGCGCTGAGCGGTTCCCGCTCGACAAGATGCTCGACGAGGACGGGCGGCGGCTGAAGGACGTGAGCCACCCCGAGTCCAGGTGGTTGATGCGGTCCGAGATCGCCAACCTGCTGGATGTGGAGGGCGACGTCCTCGGGACCCTGGGCCCCTACGCCCAGGAGTCGATCGCCGCGGCCGCCTCGGCACGGAGCCTGTTCGGTCACGCAGACGCGGACCGCAGCGGGCTCCTGGTGGGGGCGGAGATGGACAAGGTCGGGGGCGCCAGCGTGGACCTCGATGGAGACGGGCGCGTGACCCTGGCAGAGCTCGCCCGCGCAGCGGAGGACTACCAGGGCAGCGCGGTGCTCGAGTCCGAACCGATCGCTGACCCGGAGGAGCGGGTGAGCCCGGACGGCGACCTCGCGCGTCTCCTGGACGGGCTCAACCCGTTTGACTTCGAGCGCAAGAAGGACGGCCGGCTGGACCGCAAGGAGGCGGAGAGCGCGGTGTTCGGGGCCCTGGACCTCGACGGCAACAAGCGCCTGGACCTCCATGAGCTCTCCAGGCACCCCGGACCCCTGCGGGAGCTGCGGTTCGGCGACCGGGCCGGCCTGGAGCGCTTCACGGCCCTCGACCGGTCCGGGGGCGGCTCGATCGGCCCGCGGGAGTTCAGCCTCCGGGATGAGGACTGGCGCCTGCTGGACCGGGACGACGATGGGTTCTGCCAGCTCGACCCAACCCGCTTCGTCAGCCGCCGGGCCCGGGCGGAGGTCCCCAGGGACACAGAGTGGCCCTCACGCCGCCGAGGACCCCGATTGGACCTCCCGCCGGGGTCCACCGTCGAGTCCATCTGCGAGGGGCTGGACGCGGACGGGGACGGCCAGCTGACCAAGCGTGAGCTGCGCCGACGGGCGCTCCTGTTCGCCCAGCTGGACGCGGACCGCTCCTCGATCGTGGAGCCCGATGAGCTCGAGCGCGCCGAGGCGCTGCTGCTGAGGTGGGGCGTGGAGTCCGGTCCAGACGACTTCTCCACACGCTGGGACCTCGACGGGAGCGGGAAGGTCGATGAGGACGAGGTCTCGAGCGTCATCTGGACCCTCTTGGAGCGCCGTGGCCGGCGCTGAGAGCGCCGCTCGCGACCCATCTGGAGGCCCCGGCGCCGTTGATTGCGATCCTGGGGTCGATTCCTCGCTCCACAGGTGCGACAGAGGTGGGCGCCGCCCGACGGAGGGCGGCGCCTTCTGCTATTCTCTCGCGCCTAATTCGCCGCTCGGATGACGTCTCTCGAACCCAAAGCCCCCAGCCAAGCCGACCCCTCGGCGCCCCAGGGCGCCGCAGCGGCCAAGGCTCGGCGTTCGCCCAAGCCCCCGTGGCTGAAGGTCCCCCTCCCTGGTGGGGAGGGCTACAGCAAGCTGAAGAGCCTGACCAAGGATCTGAAGCTCAACACGGTCTGCGAGGAGGCACGCTGTCCGAACATCGGGGAGTGCTGGAAGGGCGACCACGCGACCATGACGATCATGGTCCTCGGGGACGAGTGCACCCGGCGCTGCCGCTTCTGCGCGGTGAAGACCGTGGACCGCGCCGCGCCGCCCGACCCCGATGAGCCGGAGCACGTGGGCCGCGCCATCGGCGAGATGGAGCTCGACTACGTGGTCCTGACCAGCGTGGACCGCGACGACCTCGCGGATGGGGGCTCCGGACACTACGCCGAGTGCATTCGCTCGATCCGCGCCCACGCGGAGCGCACCGTGGTGGAGGTGCTCATCCCTGACTATGTGGATGGGCAGCTCGAGACCCTCATGGCGGCGCGCCCGGATGTGCTGGCCCACAACGTGGAGGTGGTCCCGCGTCTCCAGCGCAAGATCCGTGACCCGCGATGCAGCTATGAGCGCTCGCTGGACGTCCTGCGCCAGGCCAAGGACCACGACTCCGACGCCTTTACCAAGTCGTCGTTGATGGTGGGGCTGGGTGAGTCCCACGCCGAACTCGAGGACGCCATGGGCCTCCTGCGGGACGCTGGCGTCGACTTCCTGACCCTGGGGCAGTACCTCCGGCCCTCGCCCAACCACGCTCCGGTCCGCGATTACGTGACCCCCGAGCGCTTCAAGGAACTCGAGATCGAGGCCCGTGCCATGGGCTTCCTCTACGTGGCTTCCGGTCCGCTCGTTCGCTCCAGCTACAAGGCCGGAGAGTTTTTTGCGGCGCGCCTCGTGAACGCGCGCCGGGGCCGCAAGAGCTGACCGCCGACCCCTGCCTCCAAGATCGACCATGACTGACATGCTCACCGTGCTGGCCCCTGATGGCGCTACAAAGAAGGGCTTCGAGGCCGGCCTCCCCGATGAGGAGCTCCTGCACTGCTACCGGACGATGCTGCTCGTTCGGTCGTTTGACGAGATCTGCCTGAAGCTCCAGCGGTCCGGGCGGATCGGGTTCTCGATCCCGAACCTCGGCATCGAGGCGACCCAGGTCGGTGCCGCGAGCGCCCTGCGCAAGACGGACTGGATCTTCCCGAGCTACCGGGACTTCGGCATGGCGCTGTACCACGGCATCCCCGCCGTGGAGATGATGCACAACATGTTCGGCAACGCCGAGGACAGCGCGAAGGGCCGCCAGATGCCCGTGCACTTCTCCTTCGTCGAGCCGATTCACTTCTACAGCATCAGCTCGCCGATCGGCACGCACCTGCCCCACGCGGTGGGGGCGGCCCACGCCTCTAAGCTCCGGGGAGAGGACACCGTTCACCTCGTCAGCTTCGGCGACGGCGGCACCTCGAGTCTCGGCTTCCACAGCGGCATGAACTTCGCCGCGGTCTGGAAGTCGCCGGTCGTCTTCCTCTGCCAGAACAACGGCTACGCGATCTCCTGCCCCTCGGAGCAGCAGACGGCCAGCGACGGCTACGCGGTCAAGGCCGAGGCCTACGGCATGCCCCACGCCACAGTGGACGGCAACGACCTGTTTGCGGTGCGCCAGGCGGTCCTCGAGGCCGCGGAGCGCGCCCGTCGCGGCGAGGGCCCGACGCTCATCGAGGCGGTCACCTTCCGCATGGGCGGGCACTCCACCTCGGACGACCCCACCAAGTACGTGCCGGCCGAGCTCGTGGAGGAGTGGAAGCAGAAGGACCCCGTCGACCGCTTCCGCCGCTTCCTGGAGCGCAAGGGCCTCCTCACCGAAGAGCAAAACGAGGCGATGCGCGCCGAGACACTGGCGGAGATCGACGGCGCGGCCAAGGCTGCGGAGGCGACCGCTGCCCCTGGGCTCGAGACGATCTTCAGCGACGTCTTCGCGGAGGTTCCGAGCCACATCCGTAAGCAGGGCGAGTTCCTCTTCGACCTGTCCCAGCGCCGCGGCGAGGCTGACGCCGGCGACGGCGAGTTCCCGCTCTGATCCCCGCACCGTCTCCGCTCTGAACCCCGCATTGGCCTCGCTCTGATCCCCCCTTCCGGGGCCGACGCGTGCCTGCACCCACTCGACATGGCGAACCTCACACTCATTCAAGCGGTCAACGAAGGCCTCCGGACCGTCATGAAGGCGGACGACTCGGTCGTCGTCTTCGGCGAGGACGTTGGCCCCAAGGGCGGCGTCTTCCTGGCGACCGAGGGCCTCACGGCCGACTTCGGCGAGAGCCGCTGCTTTGACACCCCGCTCTCCGAGGACGGGATCATCGGCACCGCGATCGGGATGGCCATGAACGGCCTCCGCCCCGTGGCGGAGATCCAGTTCCAGGACTTCATCTTCCCGGCCTTCGACCAGATCGTCAGCGAAGCTGCCAAGCTCCGCTACCGCTCGGGTGGCCAGTACACCGCGCCCATGGTGATCCGCACGCCCTACGGGGGCGGGATCCGCGGCGGTCTCTACCACAGCCAGTCGGGCGAGGCGTACTTCGCCCACACCGCCGGCCTCAAGGTGGTGATCCCCTCCACGCCCCATGACGCCAAGGGCCTCCTGATCGCCTCGATCCAGGACCCGGACCCGGTGCTCTTCATGGAGCCGAAGGCGCTGTACCGCTCCGTGAAGGGTGAGGTCCCCGAGGGGGAGTACACCGTGGACCTCTCGACCCTGCGGACCGTCCGCCAGGGCGGCGACGTGACGATCTACTGCTACGGGGCGATGGTCCCGGTGGTGGAGCGCGCCGCGGCCCAGGCCGCAGAGCAGCGGGGAATCGACTGCCTCGTCGTCGACCTCCGGACGCTCATGCCGCTGGATGAGGAGGGCGTCCTCGAGGCCGCCAAGCAGACCGGCCGGGTCGTCGTCGTCCACGAGGCGCCTCGTTTCTGCGGGTACGGCGCAGAGATCAGCGCGCTGATCGCAGAGCATTGCATCGAGTACATGGAGGCGCCGGTTCGCCGCGTCACCGGGTTCGACACCCCGTTCCCGAACACCCTCGAGCACCACTACCTTCCCGACGACCGCCGCGTCCTCGACGCCATCGAATCGGTCTACGACTTCTGAGGCTCGGCCTCGACCGCCAGACACACCGCGCTTCCCCCCCCAATTCAATGATCGAGTTCAAGCTGCCCGATATCGGCGAAGGCATCGCTGAGGGTGAAATTGTCCAATGGCTGGTTGCCGAGGGCACCGCCGTCGAGGAACACCAGCCCGTCGTCGAGGTGATGACGGACAAGGCCACCGTCGAGGTCCCCGCGCCCGCCGCAGGGACCGTGGTCAAGCACCTCGCGGGAGAGGGGGACACGGTGCCGGTGGGCAACGTGATCTTCCACCTCGAGGATGGGGCCGCCGTGGCCCCGGCGGTCGCGGCCGCCCCGACCGAGGCCGCCGCTCCCGCTGCGGGCGGCGGTGGCGGTACGACCATCGAGTTCAAGCTCCCCGACATCGGTGAGGGCATCGCTGAGGGCGAGATCGTGCAGTGGCTCGTCGAGGAGGGCGCCTCCGTCGAGGAGCACCAGCCGGTCGTCGAGGTGATGACGGACAAGGCCACGGTCGAGGTGCCCGCTCCCGCCGCGGGGACGATCTCCAGTCGTCTCGGGGACGAGGGCGCCACCGTCCCGGTGGGGAGCGTCATCTTCCACCTGGTGACCGGCGCCGGCGCCGCTGCGCCG
>CBFHHK010000179.1:0-9531 GCA_965655435.1 Planctomycetota bacterium | reverse complement strand
CTCGGCGGTCAGGTGTCTGCCGCCCTTGGCAGCGCCCTCCAGGCCGGCGGTCGCGGTGAGGAAGTGAAGCAGGTCGTAGAGCAGCGGCGCCTGACGGGCGAAGCTCCCCCAGTTC
This sequence comes from Planctomycetota bacterium, assembly GCA_965655435.1. GTDB lineage: Bacteria > Planctomycetota > UBA1135 > UBA1135 > Saltatorellus. Next base: position 9,416 of record CBFHHK010000179.1, on the reverse strand, counting down.
GAGGCGAACACCAGGGGCCCCTCGACGCGCAGGTTGCCGGGGGCGAAGTCGCCGTGCGCGGGGCCGGCGGCGAGGGGGGCGCCGGCAGCGGAGCGCTCCAGGGCCCTCGCGAGCGCAGAGTAGTCGTCGTGCCACTCCGGGTCCTGGTCCCTCCACAGGGAGGCGAGGTGTCGCCAGGAGTCGACGAAGGCCGCGGTCTCCGGAAGAGGAGCGCCGGCGGTTTGGTGCCCCAGCAGGCCCAGGAGGAGGTGCGCGTGTGCGGGGCCGAAGGCGCTCTCCAGGGCCGGGTCCGCCGCCGTGGCGGCGTCCGAGGCGAGCCAGGGGCAGCCCTCACGCTCTCCGCTCGCGAAGAGTGGAGCGTGTTGCTCGAGCCCTGCTTCCTTGAGGAATGCCAGCGCCTCGGCGCCGCGTCGGACGGACACGGCCGAGGCGGGGGAGACGCCAACCTGCAGCGACACCCGGGCGTCGCCGCGGCGGTCGAGGGCGCGCACGGTCAGGGCCTGACCCGGGGCAGCGGAGCTGACCTGTACCGCCACGTGGCCGTCCACCGGGAGCACCGGCAGGTCCTGGGCGGGGAGCGCGCGGCCGAGGCGAGTCCAGACCGAGACCTCGGGACGCCCGAAGCGTTGGGCCATGCTGAAGGGGCTCGCGAGGCGGAGCAAGGCGGCCAGGGCTCGCCCGCCGGGAAGGTCCGCGGGGAGCAACTCGAGGCTCCCGCGGAAGGCGGGGCCCGCGTCGGCAGGCAGGAGGGTGACGACGCGACGTCCGGTCCCGAACTCGAGGAAGCTCTCGGCGGCGTCGGGAGCCTCGAGCAGCGACTGAAGCCGGGCGAGCCGCGATCGGGAGGCGGCGCTGCCGGAGGTCCGGACCATGATCCGCTCACCGGGGCCAAGTCCAGCCCAGGCCTCCCGCACAGCCTCGGCGTCCTGTCGGTCATGCAGGTCGAGGCAGGCCACCGGGGATGGCCCCCCCCGCAGGACGGCGTACCAGCGGTCGATGAAGAGCTCTCCGGCGTCCATCAGGCCGCCCGGTCGGTGGACCGGTCGCCGGACCGGTCGCGACCGGAGAGGGTCAAGAGCGCTGCGCCCGGCGTGAGGGCCTCCATGCCGGCCAGGGTCGCGGCCATGGCGAGGCCCACGGCGGGCTCATCATCGCCCTCGCAGGGGACAGCGAAGGCTGTCGGGTGACTGGCTGCGAAGGCCTCATACGCGGCCGTGAGCGCGAGGGCCTCCCGCCGCGAGAGCTCCGGGCGCCGTTGCATCAGCTCGGTCGAGGTCGGAGAGCAGACAAGAATGACGTCCGGTTGCCGCACGCTGGCCGCCATCCAACGGACGAGGGCGTTGCTGCTCTTGAGGCCAAAGCGCTCAGGCTCGAGGGCCCACTCATCGATCCAGCCGTCGACCACGACGGCACCTCCACCCCGGAGGGCGGGTTCGACGGACGAGCCGTAGGCGCGGCGGAAGGCCAGGACGTTCCGCGCCGCCTGCCACCAGGAAGCCAGGTGGCCGGGGGCGGGCTCCGCGTCTTCGTCCCCGCAAGACCAGGAGTCCTCGACGGGCTGGAGGGAAGTGCAGGTGCTGGCGTGGAAGGGCGCACGGAGTTCAGTCCGCATCTCGGTCGCCAGAGCCTGGGTCTCGGCGCCCTTCGGTCCCACGACGGCCACGAGGAAACCTGGGTCCTCGCGTTCCTCGCCCATGAGGCGCGAGGCGAGCGCGCTCAGGGTCTGGAGGGGCCGGCGGATGAGCGAGTGGCGCACGAGCGCCCGCCGGAAGCGCGGAGCCTCCTTGACGAGGCTGGAGAGCTCCTCCCTGCGGAGCGCCTCCACGAACCGCTCGGCGGCCCCGGTTCCGACCATCTTCCCGAGCACGGCCCGGAGCTGCACGGGGTGGGTGTCAGCGGTGACCACAAGTCGAGTCGTGGACTCCCTCTCGATGTGCCCCGAGGTCAGGTACCCGGGGAGGAAGTGGGCCAGGGTCCCGATGACCGCCGCGGGGCGGTGTGGGCTTCGGCTCACGTCGCGATTGCGGAAGACCTCGTGGGCATCGAGGTAGGTGATGCCGCGCCACTGGCGGCAGGTGCTGACCTCCAGGCGGAGGTGATGGTGTCGGTCCGTGCCGCAGAAGGCGTAGAGCTGGAAGATGGCGACCCCGCGGTCTCGGCTCGACCAGACCACGGAGACGCCCTCCGCTTCGAGTGCGTGCTGCATGAACCGGGTGACGCGGTCGAGGTGCCTCGGCAGGCACATCAACTGGAGGCCTAGGGGGTCGCGGAGGACCGGGGCGAAGCGCGAGCCGGCGATCGCGACCACCGGGATGTCCGCGCCCCGAAGGGTGCCGAGGAACTTCTCGACGGCAGACTCGATGGGGGTCACTGAGGTCGAATCGAGCGCCAGTTGCGCGGCGCGCGGGGGGCTCGAGGTGGAGGTGTGGGCCAAGGTGGACTCCAGGTGGTTGACGATTCGCTCCCCCCGGGCAGCGCTGCCCCGGCGACGGACGTTCTTCTCCAAAATCGACAGGGCCACGTGTCTCCCTTGACCTGGAGCGGCGGGGAGCTGCGGGCGGCCCGGATCTGAAACGAAAGGACGCCCGGGCTGCCCCGGAAGGAGACAGCCCGGGCGTCCGGGGGCGGTGGGGGAGGAGCGCCGGGTCAGCCGAAGACCTTGGCGTACTCTTCTTCGTTGAAGCCGATCAGCCAGTTCTTGCCGACCCTGGCGCTCGGCGCCCGCAGGTTTCCCGTCGGGCCGAGGACCACGGCGGCCAGCTGCTGCCCGGCCTCGGGGTCCTTCACGAGGTCGAGGACCACGACCTTCTTGCCCTTCGCTGCGGTCACCTTGCGGCTCCCTTCGAAGAGCTCGGCGAGGTCCGCCTCCCCGATTCGTTCCTTGGCTGCATTGACCGTCTCACGGACGGTCACGCCGGCGTTCTCGAGGAACGCGTCGGCGCGCTTGCAGCTGGTTCAGCCCTTGCGGTGGTAGATCCAGTCAATTCGCTTGGCCATGGCCTGCTCTGGGTAGGGGGATGGAGGAGTCGGGCGACGCAGCGCCGCCCTGGATCAGTGTGCTGAGGGCACTCTGCGGAAGACAATGTGCTGAAGAGAATGTGCCCGGGGCATCGCGCTGAGGGCATCACGCTGCAGGCCCTTCGCTGGAGAAATCCTGCCGAGACCGCCCTGCTCCCACTCTCTTCTCAGGGCCGTTCGAGCGGGGGCACGGGCCCGATGAGGCGAATGTACTCCTGCACCGCGAATCGGTCCGTCATCCCGGCGATGTAGTCACAGATCGCACGCTCGGTGCCCACCTCGTCGCTCCACTCATGGAACCAGGTGGACATCTCCGCTGGGGCCGCGACGTAGGCCTCGAAGAGTCCGCTGATCACGGCCTTCGCCCAGAGGCGGAAGGCCTGCAGGTACGGGTGCCGGTAGAAGTGCTTGTAGAGGAAGCGCTGGAGCTCCGCGACCATCGGCTGCACCTCGCGGGAGTGGGCGCAGAGCATGGTCTGGTGCGCGCGGACATCCGCCGTGGACGCCACGCCGCTGTCCTGGATGTTGCGGAGGGTGGCCTGGCACAGGTCGACGATGCAGATCCCGATCACCTCGTTCGCGGTGCGGCCGATCTGAAGGCGCGGATCGTCCGGGCTCTGTCTCAGGAAGCCGGGGTGGCGCTCCTCGATGCGCCCTTGTGCCACACGCCAGAGCTCGACCTCCGCCTCGAGGGTCTGCTCGGTGAACATGCCGGCGCTGAGGCCGTCCTCGATGTCGTGCTTGTTGTAGGCCGTGGAGTCCGCGAGGTCGACGACCTGGCCCTCGAGCACGGGGTGCTTTGGCTTCGGGCCAAACTCCTCGGGCCAGTCCTCGGGCTTCTCATGCTTGAGCAGGGACTCCCGCAGCTCCCGCGTGAGGTTGAGCCCAGGGTGATCGGGGCTGCGTCGCTCGAGCACGTCAACCACCCGGAGGACCTGAGCGTTGTGCCGGAAGCCGCCATGGTCGGCCATGCAGTCATTGAGGGCCCACTCGCCGCGGTGGCCGAACGGCGGGTGCCCGATGTCGTGGGCCAGGCTGAGCCCCTCGGCGAGCGGCTCGTTGAGGCGCAGGACCCCCGCGACACTCCTCGCCACCTGGCACACCTCCAGGCTGTGGGAGAGCCTGGTGCGGTGGTGGTCGCCCTCGTCGTTCAGAAAGACCTGGGTCTTGTACTGGAGCCGGCGGAACGCGGTGGAGTGCGTGATCCTATCGCGGTCGCGCTCGAAGAGCGTGCGGTGTGGATCGGGGGACTCGGGGTAACGGCGACCGATCGAATCCACGCTGCGCATGGCGTAGCTCGCCAGTTGATCGGCCTCTCTGCGCTCACGGGTGGCGCGGTCACAGATGGAATCGGGTGCGGGGTCGCTCATGGGCCTGGGGCCCGCCGAATGCGGGGTGCTCCTGCCCGGACGGGCGAGGGGGGGCGCGGTGTCGGGGAGCCTACCGTTTGCGCCCCGTAACTTCATGGGCATCCCGCTTCCCGGAGGCTCCTCGCTCGCTGAGCCTCTCTTTACCTGCCGGCCGCACGGGCAAGGTGGACCGGGGCCGAAGGGGTGGCTCGGTGGCAGGGCTGGCGGTGGCCCCGGGTCGCTGGGCCGCAGCGGTTCCGTGGCTCCCTGGCGGCAGTATCGCCCCCGCGACCGTGTCTCTTCTGCAGCCGTTTCTCCTCTGCAGCTGCGGATGCTGTGGGGCAGTCAACCCAGTCCAACCGCGGCCGGAGCGGGAGCAAACGGGAGCCTTCGCGGGGCTCGGCCGCGGGCGCGCGGTGGTGCGAGCACGCGCCTGGCCCGTATTCTCTGGTGCATGTCAGCACCCTGGTATGTCGAGGCCTTCCGTGGCGATTACCGAGACGTCTACGCGCACCGAAACCTCGCCGCGGCGAGGGACGAGGTGCGCTGGCTGGCGGGCGAGGTGCTCGCCGGGACCGACGGCCCGGTCCTCGATGACTGCTGCGGCTTCGGCCGCCACAGTCTCGCGCTCGCGGAGGCGGGCTTCGATGTGTTCGGGATCGACCTCTCCTTCGACCTCCTCGCCTCGTCCGGGGACATGGAGGGGGCGCATGAGCGGCTGGCCGGTCGGCTCGGCCAGGCAGACATGCGGTCGCTGCCCTTTGCCGCTGGTTCCTTCGCGGCCGTGGTCAACCTCTTCACCTCATTCGGCTACCTCGGGGAGGCGGGGGATGCCGCGGCGCTCGACGAGATGGTCCGGGTGCTGCGTCCGGGCGGGACCCTGGTCATGGACCTGATGAACCCGGCGGCCATCCGTCGCGGCCTGCGGCCAAGCTCGAGGGAGGAGCGGGACGGCATTGTCCTGGAGGCCCACCGCGCCCTCGAGGATGGGGGGCGCCGGGTGGTCAAGGAGGTGCACCTGACCCTCGCCAGCGGCGAGGTCCGGCGGTGGCGTGAGGAGGTCCGGATGTACGAGCCTGCGGAGCTTGACGCCCTCCTGGGGGCCCGGGGGCTGACCGTGGTGGGGCGGGCTGGCAGCTTCGCCGGGGAGCCTTTTGACCCCGAGCAGGCCGACCGGCAGGTCGTCTTGGCGCGTTCCTGACGGTCTGTCGCGGATTGGGCATCGGGAGGGTCGGCCCTGCCCTTAGACTGTTCGCCCGAAGCGCGGCCGTCCGACTCCCAGCCGGGGAGCTCCCGGACCCATGCAGGCCGCCGAGAACGTCATGCAGCAGAACATTGTCTTCAGCGAGCAGGCCCTGGAGCTCCAGGCCCTGGCCCGAAAGATCGCGGACGAGGTGGTGCGCCCGAAGGCCGCCGAACTCGACGAGAAGCACGAATACAACATGGAGGCGGCGCAGGCCCTTGCGAAGGCCGGCCTCTTCAAGACCTGGATCCCCAAGGAGTACGGCGGGCACAGCGCAGGCGTCCTCGCCCTGTCCCTGATCGCCGAGGAGCTCGCCAAGGCGGACTCTGGCTTCGGCGTGGCCTTCGCCGTGAACGCCCTCGGCTCGTTCCCGATCGTCCTCGGTGGAACGGAGGAGCAGAAGAAGAAGTACCTGCCGCTCATCGGCAACGGTGAGAAGTTCGTCGCCTTCTGCCTCTCCGAGAAGTTCGCCGGCTCCGACGCCAGCGGCCTCGCGGTGACCGCGGTCAAGGACGGGGACGACTACATCATCAACGGTGAGAAGAAGTGGACGACCAACGGTGGCATCGCCGACATCTACTCGGTCTTCGCCGTCACGGACCCCACCTCCAGGTCGCGGCGGATCAGCGCCTTCATCGTCGAGAAGGGGACCCCCGGGTTCACCATTAACAAGGTCGAGAACAAGATGGGGATCCGCGGCGTGCCCGTGGTCGAGACCCACTTCGACAACGTCCGCGTCCCCGCCGAGAACCTCATCGGCGGCCGCGAGGGCATGGGCTTCAAGCACGCCATGATGACGCTCGACCACGCGCGTCCGGGCGTCGCAGCCCAGGCCGTCGGCGCCTCCCAGGGAGCGCTCGACCTCGCCAACGTCTACGCGAACCGCCGCGTCCAATTCAAGGTGCCCATCAGCCAGCACCAGATGGTCCAGAAGATGCTCGCGGACATGTCGATGAAGACCGAGTCGGCGAGGCAGCTGACCTACGCCGCGGCCGCAGCGATCGACGAGAAGGGGCCCAACCCCATGAACTCCAAGATGGCCGCGATGGCCAAGTGCCTCTCCAGCGATGTCGCCATGGAGGTCGCCACCGACGCCGTGCAGGTCTTTGGTGGCTACGGCTTCATGGAGGACTATCCGATCGCGAAGTTCTTCCGCGACGCGAAGATCCTTCAGATCTACGAGGGCACGAACCAGGTGCAGCGGATCGTCATCGCGCGTCACCTGATCCGTGAGGCGGGCGAACTCGAGCACCTGAAGGAGTTCATCCCCACGGAGACCCAGGAGCGCTACGGGGCGGAGGATCTCAACGCCTGAGTCCCGACCCTCGATCGTTACGGCAGCGGGTCGCGCGACGACGCGCCGCTCACCCCGGTCACGCAGCGGCCGCTCCCCTTTTTTGGGGGGGCGGCCGCTGCCCTTTTGACGGGTCGTTCCTCGCTCCCAGGGCCGTTCCTGCCCGGATGGCAGCGCGGGGGAGCCGTGGAGCCGTTGAGGCGCGGTAAGCCTCCCGTATCGAGGCTCGCGCGGGCGCCCTCGTGGGGGGGGTCATAACCCCTGTCGATCACTCTCTTTCGCCGGACAAGAACCCAACTATTAGGCGTCAGGCGGCGTACAGGAGGCGAAGAACGACGCGAAGGCAAGGGCGAGCTGGATCCCCTCGGGGAAGTCGAAGAACACGGTTCGGCACGGCGCTCGTACTGGCTTTTGTCCGAGGGAGTCTCCGCTGTCGCAGGTCGCGGCACGGCGGGCCCCCAACCTGAAAGACGGGCCACCCCAAACCGACCAAGCTGACGCGCGTCAAACCGACGCCGATCAACCGTCGCAGCGGGCCTGCCCCGGAGAACGACCATGACTGTCACCCGATCACTGAAGAGCCTCGACGAACTCGACCGTATCCTCGACCGCTACGCGGAGGAGCCGGACGGCTTCGCGGCGAAGGCAAAGCGCCGCGGCCAGGACTGGAACCGCCAGAAGTTCGACATCGAGCTTCGGGATCCGGCGGCCTGGCGGAAGGAGGAGACGGCGCGCGACGAGGGCGGGCTGCGCGGAGGCGTGGCGTCCATCGAGGAGCAGCTCCGGGCCGAGATCGACCACCTGACCATCATGGACCGGGTCGAGGAGGCCCGGCACGCACGCCGCATCGAGTTCGCGAGCTTCCGGCTGGAGCACGCCCTCAAGACCGCGGGCCTGTCAAGCGAGGACATCGACGGCAAGATCAAGTACGACCCGGCCACGTACCGGGAGGTCGAGTCGTCCGCCTGCTCGCTGCCCGCCGACGTCTGTCGGCGCTGGCTTGAGCTGCACCACATGCGGACCGAGCTCGTGGAGCGGAATCTCTACCTCGCGATCATCAACGTCGAGCGCTATGCCCACCTCGGCGTCTCGCGACTCGACCTGATCCAGGAGGGCTCCGCGGCGCTCTTCCGCGCCGTGGACGGCTTCGACTGGAAGCGCGGGCTGCTGTTCCGGACCTACGCGGTCCACTGGCTGAACCAGGCGTACCGCAGCTACCTCTACAACAACGGTCAGACGGTCCGCGTCCCCGTGTACCTGCAGAAGGCCATGAAGCACGTCCGCGCCGCCGTGGACAAGCTCGGGCCCGACGCCTCGGTCGCTGCGATCGCCGAGGAGGCTGATCTCGGAGAGCACCTCGTGGAGAGCGCCCTCGCCGCGAGCCGCTCCACCCTCTCCATCGACTCTCCGTTCAGCTCGGGCGACGACGCCTCTGGGGGCCTCGCCGAGGTGCTCGGGCAGGCTGACGAGGGGACGGTCTACTCCACTGGGATGGAGGACATCACCCTGGAGGAGGGCATCCATGACGCCATGGATCGCCTCTCGGAGAGGGAGCGGTTCGTGATCGAGCTGCGCTTCGGGATCAACCAGCAGCGCGAGCACACGCTGAGCGAGGTCGCGGCGAAGCTCGGAGTGAGCCTCGAGCGGATCCGTCAGATCCAGGTGCGCGCGATCTCCAAGATGAAGACCCCGAACCTCAGGAAGGCGATCGACCCCTTCCTGTGACGATCCGCCCGCATCCCGGTGGATTCCACTGACCCTCGCGGCCGCCGCTCTCCATCCGGGAAGCGGTGGCCGCGAGCCGTTGTGGCGGCCACGGGCGGCCACGGGAGAAGGGGGAGGCGGCGCTCCCAGGCGACGGGGCGCCCGGCCGCGGAGGAACTGCTGGTCAAGAATCTGCGCCGCTCCCTACCATAGGAATCCAGCCCGAGCGGCCGTCCAGCTGCGACCACCATGCCCTTCAAGCACGTACCTGAGCAGGCGCCGGAGCCCGGCGACGCGATCGATGATCGCTGGCTGCGGGCGATCAGCATCGACCTCCTCGGTCGTCCGCCGCTCGCCCCGGAGCGCGAGCGCTGGCTGGGCCGGCCGCTGGCGGAGGTGCTGGACGAGCTCTGGGGCATGGAGCTCACCTGGGCGCACTGGCTCGAAGAGCAGCTGTACTTCTTCATGCTGATCGATCAGTTCCGGCCCGTGGGGACGTCGCTGGATGAGCTCCCCGGGAGGCTCCAGAAGGGGACCCTGACCGCGGGGGAGGCCCTGCACCGGATCGGCCTCTCCACGAGCTTCGATCTGCGGAACCCGGGGGCGGATACGTTCGTCACGGTGATCATGGAGCAGTTCTGCGGCATCGAGGTGCAGTCGTCCAAGCGGGAGCTGGAGATCGGCAAGGGCGCCTACGACGGGCGTACCGGCGTCTTCATGGGCAGCCGCGCCAAGAGCCAGTCGGACGTGGTCGAGATCGCGGCGGGCCACAAGGACGCGGCGCGATACCTCGTCGGGCGCGAGTACG
>CBFHHK010000178.1:0-9563 GCA_965655435.1 Planctomycetota bacterium | reverse complement strand
GTTGCGCCGGGACCGTGGGGCTCACCGGGCCGGTTGGGTTGACGTGGGCGGCGGGGCGGGGCGGCGCGGCCGCCCGTGGCCGGGGGGGGCAGTTGCCGGGAGCCAGGGCCCGGGAGCCAGGGCCCAGGAGCCGGGGCCCGGGAGCCAGGGGCCGAGGGCCGCAGGGCGGGCGAGGGGCCGGTCGGGCTGCGCCGGGCTGAGCCGGGCCAGGGGTCGCGCTCTGCTTGGATCACACGTGGGAGCCCCCGGGCAGAGGCGGTGAGGTTCCCCGTCCCCGGTTGGCGCTCGGGGGACAAAAAAATGCCCTGATGCGCCTCGGCAGAGAGACGCATCAGGGCCGCGGGTCAGGCCGCGGGTCCTCGTGGGCTCGGCAGGAGCTCCACATGGGTCACCGCGGATCCGCGTGAGAGGCTTCCGCCTCCTGGGGCGCCGTGACCCCTTCCGTAGGTCGCCGACGCAACTCTTCTCAACACCCGTGGAAAGCGAGGTTGGCCCGATGAGTCCCTCATCGAAGTTGAGGAAACTTCGAGCGCCTGTGCTGGTCTCCGTTCGGTGCCACGTCGAGCTGGTGTCGGATGTGCGTCCGATTTGAGTCTGGTGTAGACGTTTGCGAGACGTGGGGAGATTCGGGCTCGCCCAACCTTCTCCGGTCAGCGGGGTCCGCCTATCGTCCAAACGCAGCCGAAGGGATTTGTTGCGTAGGCCGCGTGGATCTTTCCCGTGGGGAGTGGCTCTCTGCGGCGGTGTCCCCGCTCGGCCACTCCTGTACGACTCTGCTCACTCGATCCCCATGCCGAACGCCGACATCGAGCCGAAGACGATCACGCGGCTTCTCCATGCTGCCGCAGAGGGGCAAAGTGAGGCGGCGGAGGCGCTGATGCCGATGGTCTACGGTGAGCTGCGCGCCATGGCGGAGGGCCTGTTCCGGTCCGAGCGAGGCGGTCACACGCTGCAGCCCACCGCCCTCGTCAACGAGGCATGGATCAAAGTCTCGACATACCTCGAGGGCAGCGATGGCCTGCTCGGGTGTCGGCGCCACTTCTACACGCTCTCGAGCCGGGCCATGCGGCAGGTCCTCGCCGACTACGCCCGCGCCGCGAAGTCCCTCAAGAGAGGGGATGGGAGGCTCCAGGTGTGCCTTGATCCGTCCCGGACCCCGAGCGAGACGGGGGGCGTGGATCTGATTGATCTGCAGGACGCACTGGAGCGCCTTTCCGCCCTGAATGAGCGCCACTCTCGTGTCTTGGAGCTCCGCGTCTTCGGCGGCTTGACGATCACCGAGACGGCGATCGAGCTCTGTGTCTCGGAGGCCACAGTGGAGCGTGACTGGGTCTACGTCCGTGCCTGGCTGCGCCGTGAACTCGGCCAGGTCGCGTGAAGGACCCCTCCGGCCGCTACGAGACGGTCTACTCGATCTTCAATCGGGCTTCGGAGGTCCCTGAAGACGAGCTTGAGGCCTTCCTGAAGGAGGCCTGCGGCGACGACCGTGAATTGCACGCTGAGGTTCAGGAGCTGCTTGGACTGGCGGCAGAAGGGCAAGGAGGGTTCCTCGGGGAGGACCACGTCGTGGGGGCGCGGGCCGCCCTCGACGCTGTGGCGGACTCGGTGGGGGAGACCGGTCCGCTGGAGGTTCTCACGGAGGCCGGGCCCTATCGTGAGCTGGAGAAGATTGGCGACGGCGGGATGGGGGTGGTCTACACCGCCGTCCACGCGATCTCCAGGCAGCGCGTCGCGGTCAAGACGTTGCGGACGGGCCTCGGCGCCGATCAGCACCTCAAGCGCTTCCATCGGGAGGTGCGCGTGCTGGGCCTCCTCCAGCACCCCGGCATCGCGCAGATCTACGACTCCGGCGTGGTCCGCACTCATGGCCGGGTCGTGCCCTACTACGCGATGGAGCTCGTGCGGGGGAGGGCCCTCGACGCCTATGCCAACGGACTGAGTCTCACTGTGGCGGATCGCCTCGAGCTCATCGCTCGTGTCTGTGATGCGCTCCATCTCGCTCACGAGCGGGGGATCGTGCACCGTGATCTCAAGCCCGCCAACATCCTGGTCGATGAGGCGTCGGCCGAGTTCCCGGTCGACGGCGGGGATTTGATGGCGCGCCTGGGGCAGCCGAAGATCCTCGACTTTGGCGTGGCCAGGACGTCGAGCAGCGAGCTCTCAGCGGTGACGACGGGGACCCTCGCGGGTCAACTCGTTGGAACCATCCCGTACATGAGCCCGGAGCAGGCCCGCGGCGAGAGCGAGGCGCTCGATCGACGTAGCGATGTCTATTCACTGGGCGTCGTGGCCTTCGAACTGCTTGGAGGAGTCCTCCCGTACGCTGTCCGCGGGAAGGCGGTGCATGCTGCGATACGGACCATCTGTGAGCAGGAGCCGATCCGGCCGCGCTCCCTGAAGCGCGGGCTCGCGGGCGACGTGGAGGCCATCCTCCTCAAGGCGCTGGAGAAGGAACCCGATCGTCGATATCAGAGCGCCGCGGAGTTTGCCGAGGACCTCCGGCGTTGCAACGCGGACCTGACGGTCCGCGCGCGGCCGGTGTCCCGCCTCTACCTCGCCTCGAAGTTCGCCAAGCGGAACAAGGCGCTGGTTGCAGGGGTCAGCGGGACGATCGTTGCGACGCTCGCCGGGGCGGTCGTGGCCATTGCCCTCTCACTGGTCGCCCAAGCCCGTGCGAAGGAGATCCTCCGCCTCTCGGCCCAACAGGACCTCGCGGAGCTGGTCGAAGAGGCCGATCGCCTCTGGCCACCGAGGCCGCAAATGATCCCTCGATATCGGGCCTGGATCTCCGAGGTGCAGAGCCTCGTGGACGGCCTCCCGCAGCATCGAGCGAAGCGGGCGGAACTGCGCGAGGAGGCGCTCTCCATGGGCGCTGACGCAGCGCTCGCGGAGCGCCGGTCCCACCCGCTGTTCGAGCGCTTGCTGGTGCTCGAGGCCGAGGCCGCGCGTTTGGCCTCGGGTCCAAGCAGCGGTGGGGCGCTCGGGCCCGGCGGAGCCAGCGTGCAGGAACTCGCGTTGGAGATCGAGGACCTCAAGCGGGTCATCGGGGAGCGGCGGACGTGGACGTTCCGCGACTCCGAAGCGGGCCGTAGTGCCGCCTGGTGGCACGCGAGCCTCACTCGGCTCATCGAATCACTCGAGGGCGTCTCGAACGTCGAGACGGGGCTGTTGTCGGAGGCGGCTGGCGCCGTGTCGGAGGTGTATGGCTGGAGCGTGCCCCGACGGCTTCGGTACGCTGAGCGGCTCCGAGACGCGGGTGGAGAAGGCGCGGAGTGGGACCTGGAGTGGGAAGCCGCGGCGCGGCGCGTCGCGGCCCATCCCGCCTATCATGGACTGGTGCTCCGGCCGCAGGTCGGCCTTGTACCGATCGGTCCAGACCCCGACTCCGGGCTGTGGGAGTTCTGGTGCGTCGCGTCCGGGTCCGAGCCTGTTCGCGGGAGCGAGGGCCGCTTCATCCCTGCTGAGGAGGCCGGGCTGGTCTTCGTCCTGATCCCGGCGGGGAAGTTCTGGATGGGCTCCTCCGCGACCGAGGGGAGCCGGAACTTCGACCCGGACTCGCGTCCGGAGGAGGGGCCAGTCTTCAACGTCTCGCTCTCCCCTTACTTCATCTCGAAGTACGAGATGACCCAGGCCCAGTGGGCGGCCTTGACGGGGGTGGATCCCTCGTTCCGTACCCCAGAGACGGACGAAAATATTGTCTCGCGCCGGCACCCGGTCGAGCAGGTCAGCTGGGCGGAGTGCGTGCTGAGTCTCGGGCGCTTCGGCCTGCAGCTCCCGACGGAGGCGCAGTGGGAGCACGCCTGCCGAGCGGGGACCGGGTCGCCTCGTCCGTTCGGCGCGGATGACTTCGCAGCCCATGCCAACACCAACGACCAGGCCTTTGAGCGGGCTGTCGGCGAGCGACGTCCCACCACTGCCCCGTGGGACGACGGCTATTTTGCTCACGCTCCGGTCGGCACCTTCGCCCCCAATGCCTTCGGCCTGCACGAATGCTTGGGGAACGTGTGGGAGTGGTGCCGGGATGGGTACAGAGAAGAGTTCTACAAGACGGCCTCGCGAGTTGATCCGTTCTTCCCACCTGACGGGGTCCAGAGCCGCTCCTGTCGGGGGGCGAGCTTCAATGAGCCTCCGTACTGGGCCCGTTCGGCTGCTCGCCAGAACCTCGGTCCGGACTTCGCCTCCTATACGCGCGGCCTCCGCCCTGCGAGGACGCTCACCCAGTAGCCGGTGTCTGGCGCGGGGCGCGTGGCCTCGATTCCGTTGGCTGGCATTCGTCGAGGCTCCAGCTCCGGAGCTCCCCCGGCATCGGTTCGATGGCGGAGTCGCTCCCGCTTCTCCAGCTCCGATCGAACCACAGGAGCGCGAAGTTCACCGTGAGCCGCCGCTGCGAGACTCGCCCGTCGGTCTGGCCGCGGGGGAGCGTTCCGCGCGGGTGGCTACCAGCTCGCACCGGGTGGGCATCATCGCTGGCCGCGACCCGGCAGCACCCCTACCAGTGGGCTGATGCCTGGTGGGTGCGACCGGTCTTGGTGTCATGCAGGAGGCGGTGCGACGTGCCCCTCGCCTTCCACATGTCGTAGCTGACGAGGTCCTCGCTCCACTCCCAGTCGGCCAGCGCCCCGTCCCTGTAGTAGTTGTCGAAGGTCTCGCGGTCGACGGCATCGGGGCCCTCGAAGTTACTGCCGAACTCACGCTTCAGGAATCTCTGAAGCCCTTCCTCGCTGACGGTGTACTCGGCGGTGTGGTCGAGTCCGGCGGCGTACAGCGTGATGTCGCTCGCCGTCGACGGCGTCAGGTCGCCATGCATCGGGAACATGGTCGCGGAACTCTCATGGTGCGTCGTCGAGAAGAAGATGAAGTAGACGGCGGCGCAGACGATCAGCGCGCCGGCCACCCCGGCGACGACGATCTTGACGAGGCAGCCAACCAGAGCGGCCCCGCTCCGACTCTTCGAGGCGTCTAGCTCCCTGTGCGATCTTGTATTCATGGGTTCTTGGGGCGTCACGTGCCGGGCCCGCTGCCGTGGACGCCTGGCGGGGTGGTTCGTCTTCAGGCATCATGCACGGCGTAAGCTCTGAACGGCAGAGCTTAGTGCGGTGGGGGGCTGATTCCAGTCCGGAGCCTGGGATCAAGAGCACTTGCTGCAACGGCGCTTCCCGCCATGTGCGCTTCGCGCCATGGGAGAAGGCTCCGCGCGCTCGCGGCGGACGAAGGGGCTTCGGCAGACGCTCCCCTCCCGCGTGGGCGTGTCAGCGGACCCGGACGGGCATCGCGGCGTCCACGCGCTGACGCCAGGCCTCCAGTTGCCCCCGGAGCTCCTCGGCCAGCTCGGGCTCCTGCGGGGCCAGGTCCGTCTCCTCGCCCAGGTCGCGCTCCAGGTCGTAGAGCTCGACGCTCCCGTCATCGAAGCGCTCGATGAGCTTGTACTGTCCGGCGCGGATCGCGCCGCCGAGGCGGTTGGACCGGTGCCAGGCGTAATTGGGGTAGTGGAAGTGAAGGGCTGTGCGGTCCAGCGCGTCCCCGGCCAGCAGGTCCCGAAGGTCGGCGCCGTCGCCGCAGTAGTCCTCGGGGAGCGCGACGCCGCAGGCGCTGAGGATGGTGGGGAAGAGGTCGGTGGAGACGACCGGGGTCGAGTCCACGCGGCCAGGCTCGGTGACGCCGGGCCAGCGGACCATGAACGGCACCCGCAGCCCACCCTCGTAGAGGTAACCCTTCGCCTTTCGCAGGGGCCCGAGGTCGGCGACGCTGAGCAGGGCTCCGTTGTCGGAGGTGAAGATGACCACGGTGTCCTCCGCTTGGCCGGAGCGCTCGAGGGCGTCTAGGACCCGGCCGAAGACCTGATCGAGGGCCTCCGTCATCGCGGCGTATTCGGGCATTTTGATGCCAGGCTGGTCGCCGCGCGCGGTGTAGCTCTCGACGAGCTCCTCCGGCGCCTCGATCGGCCAGTGCACGGTGTAGTGCCAGAGCGCGAGGAAGAACGGGTCGTCGTCGTCAGCCTGATTCTCCAGGAAGGCGACGGCCTCCTCTCCGAGACGGTACGGCAGGTACTCCCCGTCCACGCGCGACTCGAGGTTGGGGAAGCGGTAGGGCGCGAAGAACCGCCCGGGTCCCCCGGCGCCGTTCCCGCCGAGGTTGATGTCGAAACCCTGCTGGTCAGGGAACCACTCGGTGGCGTCGTCAACTCGCTGGGGGGCGAGGTGCCACTTTCCCATGAAGGCCGTGTCGTAGCCGGCGGCGGAGAGGTGCTCGGCGAGGGTCACCTCCTCGAGGGGGAGCCGGTCGAGCATCGGCGCCGGCTCGAGGATCGGATCGTCAGGCCAGAACCGCTCGCTGTCTGGCGCGTGGTTGGTGATCCGGATCCGCGCCGGCGACTTGCCCGTCATGATCGAGGCGCGGGTGGGGGAGCACACGGGGGCAGCGGCGTACCCGTCCGTGAAGCGCACCCCCTCCCTGCTGAACGCGTCGATGCGTGGGGTGTGGACCGCCGGGTTGCCGTAGCACCCGACGTCAAACGCGCCGAGGTCGTCGACGAGCACGAGGACCACGTTGGGCCGCGTGGGCTGCTGCGGGAGGTCCGGCGAGCCCGCGCAGGCGGAGAGGGCAGAGAGCAGGAGGAGGCGCATGAGCCGATCCTAGCCGAGGGTGGCGTGGGTTGCGGGAGGCCCTGGTCAGAGCCCCGTGTGACATCACGAGGGTGGCCCCCTCGCCCTACAAGGCGGAGCGCGCCGCTGTCGCCGGCGCGGCGACGTCGTTGGACCCCAGTGGCCTGCGGCGCAGAGGCCGCGCGCCGGTCTATTGGACGGCAGGCTGCAGGCGCGGTCGATCCAGGACGGATGCGCTCCCAAGCGGCGGCGCTCCCAGGTGATGGCGCGCCCGGGCGACCGCGCTCAGAGGGCGAGGGACATGAAGACGGTGTTCGGGCTCGATGGATAGCCACCAAAGGGCTCGCAGGCGCTGAAGCCTGCGCCGTGATACATGGCCCTCGCGGGGGCAAGGGCCTCCATGGTCCCGGTCTCGAGGCTGAGCCGAGTGCAGCCGCGCGCCCGGGCTTGATCGATCAGGTGCTCCAGCAACTTCAGGCCGATCCCCTGGCGTCGCGCACCGCGCGCCGTGTGCATGGACTTGACCTCGAGGTGTTCACCGCCGAGGGCCTGGAGCGCCCCTACGGCCATGAGCTCCCCGTCCATGCGGGCCGCGTAGCACGAGACCGCCGGCACGATCAAGGCTTCGAGGTCGAGGGCATGGGCGTTCTCCGCCGCAGTGCAGCTGCGTGCGAAGGCGAGGTGCTCCTCGAGCAGGCGGGTGACTTCTGGGGCGCGCGGGTCCTCGACGGCGATCTGTAAGCGGGTTCGCATGGCGCTCTTGAATCGCCTCAGCGGCCGTGGGTTTCCTCGTCCGCCCCGCGCTCCAAGAGGGCAGGCTAGGGCCCATGGGAGAGGAGATTGAACGAAACCTCGGCGAGCAGCCGTTGGTCCAGTTGATGGCGACGCACGACCTCGTGGCTCAGGATCTCGTGGAGGCCTCCACCGAGCAGCTGACCCACAAGATGGTGGCGCGGGCGTGCAAGGGGCGGCGCCTCACGCCGAACTCGAAGGCCAAGGTCTGCGCTGCGCTCGGCGCGGCCTCGGGCCAGGCCTACCGGTCGAGTGAGCTCTTCAACTACTGAGGCGCGGCCCACGCCCCCCCCCTGTGAGAGCCGTTGAGCGCGTGGGTCCTTGAGTGTGTGAGCGGCGACCGCGCCAACGCACGGGAAGGGGGCCGCGTCGGCCGCCAGCGTGGGGCTCTGGACGGCCATGCGGGCCGGATCGATGGCGGGTCCTTGGGGCGACGCGGGTGGCCGCTCGGCTGGCTGGCCGGGTTCCCCCTTGTGCATGGGGCCAGCTGACCCCACGGGGACCAGGTCGCTCCGACGGGTGGCGTGCCACCGGGCGCCACGACCCAGGTCATGGGAGGACCTCCGGGGAGGCGTGGCGTCGGCGCCGGAGGGCGGGGCGTCGGGCGGGTCCTTCGGCTCACCAGTCGGTGGGGCCGTAGTCCTTCAGGAACTGGCCCCAGCAGTGGTGCCCGGTGTTGAAGCCCACGAAGATCGGGTCGACGCAGCGGGCGGCGCCGTCCACCGAGTCCAGGGGCGGGGCGAAGCGCTGGGCCACCTCCTTCTCGGTGGCTCGCTCCAGCTGGTCCTCGTCCGTGACCCAGCCGGTGTCGACGCTGTTCATGTGGATACCGTCCTTCACGTAGTCCGCGGCGGAGGTGCGCGTCATCATGTTGAGCGCGGCCTTGGCCATGTTGGTGTGGGGGTGGCGCGTGGTCTTGAGGGCGCGGTTGAACTGACCCTCCATGGCAGACACGTTGACGATGTGCTTGTCGTGGGTCTCCACCGCGAGCATCAGCGGCTTCAGGCGGCTGTTGAGCACGAAGGGGGCGATCGAATTCACCAGCTGGACCTCGAGCATCTCCACCGTCGGCACCTCGTCGAGCTGCAGGCGCCAGGAGTTCGAGGGGCGCAGGTCAAGCTGCTGCCCCTCGCCGTCGGTGAGGCCTTCGGGGAAGAGGTGGCCCTGGTCGCCCTCGCCGAGGAGGTCCATCTGGCTGAGCTGCGCGACGTTGTTCGGGGTCCGGTGGACCGCGAGGGCGCGCTCGACGGTGGGCGCTCCGAGGAGCGCCTGCAGCCGCTCCGGGAGCTCGGCGGGGTTCTCGCGCGCCGCCATGTCCCGGTAGTAATCGGGTGGGCGCCGGACGGTCTGGCAGGCGTTGTGGATCAGGAAGTCCAGCCGCGCTTCGGACTCGAGGAGCTCGGCGCAGAAGCCCTCCACGGTGGGCGTGTGGCGCAGGTCGAGGGCGCGCAGGTCGAGGCGGTCTCGCCACTCGGCGAAGTCGGGCTCCGACTCGTACCGGCGGGCCGCGTCGCAGGCGAAGCGCGTGGTGGCGATGACCCGGGCGCCGGCGCGGAGCAGGAAGAGGACGATCTCGAATCCGATCTTGACCCGTGAGCCCGTCACCAGCGCGACGCGCCCGCGCAGGTCGGCCGTGGCCGTGCGCTTCAACCAGTTGATGTCGGCGCAGCTGCCGCACATGGAGTCGTAGTGGTGGTGCAGCTCGGTGTACGGTTCCTTGCAGACGTAGCAGCTGCGCGGGTCGTTGAGCTGCCCGCGGTCCTCCTTGGGGCGCTCGCGGGCCTGGTGCTCCAGCAGCGCGCGCTGCTCATCGGTGATCGCCAGCTCCTTCGGGGCTGTCGGGAAGGCGAGGGCTCGCTTCAGCGCCCGGTTACTCGTCGCCTCGCGGGCCCGGTCGTCCTGCTCGCGGACCTTGCGCCGCTCCTGCCCGCGGCGAGCCTTGGTGAGCCGACGGCGGGTGAGGCGGTCGGGGAGCGCGATCCGGCCTGCGGCCTGGCGGAGGCGCAGGAGAGTCTCCGCATCCACCTCGAACAGGCACTCCTCCGAGGCGGCGAGGGTCTCGAGCCACTCGATGTGCGCGAGGACAGCCGCCCGGTTGGCCAGGGCTTCGCGGGCGGCGCTGCGCGCGACGAGGAGCGCGCGGACGCCTCGCCCGGGGCCGCCGCGGGG
>CBFHHK010000177.1:0-9630 GCA_965655435.1 Planctomycetota bacterium | reverse complement strand
GTTGAGGTCATGGAGTGCCGTCCCCTTTCGAAGACCAAGCGTTACCGCCTGGTCCGCGTCGTCGAGCGTCCCTCGCTCCCGGCCGGTGCGCTCAAGCCCGGCCAGGTGCAGGCAGCCGCCACGGCTGACGCGATGGGGGGTGAGTCCGCTGGCTCCGAGGAGGTGGCGTCATGATTCAGATGCAGACCTATCTCGATGTGGCTGACAACACCGGCGCGAAGCAGGTGCAGTGCATCAAGGTCCTCGGCGGTACTCACCGGCGCTACGCCGGTCTCGGCGACATCGTCGTCGCCTCCGTCAAGAAGTCCATCGCGGGCTCCGAGGTCAAGACCGGCACCATCGTCAAGGGCGTCATCGTCCGGGTGAAGCAGAGCACTCGCCGCGGCGACGGTAGCTATGTCCGCTTCGATCGGAACGCCCTGGTCCTCGTCGACGGTGAGGGGAACCCCAAGGGGACCCGCATCTTCGGTGCCGTGGCCCGCGAGCTCCGTGACCGCAGCTTCATGAAGATCGTCTCGCTCGCTCAGGAGGTCATCTGATGCACGTCAAGCGCGGAGACCAGGTGATCGTCATCTCTGGCAACGATAAGGGCACCACCGGCGAAGTCGTCGACGTGATGCTCAGCGCGAATCGCGTCGTGGTCTCGGGCGTCAACGTCCGGACCAAGCACGTGAAGCCGACTCAGTCCAACCCCCAGGGTGACCGAGTGGAGCGTGAGTTTCCCATCCATGCGAGCAACGTGATGCTGCTCGATCCGTCCACCGGCAAGGGCACGCGGAAGCGTCCCGCGTCGAACTAGTCCTCACCACCCCAGTCCATCCAGGGCCGACAACGACCGGTCCACGAACAATGGCTGCACGCCTCAAAACCAAGTATCAATCGGAGGTCCGGAGCAAGCTCTCGGAGGCCTTCGAGATCAAGAACCTGCACGCGATCCCTCGCCTCGAGAAGATCGTGGTGAACATGGGCGTCCAGGGCGCCGTCGAGTCCAAGTCCAAGGTGGAGACCGCCGCCCGCGACCTGGGCACGGTCACCGGCCAGAAGCCGACGATCCGCAACGCCAAGAAGTCCATCGCCGGGTTCAAGCTGCGCGAAGGGATGCCGATCGGCTGCGCCGTCACGCTCCGTCAGGACCGCATGTGGGAGTTCGCTGACCGACTGATCTCGGTCGTCCTCCCCCGTATTCGCGACTTCCGTGGCGTCAAGGACAAGCTTGATGGCCGCGGCAACTTCACCCTCGGTATCTCAGAGCAGTCGATCTTCCCGGAGATCCCGTTCGACCGAATCGAGTTTCAGCAGGGCATGGACATCACGTTCGTGACTTCGGCCCAGACCGACGAGCAGGGTTACATGCTGCTCAAGGAACTCGGCATGCCCTTCATCGACCGCAGCAAGAAGGCCTGAGGCCAGCACCAGGGCAAAGGAGAACAACAGCCATGATGACCGACCCCATAGCCGACATGCTCACCCGCATCAGGAACGCCAACCTGATCGGACGCGACAGTGTCGCCATGCCGGCCTCTCGTATGCGCGTAGGCATTGCCAACGTGCTCAAGGACGAGGGCTTTATCGAAAACTACTCCGTGGAGGAGGGCAAGCCCTCCAGCACGCTCACGGTCGACCTCCGGTACGGCGTGGATGGCGAGAAAGTCATCCGCTCCATCCAGCGGGTCAGCACTCCTGGCTGCCGCGTCTACGCCGGCCAGCGCGAACTCAAGCCCGTCCTTCGGGGTCAGGGTATCCACGTCGTCTCCACGCCCAAGGGCGTGATCTCGGACCGCAAGGCCCGAGAGTTGGGCGTCGGCGGCGAGCTTCTCGCCGAGGTCTACTGATCACGCTCTACCGAGGATCCTGAAATGTCTCGTATCGGAAAAGCACCCGTCACCATCCCCGGCGGCGTCGACGTCAGCGTCAAGGGACGCGATGTCAGCGTGAAGGGGCCCAAGGGCACCCTCTCCATCACCCTTCGGCCTGAGGTCGAGGTCGCGGTCGAGGGCAACGCTGCCTGCGTCACCGTGAACGGCTCAGGGGCGGCCCGCGCCGCTCGCGCCTACCACGGCCTGACCCGTTCCCTCGTCAACAACATGGTCGAGGGCGTCACCAAGGGCTTCGAGAAGAAGCTCGAGATCGTCGGAGTCGGTTGGAACGCGAAGGTCCAGGGCAACAAGGTCGTCCTGAACATCGGCTTCTGCCACGACGTTCCCATGCAGCTGCCGGACGGTGTCTCGGCTGACTGCCCTAACCCCACCCAGATCGTCCTGACCGGTCCGGACAAGCAGAAGGTCGGCCAGACGGCCGCCGTTATCCGCGCCGTCCGTCCGCCCGAGCCCTACAAGGGCAAGGGCATTCGGTACCACGGCGAGTACGTGAAGAGGAAGGCCGGCAAGTCGTTCGGTAGCTGACGCGAGGCTGAATCAACATGAAGTCCACCCTTCTACTCAAGAACAAGCGCCGCGACCGGCGCGCCAAGAGCGTCCGCCGTCGTATCGGCAAGTACTCGGGCCGTCCGCGGCTCTCTGTGCACCGCTCCACCAAGCACATTTCGGCTCAGGTCATCGACGACGAGTCCGGCAACACGCTCTGCGCTGTGTCGTCCACGTCGAAGAAGCTCGCCGACCAGCTCCAGGGCAAGACCAAGACCGAGAAGGCGGCCGTCATCGGTGCCGAGATCGCTCGTCTCGCCAAGGAGAAGGATGTCACCAACGTCGTGCTCGATCGCGGCTTCTCTCGCTACCACGGCCGCGTGAAGGCCCTCGCTGATGCTGCCCGTGAAGGCGGCCTCTCCCTCTGATCGCCGCGCGCACACACGAACAACCATGAAGACTCACGTCGAATACCTCGACCACAGCGAGGTCGAAGAGGCTGGCGAGCTCAGCGAGCAGCTGCTGCAGGTCAACCGTTGCGCTGCGGTCGTCAAGGGCGGTCGCCGCTTCTCCTTCTCCGGGCTCTGCGTCGTCGGCAACCGAAGCGGTGTCGTTGGCTACGGCTTCGGCAAGGCGCGCGGCGTCCCCGGCGCCATCGAGAAGGCCAACAAGGACGGGCGGAAGCACCTTCAGCGTGTCCCGCTGACCAAGGAGGGCTCGATCCCTCACGAAGTGATCGGCGAGTTCTGCTCGGCCCGCATCAAGCTCATCCCGGCCTCCGAGGGTACGGGCATCATCGCCGGCACCTCGGTGCGCGCCGTGGCCGAGATGTCAGGGATCAAGAACCTGCTGTCGAAGTCCATGGGGTCCACGAACCCGATCAACCTGGTCAAGGCGACGCTCGACGCCCTCGCCCAGCTCCGTACGCCGGAGCAGGTCGAGGAGCTTCGCAGCACGAAGCTCTGATCTCGCCGTTTATCCTCCGAGACATCTAAGAAGACATGGACCTCAAGACTGTCTGCTCAAAGGGCACCAAGTACGCCACCCGCCAACGCGTGGGTCGCGGCACCGGTAGCGGTAACGGCAAGACCTCCGGTCGTGGCCACAAAGGCCGCGGTCAGCGCTCCGGCGCCAGCCGCCGTGCTGGCTACGAGGGTGGCCAGATGCCGATCTACCGTCAGGTTCCCAAGCGTGGCTTCACGAACGCCCGCTTCCGCACCGACTACACGATCCTGAATGTTGGCGTCCTGGACGTGTTCGAGGACGGCGCCACCGTCGACCTCGATTCGATCCTCGCCAAGGGGCTCGCGTCCAAGAACACGGACCTGCTCAAGCTCCTCGGGAACGGCGACCTCAGCACCAAGCTGACCGTCCGCGCCCAGCGCTTCTCGAAGACTGCACGCGAGAAGATCGAGAAGGCCGGCGGCACCGTCGTCGAGCTGGATGGTCGTGGCCGCGAGGCCGCCGCCAGCGACGCCTGATTCACACTCCTTTTCCCCCCTCGGCCACCACCGCACACACCCAGTGGAGAACAACTTCCTCAAGCTGTTCAAGATCCCGGAGACCCGGCAGCGAATCTTTCGCACGCTGGGCCTTCTGATCGCGTACAGGGTCGGCTTTCAGATTCCCATCCCGGGAATGAGCCCCCAGTATCTGGACGAGCAGGCCAACGAGGGGATCTTCGGCCTTCTCTCCGCGCTGTCGGGGGGAGCGATCGGGTCCCAGACGATCTTCTCGCTCGGCATCATGCCGTTCATCTCCGCGTCCATCATCTTCTCGATGCTCACCAAGGTGTCGCCGGCCCTCGAGGCGGTCTCCAAGGAGGGCGCCGCGGGTCAAAAGAAGATCACCCAGTGGACGCGTCTGACCACGGTGCCGATCGCCTTGGTTCAGGCCATCTTCATCTATACGGGTGTGTTCCTCGCGCGCCCCGAGATGCTCGACCCGTCCATGTCGGGCAACAAGGTCGCCCTGGCCTTCATCGTGATCGGCGCGCTGGTCACTGGCGCACTGTTGGTGATGTGGATCGGTGAGCTCATCACCGAGTACGGGGTCGGCAACGGCGCCTCGCTCATCATCATGGCGGGCATCATCGCCTCCCTGCCCTCGAGCATCCTGAACCTGCGTGGGAGCGACGAGTTCTGGAACATCATGGTGTTCCTCCTGCTCGTCTGGGCAGTGACCATCTTCGTCGTGGTCTTCATGCACAAGGGCGCTCGTCGGATCCCCATCCAGTACGCCCGGCTGCAGCGCGGTCGCCGGGTGTATGGGGGACAGCGTCACTTCCTGCCGCTCAAGGTCAACATGGCCGGCGTGATGCCGATCATCTTCGCCTCTGTCCTCTTCGTGATCCCCGGCATCCTGTTCGACTGGGTCGGATGGGACTACGGAACGCGGATGTTCCAGGACCCGACTGGCTTCGTCTACACGGCGATCTACCTGGTCCTCATCTTCTCGTTCTGCTTCTTCTGGAACCGCCTGATGTTCCAGCCGGAGGAGATCGCCAAGAACCTCAGGGAGAACGGCTCCTTCATCCCGGGCATCCGCCCCGGTGCGAAGACCGCCGAGTACCTCTCCAGCGTGCTGACTCGGATCACCCTCGCCGGCGCGGCGTTCCTCGCCGTCATCGCGGTGCTCCCGAACTTCATCACCAAGAACTCCAACCTGACCCTAGAGATGCGCTACTTCCTCGGCGGCACCAGCGTGCTGATCGTCGTGGGGGTCGCACTCGAGCTTGTCGACAAGCTCCAGGCCCAGCTCGTCATGAAGGCCTACGACGGTGGGGCGGCCCCGAGTGGCCCCGCCGGCGGTGGGTCAGGGAAGCGCAAGGGCCAGGCCCGCGGCAACGCGTCCTGGACCAAGCGCGACGGTGCCACCGAAGGCGGTACCGAGTAAATACCCATGGCGAAGGAAGAACCGATCACAGTCGAGGCCATCGTTACCGAGGCTCTCCCGAATGCCCGCTTCAGGGCAAAGTTGGAGTCCGGCCACGAGATCCTCGCGCACGTCAGCGGGAAGATGAGGATGCACTACATCCGAATCTTGCCCGGCGACAAGATCACCGTCGAGATGTCCCCCTATGACCTGACCAAGGGCCGAATCACCTGCCGAGGTGAGCGTCGCCGTCGTGGCGGCCGCGGCCGGAGGAGAAGAAGAAGATGAAAGTTCGAAGCAGCGTCCGTCGCATGTGCTCCTCCTGCAAGATCGTCCGCCGTCGCGGCGTGGTGCGAGTCATCTGCAACGCGGACCCCCGTCACAAGCAGCGCCAAGGCAAGTAAGCCCCCGCGCCCCTCTCAATCCACCAGCGACCCGTCCGGCTTGATCGCCGGGCAGCATCCCCTCACCCCACCATCCAATGGCACGCGTCATCGGCGTCGACATTCCGAACGACAAACGTTTGGAGATCAGCCTGACCTACATCTTCGGCGTAGGCCGCAAGACGGCCCTGGACGTCTGTCGCGACCTCAACCTCGACCCGGGCATGAAGTCCCGGGACCTCAACGAGGAGCAGGTCACCGCGATCGCGACCCACCTGCAGAAGAACTACAACGTCGAAGGAGAGCTCCGGCGCTCCCTGGCGCAGGCCATCACTCGCCTCCGTGACATCGGCTGCTACCGCGGCCTTCGTCACCGGCGTGGACTTCCTGTGCGCGGTCAACGGACCCGCACCAACGCCCGTTCGCGCAAGGGACCGAAGAAGACGGTCGCTGGCAAGAAGTCGATCAAGAAGTGATCGAGCGCACGGCACCCCGAAACACCCCGCAGGCCTCGGCGAGCTCCGCTCGCTAAGCCCGCACTCCGACCCGATACAGATCCATGGCTAAGAGCACGAAGCGCAAGGCGAAGAAGAACATCGTCAAGGGCATCGTCCACGTGAAGTCGACGTTCAACAACACTCACGTGACGATCACCGACCCCGCGGGCAACACGATTTCGTGGGGCACCGCTGGCAGTCAGGGCTTCAAGGGGACTCGTAAGAGCACCCCCTTCGCTGCCCAGCGCGCTGCAGATAACGCGGCTCAGGCCGCCATGCGTCATGGCCTCAAGGAGGTTGAGGTGCGCGTCAAGGGCGCTGGATCCGGTCGTGAATCGGCCGTCCGAGCCCTGGCAAACGCCGGCCTCCGTGTGTCCTCAATCGAGGACGTTACCCCGCTTCCGCACAACGGCTGCCGCGCGAAGAAGCGCCGCCGCGTCTGATCGCGCATTTCGCGCAGCCCCACCACGTAGGACCAGGACCAGCCTAGGACCGATATGGCTCGTTACACCGGACCCAAGATCAAGCAGTGCCGTCGAGAGGGGATGAACCTCTTCTTCCTCGGCCAAAACACCTCCAGCGGCAAAGTGGCCGTGCTCCAGCGTCGGGATTACCCGCCCGGAGTTCACGCCCAGAGCCGGCGCAAGGTCACCGAGTACGGTGTCCGCCTGCGGGAGAAGCAGAAGCTGAAGCGCGTCTTCGGCGTGCTTGAGCGTCAGTTCAAGCGCTACTTCGGCGAGGCCGAGCGTATGAAGGGCAACACGGGTGAGAACCTGTTGGCGCTCCTCAGCCGTCGGATGGACAACGTCGTGCTGGCCGCCGGCTTCGCGACGACCCTCGCTCAGGCGCGGCAGATGGTCAACCACGGCCACTTCCTCGTGAACGGCAAGCGCGTGACGATCCCGTCGTACCGCGTCCGCCCGGGCGACGTGCTCCAGCCGCGCGACAAGGAGAACACCAAGAAGATCGTCTCTGGCTTCATTGACGTGAACAAGGGTGGGCTTCAGCCTGACTGGCTCAGCGTTGACGCGGACGGCATGGCCATCACCGTCTCCTCGCTGCCGAAGCGCGAAGACTTCCAGTTCCCGATCCAAGAGCAGCTCATCGTCGAGCTTTGCTCCAAGTGATTCGAGTGGGCTCTGCGGAGCCCACGATGGTTGGCTCCGCGGCTGACGATCTGATCCCCTGGTGGTCAGATCCCCGCCGCGGCGCTCCCCCCGAACCGTCCCCTTTCAACTCTGAATCCCCCAATACGGCCACCAGTCCGCGGCGCTGCCGCGCCCTGGCCGTTCCCTCCTAGAGGGCATAAGACATGAGGATCCGCTGGCGTAACTTTGAACTTCCCTCGCGCGTCGAGGCCGAGCAGGAGTCGCTGACCGAAGAATACGGTCGCTTCCTGATCGATCCCTTCGAGCGTGGCTTTGGGCACACCATCGGCAATGGCCTGCGTCGAGTCCTGCTCTCGTCGATCGAGGGATGCGCGGTCACCGCCGTACGCATCGAGGGTGCGAACCACGAGTTCGACAGCCTCGAGGGTGTCTACGAGGACGTGGCCGACATCATCCTGAACCTGAAGCGCCTGCGGGTTGAGTATGACGGCGATGACGTCATCACCTGCCGTATCCAGCGCTCGAGCGAGGGTGCCGTGACCGGCGCCGACGTCGAGTGTGAAGGTGGGGCCCAGGTCATCAATGAGGACCTCCACATCTGCACGCTGACCATGGACCGTGAGCTCGACATCGAGCTCGAGGTTCAGCGTGGCCGCGGGTACATCCCCGCGGAGGAGAACCGAATGGAGGGGCAGGAGCTCGGCACGATCCCGGTCGACTCCAGCTACTCGCCGGTTCAGCGCGTGCGCTACTCCATCGAGGCCACCCGGGTCGGGAAGTTCACGAACTACGACCGGCTGATTCTCGAGATCTGGACCGACGGAACGGTGACGCCCCAGCTGGCGCTCACCGAGGCGGCCAAGATCTATCGGAAGCACCTGAACCCGTTCGTCCTTCAGGGCGAGACGCGGGACGGCCTTCCGCTGCTGGAGACCCCGCAGGCCTCTGAGTTCAACCCCAAGCGTCAGGAGGACAGCGAGCTGACTCGCCTCCTCGAGGCACCCATCGCGGAGCTCGAGCTCTCGGTGCGTGCCCGGAACTGCCTGGACGGCGCGAACCTCCAGACGCTCTACGACCTGGTGACGATGTCCGAGAACGACGTCATCAACCTCAAGAACCTCGGCAAGACCTCCCTCACGGAGATCAAGGCCAAGCTCGCGGAGCGCGGCCTTTCGCTGGGCATGCGCGTCGACTGAACCTGAACGACGGGCCCAGCCGATTCCGGCCGCGCTCGACACCACCCCGAAGATCCCCTCCAGACGGGGACGTTCGCCGGTCAACGGCGGGCGCGAGACCACGAAAGACCCATGCGACACCGCGTTGCCGGTTACAAGCTCGGCCGAACCACCAGCCACCGTATTGCCATGACTAGAAACATGGCTGCGTCGCTGATCGAGCACGAGCGCATCATCACCACCGTCCAGAAGGCGAAGGCCATCAAGCCGTTCGTCGAGAAGCTGGTGACGCTGGCCAAGGACCCCTCTCAGCACAACCGTCGCCGCGCGTTCTCCAAGCTGCGCAGCAAGGACGGCACCATCAAGCTGTTCGACGTGCTCGGGCCGCGCTTCTCGGAGCGTCCGGGCGGCTACTGCCGGATCATCAAGCTGACCAAGCGTCGTCTCGGCGACAACGGCGAGCGCGCGATCCTGGAGTTTGTCGAGCGGACGCCTCGCGAAGAGGTGGTCGCCGAGCCTGAGGCCGCCGCAGAGTGAGTCCGAGCCAAGTGACTCGCCACTTCCTGATCTTCGGCCCTCCCGCTGCGGGCAAGGGGACCCAGGCTCACTCCCTGAAGGAGCACCTGGGCGTGCCTCACGTCTCCACGGGGGACATGTTCCGCGCGAACATCCAGGGCGGCACTGCCCTCGGTAAGGAGGTCCAGAGCCTCCTTGCCTCGGGGACGCTTGTGCCGGACTCGCTGACGAACCGCCTGGTGGCGGATCGCCTGCACCAGGACGACGTGAGCGATGGCGTGCTCCTGGACGGGTTCCCTCGGAACGTGCCCCAGGCCGCCTGGCTGGATGGCTTCCTTGCGGGGCGGGGGACCAAGCTCGCGGGCGTGGTCGTCCTCACCGTGCCGGACGACGAGCTCATGGCCCGCTTGAAGGGCCGCGCCGAGAAGGAAAACCGCGCGGACGACGCGGACCCCGAGGTGATCCAGCGCCGGATCGCCACCTACAAGGAGCAGTCCGAGCCTTGCATCGCCTACTACGAGGGGCAAGGCGAGGTCCCGCTCCACTTCGTGGACGGGGTCGGTTCGATCGACGAGGTCTCGCAGCGCATCCGCGCGGCGGTCTGACCACGCGCTCGCACCCAGGGGCTCCGGCTCTTCGAGAGTGCGCGGTGCGGGCGAACCACGATTGAGGGCTCCTCGCGAGCTCCCGGCATCAACACGGCGGCGGGCGTC
>CBFHHK010000176.1:0-9647 GCA_965655435.1 Planctomycetota bacterium | reverse complement strand
GCGCGCCGTCGGCCTCGGCCGCCACCTCGCCCTCGCGCGAAGCTCGCGCTCCTGGTGAAGGGGCGGTCCGCTCCGCCGGTCCTTCCCGCCCCTCCGGCGCCGCCCGCTCTCCATCACGGCTGGCGTCCCGACCGGTCGGCTGGCCGGCTGCACCCGCGCGGGCGTCCCCCACCGCGGCGAGGAGGAACTCCTCGACGCGCATGAGCGCCACGAAGACCTCTTTCGGGCCGAGCGCAGCCTCCGCCTTGCGCGCCGCCAACCAAGCTGAGCGGCTGGTGGTCAACGCTCCGCCGAGGGCCCCTGCGGCCTCGGAGCGCCCGCTGCGCCGGAGATGCTCGAGCCATGCACCCGCCACTGAGCGGGCGTGACGGGCGGAGTCGCCGCCATTGAGGGAGCCCTTCGAGCTCTCCTCCAAGACGAAGAGCCGCTCCTCCAGCTCCGCCAGCGAGGACGCACGGCGGTCAGGATCCAGCGCGCCCCAGTCCGCTCGGAGGGTCGCCTCGTCATGCCGCAGCGCCTCGAGGGCGCGCACGGCCTCTCCACCTGGGCCTCCGCCCGCGCCGCCGTCTGAGCCCAGGCCGGGGTCGAGATCTGCGCCACGCCCTCTGGCGGCACCCGCCAGCCCTGAGCCGTCACCGCCAGAGGAGGTCGCCGCAGGATCGCTCCCAGCAGGCAGAGGGTCGCTCCCCACAGGAGGCGCGGGCGACGCCTCGCCGGCGGGGTCAGGTTGGTGGGGAGGGAGGGTGGTCACAGGCTTCTGGGTGGCGCGCCAGTCTACTGCGAACAGCACCGGCTACCGGCAACAGCCCAGTCGCCTGCGATCAGCACGGTTGTCTGCCAATAGCCCAGTCGCCTGCCATCAGCCCAGTCGACGGCCATCAGCACAGCTGACTGCCGACAGATCCGTCGACTGCCAGCACAGGCCGGCCGCAAGCAGCAAGGACCCCGGAAAACGCCCCCCCCGGCCGATCCCGGGTCAGCCGCCCGAAGGCCCGACGCTGACCACCTGTGCCCAAGGCCTCCTCGGGGCGTCCTGGCCCCGACGGTCGAACAGCGGTCCCTCCGAACCGGCGGCCGGCAGACCCCGAAGCCCTCCCATCGGCCAAGGCGTCCAAGCGAGAGGATCCCCGGCTCTACAGCCAGCGGGTGGCGGGGCCCCGCCCGCGGAGCCCCGAAGTTCCGTGGTCGGTTGAAATAGGAGGCCTCGATCGCCAGTAAGGCGTTGGTACCATCCCTCCGGCGGCCAATCTCTGCCTCCCCCAGCCTCCCGCGCGACATTGTCATGACCGAAGCCACGCCCCCCACACCGGAGCCCTCCCCGGCCCCCACGACCCCTGGCTCGTCACCCTCCAGGATCGAAAAGGAGTCCATCTGGGAGGTCTACTACCCCTTCAATTCGGACCAGGACAAGGACGCGGTCCCCATCGCGTCCTTCCCGATGATCATCTACTTCTGGCCCACGCTGCTCGCCTTCCTGGTCTGCGGCGCCCTCCAGTCCTTCGGTGACGGAGCGACCCAATCGGTCACCCTCGGGTGGTGGGCGACCGGTGCCCTGACGTTCAACCTCATGGTGATCGTTACGGACCTCGACCAGAAGAAGTTCGCGATCGTCGTCCTCCTCGTCTTGCTCGCGTGCGCGGGGCTCTACGTCGGGCGGCTGAAGGGCTGGGCGGTCCTCGGAGACGCTGGGCATTGGCTCGCCGGGCTCCAGGTGAGCTACAGCACCGCCGCTTACCTCGTCGTCGGCTGCTCCCTGCTCTTCTTCTTCCTGCTCGGCATGCTGCAGCCGCGCCTCAACTACTGGCGCCTCGAGCCCAACGAATTTGTTCACTACGTCCAGCCCTGGGGCCGGGACCAGAGCATCCCTCGACTCGGGAGCACCGTGAGCCGCGAGGTCCCGGACGTCCTGGAGCTGATCCTGACCTTCGGGGGCGGCACCGTCGCGATCAAGCGCGAGGGGCAAGTGGTCGCGAGAATCCAGCACGTGCCGTTCCTCGGCAAGCGTATGAAGTCGATCGAGCGCCTCCTCGGCGTGACGCGCGTCCAGCACACCTGAGCCTGCGGGCCCCGCAGCCCCTCCCCAGAGAGCCTCCCCATGTCGATCATCGAATTCCCCGAGCGCGTCGCGCTCGACATGGCGTCCTACATTGACGCCTCCCCGTCGCCCTACCACGCCTGTGACACCTCGGCTGAGCGCCTCGTCGCGGGCGGGTTCACCGAGATCAACGAGCTCGAGGCCTGGACCGACGTCCCCGAGCGCGGGTTCGTTCGCCGGGGCGGATCGCTCTTCGCGTGGTACTACCCGGCGGGTATGGATACGACGACCGGCTTCAGGATCGCCGGCGCGCACACCGACAGCCCGAACCTGCGGATCAAGCCTCGTCCCGACACCGGCGCCGCAGGCTTTCGCCAACTCGGCGTCGAGGTCTACGGTGGCGTCCTGCTCAACTCCTGGCTGGATCGAGACCTGGGGATCAGCGGCCGCGCCTTCGTCTCCGACGGACCGCAGCTCGTGGAGCGTCACTTCAAGGTCGACCGGCCGATCCTGCGGGTCCCCCAGCTCGCCATCCACCTGGACCGCACCATCGGCGAGAAGGGCCTCAAGCTGGACAAGCAGCAGCACATGGCGCCCGTCATGGCCGTCGGAGACAGCAAGGAGGGCGCCTTCGCAGAGTTCCTCGCACAGGAGATGGGGATCGCGCCCGGAGCGATCAAGAGCTACGACGCGATGGTCCACGACCTGACCCCCTCGGGCCTCCTAGGCACCGAGAAGGACATGCTCGCGGCGCCGCGGCTGGACAACCTCTGCAGCTCCTATTGCGCGCTCACAGCGCTCATCGAGGCTGCAGACAAGGGGCCCTCTCATCCCCTGGCCGTCACCCTGTTTGACCACGAGGAGGTGGGGAGCGCGAGCCGCGGCGGCGCCGATGGCCCGCTGCTCGGGGACGTCACCGAGCGGCTCATCATCGCCCGAGGGGGCGACCGTGACAGCTACCTGCGAAACATCCAGGACTCGATCTGTGTGTCGGCTGACATGGCCCACGCCGTGCACCCCAACTACGTGGACCGTCACGAGCCGGATCATCACATTCACCTGAACGGTGGCCCCGTGATCAAGGTCAACGCCAACCAGCGCTACGCTACCGAGGCGGAGACGGAAGCACTGTTCCAGATGGCCTGCGAGCGCGCGGGTGTGCCCTTTCAGAAGTGGGTCATGAAGACCAACATGGCATGCGGCTCCACCATCGGTCCCCTCACGGCGGCGAAGCACGGGATGCGGACCGTGGACGTGGGATGCGCGCAGCTCTCCATGCACAGCGCGAGGGAGCTTTGCGGGGTCAAGGACCCCGCGTGGATGGTCTCGGCCTTGGGCGAGATGTTCCTCATGGACTGAGCTCCCGGCTTGCGGAAGAGGACCAACCAACGGACTGAAGGCTGCGGCCCAATCACTCGAAGGCTCCGTCTGGTTGGGCTGAGGGCTCCGTCCGCTTGAGCTGAGGGCTCCGTCCACTTGGGCTGAGGGCTCCGTCCGGTCAAGCCCAGGGCTCTCGCAGGAGCTCAGGTGCCGCCCTGGCAAACTGAAAGGTCAGCCTCGCGTTGATGTCCGTCGCCACCTGGAGCGTCAGCGCGCCTCCTGACCCCGACCATCGAAAGGCGTCGACCCCGAAGGGCCCGACATAGCCGAGCCGCGCCAGGGCCTCCCCGACCTCGATGCCAGCCTCGGCCAACCTCGCCTCCTCGCCGGGTGTGAGGGCCGGTACCGAACCGTACCCGTCGGCGCCCGCGGCGCCCCTCCACCGCAAGGGCACCCCGCGGCGGACACAACCTCGAGCGTCGACACGCCCATGGATCGAGTACTCATCGACGATGTCCACGAGGGGCTGGACCTCCACCGGCCCCTCCGCGAGGGCGGCCTCGCCCCAACGCTCGACCTGCGTCCCCCACGCTTCGGCGATCAGCCGCCCGCTCCCGGCACAGCCCAGGGAGCGCCGGAGGACCCAGGCGGCACGGTCATTGACCCCGTCCCCGCTCCGCGGGAGCCCCGGCCGCTCCACGGCCCGCCTCAGTTCCGCGACGGACGAGGCGACGGTGGCCCCCGGGAGGGCGTCCCATCCCGCGAAGGTTTCGCGGGCATTCGCGGCGATCAACACCTCCACGCTGGGCCCGTCCAGCTCCAGCCCAAGGCCCTCGAACGCCGCGCGAGCCTGCGGCGTCGGGCACCAGGCTCGCGCGCTGGCGCCGCCAGGGAGCCCTCCGCGCCGAAGGGAATCGGACCCGAGAACCACATCGGTCGGTCCGAGGAGCCCCCCCTCCTCCACCCGGCGACCGAGGCGGCTCACCGCCTCCTGCATTCGCCTCCCGGCCGCGGCGCTGGAGGCTCGCGGAGAGGCTCCAGCTCGGTACGCCGCGAGCTCCCGCTCGGCGTCAAGGTTGAACAGCCAGGCGACCGTCACCGGGGGGAGGAGCTTCGGGTGTCCCCGGTCTCCTCGAGCCGGTCCAGGAAGGCCTCGGACAGCCCTGCCCGCGCCCGTCGAGGGCGGTCGAGAGGCCGACCCCGCAGCACGGCAGGGGTGAGCGGCGGGGGCAACTCCGCGACCCAGCGATCGAAGTCCGGGCCGGTCCCGGGCACCGCGCCCGTCCATGTCGAGAACCAGCGAGCCGCGAAGTGCACGTGGGCGACCTCCTCCCTGCCCACCCGAGCCACCAGCGCGGCGCTGTGCTCATCGCCAGCCTCACGGAGCAGCTGCTCGAAGCGCTGCGCGTGCTCGAGGTTCCCCCCCTCGAAGCCGAGCCCCATGAGCGCGACGTACTGCAGCGGGCGCTCACAGCCGAGGGTGCGTTCCCAAAACCAGTCCCGGACCGCGTGCACTCCATAGGCCGACCCGAGCTCCTCGAGTCGGGTGGCATAGCTGGCCGCGTGGCGCACCTCATCCAGCATGATCGCGAAGAGCCCATCGCGGAAGGCCGCCGGCGTCTCCGGAAAGGCGAGGATGGCCCAACCGCAGAGCTCCGCGGCCTGGACCTCGTGGTGGGTGAACACGTGCAACAGCCGCGCCACCGCCGAGGCCTCTCGCAAGGCGCCGGGCCGCGGGATCCTGTCGGCGCGCGGGCTGACCCGGAGCCCGGGATCCCTGCCCGGTCCGCCGAGCCTCAACGGCCCTGGAACGGGCTGGCTCGCAGCGAGGGGTCCCGCTGGCAACTCCAGCTTCTGACGCAGGTCCCGAGCTTCGATATACGCCCGAATCCACGCCTCCCGATCCTCGGTGCCGTTGGCCTCCGGCGGCGGCCCGCCCGCCTCGCGCAGCGCAGCGCGCTCAGCCTCAGGATCCAACGGTCACCTTGGCGCCTGCGGCCTCAAGGAACTGAGCCACGCGCTCCGAGAGCTCGCCCTGCACGACCACGGCCCCGTCCTTCGCCCTCGCGCCGGTCCCCAGACCCTGCCCCAGCGCCCTCGCCAGAGCGCCGAGGTCCTCCACCCCACTCCCGGCCAATGGGGAGACGATGGTCACGACCTTGCCGCCGCGCCCCTTGCGCTCCTTTCGGACCAGCCAGTGGACCGCCTGCCCGCGAGGCTGACCTGCCCCACCCGCCGGCGCCGCCGGCTGCTCCGCGGGCTCGTGCTGCTCAGAGCGGGCGCCCCCTCCAGGCGCCCGCTGGAGCGCCGCGAAGGGGTTGTGTGTGAGCCCCTTCGAGTTCTCGCCCCCCAGGTCTACCTTTCGCTTCGTCATCGTGAACGTCCTGGATTGGCGTCCAAGGGTGCCCCAGTCGCCCCCCCGGCGCCAGCCCTGGCCCAGGATGAGACTGACAACGTGGAGCCTTGAACCCAGAACGTTCTGAAGCTCCCGTCCCGAGGTATGCATGAGAAGCCGGTCTCCGTACAACCGAGCCCCACACACACCCCCGGCGAGGCACCTGCACGCCTCGCCGACGGGATTACCGCTCAACCCTCAAAACTCGGGCATGACTCTCTCCCTGCCGTCCGCAGCCCTGAAGGCCTGTGGCCTTGTCTCTCTCGCCGTCCTCTCCACTGCCAGCGAAGCCCTCGCTCAAGGGACCTTTCTCCAGCAGTCGAACGGTGTCGTCGCCATCCAGATGGAGTCTGCCGATCCCGCCGGCGCCTGGTCGCTCAGCACTTCGACCCCGGGCTTCACGGGCCAGGGCTACTTCCGTTGGGATGGGCCCAACTTCTTCTCCATCCCCGGGAACGGAATCTTCGGCTTCGACTTCGAGATCACCACGTCAGGCGAACACCGAGTGGCCATCTACAACCGCCACGAAGACCCCGATCCGACCGAGGAAAATGACACGTGGGTCCGCATGGACGGCGGGGCCTGGGTGAAGGCCTTCTCGAACAACACCGTGGGCGCTTGGACCTGGGAGACAAGAAACGGGTCCGTCTCCGGGCCGGTGCGCTACAACCTCACACCGGGGAGCCACCGCCTTGAATTCTCCGGGCGGTCCAACGGGTTCAAGATGGACCGCGTGCACATCTTCCCGAACGGGGTCTCGGGTGAGAACGCCTCCCTCCCGGAGTCACCGCGGCGCTTCGGAGACACCTATTGCAACAGTGTGGCCAACAGCACTGGCGCGGTCTCTTCACTCGAGGCGATCGGATCCCCGGTCGCGTCGCAGAACGACGTGACCCTCCACGGGTCCAGCCTTCCGGTCGGCGCCCTCGGTTACATGGCCGTCGCGCGAACGCAGTCCTTCTTCGCGAACCCCGGCGGCAGCACGGGGAACGTGTGCCTCGGCGCTAACATCGGGCGATACATCGGGAGCGTCCTTACCGCGGACGGCTCCGGGCAAATCTCCATGGCCCTAGACCTCACCGCCATCCCGCAGCCCACGGGCTCCCAGGCGACCCTGGCTGGTGAGACGTGGAACTTCCAGTTCTGGCACCGGGACACGGCCCCCGGAGGCGGCGCGACCTCCAACTTCAGCCGCGGCCTCGAAGTGAACTTCCAGTGACCCAGACCGGGCGGCCCTGGTCGCCCTCTGATCAACGAGCGAGCTCAGCCCCTCCAGGTCTGAGCTCGCTCGTTTAGCATGGAGCGCGCGCCCTCGTCGGCGACGCCCCCCCCACATGGCTGAAGTCACCCAGTTACTGCAGGCCCTCAAGGCCGGAGACGACGCCAGCGATGAGCTGATCGAGGCCGTCTATGGGGAGCTCAGGCGCCTCGCGGCCACGAAGCTCGCGCGGGAGCGCGGTCAGTCCCTTCAGGCCACCGCCCTCGTTCACGAGGCCTGGATGAGGATCGCGGGACCGCCTCAAGGCGAGGGCGGGCCCCAGCTCCGCTTTGAAAATCGAGCCCACTTCCTGGGTGCCGCGGCCGAGGCGATGCGGCGGATCCTCATCGAGCGAGCCCGGCGACGGCAGAGCCTCCGGCATGGAGGCGGCCACGGACACGTTGAGCTGGAGCCGGACGCCCTGGTGGAGCTGCCCCCGAGCACCGACCTGCTCGCCCTCGACGAGGCGCTCCTACGGCTCAGTGAGCTGGACGCCTCCCATGGGCGCCTGGTCGAGCTGCGCTTCTTCGCTGGCCTCTCGATCGTCGAGGCCGCTGACGTCCTGGGCATCTCCAGGGCGACCGCGGACCGCAACTGGGCCTTCGCAAGGGCCTGGCTCTTCAACGAACTCCGAAGCGACGGGGCCGACGATCCCGAAGCCCCGGTCGAAGACCATCCGAAGGAGACGCCTTGAGCGCCGCGCCGGATCCGAGTCAGACGCCGGGTTCGAGCCGAACACCGAGCGCTCGCGCGGAGGCCTCGCAAGGGAACAAGCTGCCGCTCCTGGAGCGGCTCTTCGCCGGGGCGCTCCAGCGCCCCGCCGGCCCGAGCAGGAAGAGGTGGCTCCAGAACGCGGCGGGCGGGGATCCCGACCTCGTCTCGCAGGTGACCGCTCTCCTCGATGCCCACGAGGCCTCGAGCGGCTTCCTCGAGAGCGGGGCTGTGGTGAACAGCCACGGCGCAGCCGAGCCAGAGGAGGTGAAGACCGGCTCCCGAGTCGGACCCTACACGCTCGTTGAGGAGCTCGGGGAGGGGGGCTTCGGGGTCGTCTTCCGCGCCACGCAGGAGGCCCCCCTGCGCCGCGAGGTGGCGCTGAAGGTCATCAAGCTCGGCATGGACACGCGCCAGGTCATCGCTCGCTTCGAGGCCGAGCGGCACGCGCTCTCGCTCCTGGACCACCCCTCCATCGCACGGGCTCTGGACGCTGGCGCGACCGATCGCGGCCGACCCTTCTTCGTGATGGACCTCGTACCAGGCCAGCCCATCACCACCTACTGCGACAACCACCGGCTGAACATCCGCCAGAGGCTGGAGGTGTTCCTGGACCTCTGCGGCGCGATCCAGCACGCCCACCAGCGCGGAGTCATCCACCGCGACATCAAGCCCAGCAACGTGCTCGTCACCGAGACCGAGGGCCGCCCCGTGCCGAAGGTCATCGACTTCGGCATCGCCAAGGCGACGAGCGCGGAGCAGAGCGGCGGGACGCTGTTCACCGAGATGGGCCAGGTCATCGGCACGCCCGTGTACATGAGCCCGGAGCAGGCCTCGGGCAGCGCGGACATCGACACCCGCACGGACGTGTACAGCCTCGGCGTCGTGCTCCACGAGCTGCTGACCGGGGAGCCGCCCTTCCCGGCCGAGGTCCTCCGCGAGCACGCGAGCAGCGGGGACATCGCGGAGTTCCTCGCCCAGAGCACCCCGAGCCCCATGGCCACCCGCGTCGCGCCGGATCAGCCGGGATCGGGGGCGGTGTCCCAGATGCGCCGGAGCACCCCGTCGGAGCTGCGCAGGCTCCTGCACGGCGACCTCGAGAACATCGTCCACTGCGCCCTGTCTCCCGAGCGCGATCGGCGCTACGAGTCGTCCGCGGCCTTCGCCCGCGACATCAACCGCCTCCTCACCAACCGCCCCGTCGAGGCGGCTCCCCCTTCCGCGATCTACCGGGCCAGCAAGTTCCTGCGTCGCCACCAGGTGGCGGCGGTCGCCAGCGCTGCGGTCCTGGCCGCGCTCATCGGCGGCCTGACCGTGGCCTTCAAGGCCCTCAGTGCGCGCCAGGAACAGGCCGGGGTGCTGCGTGAGATCTTCTCGGCCACGCGATACTCGGAGGCGCCGCGCGCGGGCGCAGACGCGAGCCGAGCCCGGACGATGCAGCCCGCCGAGCTGGACCGCATGGTCATTCGAGCCTTCGGGACCCAGGACGCCATCCGCGTCGACGCGCTCGGGACCCTCGCGGATCGCCTGGTCAGCGCAGGTCAACTCGAGGCTGCCCTCGAGGCGCAGACCGCCGCGCTGGAGGCGGCGTCGGAGATCCACGGGGCGACCTCCGCCCAGGCCGCGAGGCAGCGTGCGGCGCTCGGCCTCCTCCACGCACGACGCGGGGACCGCCTCCTCGCGAGGCGGGAGCTCGAGGGCGCCCTCCAGCTCGACCGTCAGACCCCGGGGCCAACCGCAAATGTCCTCCATCAGGCCCGCCTCGAGCTCGCCCGGCTCCTCGAAGAGTCCGGCGACCGAGCCGGCGCGATCGATCTCCTCGAGGAGGCAGACCGCATCGCGACGACCATGGAGGAGGGCGACGGGAGCCTGCGCACGGAGGCCCTGCGAGCGCTCCTGCCGCTCGTGCAGGGGCTCGGCGACGCCGA
>CBFHHK010000175.1:0-9722 GCA_965655435.1 Planctomycetota bacterium | reverse complement strand
TCGACGCACCGCCACGCGGCGGGCACCCGCGACAGAACCGCGGCTCTCCTTGAAGCGGGTCAGTCGCCTTCGCTGGCGAACCGGGCGAGGTCCACGACGTGGCCCCGGAGCGGCGCTGAGCAAACGCTCCCTGGCCCCCATCGAACCTCCTCGGTGGACCCGCCGCGCTGACCGCGGGGCGGTTGGCGCCGCCTCCGCGTCGCCGCGAGCATGAGCCCAATCGTGGCGTGGAGACTCCCCCTCCACCGAGGCCTGCACGCCTCCAGGGCGCTCGCCCGCAACAATTCAAGAAGGCCGGGCCTCGCCCCAAACTTCTTCGCTCCACCTGATGGAGGCTGGCTAGTCGGCCTCGAGCCTCTTCCCCACTTCGCGGGCTACGATCTCGTACCCCGCGGGGTTTGGGTGGTAGTGATCGCCCTTGATGAAGAGCTCGGTCATCGGGTCCGTGCCCCGCGCTTCGGCGCGGAAGGCCTTCGTCAGGTCGACGAACGGGAGGCCGAGCTCGCCGCACAGGGCAGAGAGCCTCTGGATGGGGCCGCGGTCAAAGCTCTCGAGGAGCACCTGGCTCTCGTAGGGAAACAGGAACACGACGGGGGCCGCGCCGTGCCCGCTGCATAAGTCACGGATCTCCATGAGGGTCCCGCGCTCCCGCTGCCAGACGTCGTCATCAATGCTCGCCGCGGATGCCGTGGCGGCCAACGCCTCTGAGGCGGCCAGGTCCCGGTCCCGTTGGGAGTCGTAGTACGCCGCTCGAGCGAATCGGTAGAGCGCAAGGCGCCCCAGGCTGTCTCGAGTCCCCTGGGGGATCAGCCTGCGCAGGCCTCGCTCTTTGAAGACGGCTTCGTCGATCTTCCGCAGGGAGTTCGGGAAGTCGTTCAGGTTGTAGCCCACCACCACGGTCTCCGGCTTCAGCTCCGGGACGTGACGCTCGAGGAGTTCAAGGTAGACCCTGCCATAGGTCCCGTTGACCCCCAGGTTGTAGACCTTCACGTCGGCGCCCTCGACCCGCATGAGGGTCTCGAGCTGACGGGGCCAGCAGTCCGCCTCCAGGACGCCCTTGCCGAAGGTGCACGAGTCCCCCACGCAGATGATGCGCCGCTCTCCAGCGGCGAACGTCGGGGCAGCCGCCTGACCCCGCAGGCCCCTCTCGTCGGTCTCGTACCAGGTGGAGTCCCAGCGTCCCTCGAACCCGGCAAGGTGTCGCCATTCCGTGACGCCCTCAGGCTCATGGTAGGGATAGCGATCCACCAAGGAGAAGGGCCCGGGCTCCGCGGCCCGCGCGACGAGCTCAGCCACCACCCCGAAGAGCAGGAGGGATAAGAAGGAGATTCCGAGCTTCTTGAGGACTCGACGCAAGGACAGGCGGGGTGAGCAGCGGGGAGATGGTTCGAAAGAGCTAGCAGAGTCAGGGTCACGGCTGGGCTCCGGAGCGTCAAGTCGAGAGCCCTTATCAGCTCTTGGCTGTCGCGACCTGGGAGGTAACACTGCACAGATGTCCTTCCTCAAGCAGAACTGGCCCTGGATCGTGGTGCCCATCGCTCTGTTCGCCCTGGGCATCTACGTGATCCTCTCCAGCGCGGATCCGGCCATGGATTCGAACAGGTACCCGACCCGGTGACGGCCCGCTCCGCTCCGAGATTCCTCCAGCCCCATGGAGCTCTCGAAGGAGAGCGTTGAGGCCGCTGCCAACATCAAATCGGCCGCGGTGAGCGCCCCACCGCCGCCGAAGCTCCTGGGCGCGAGCGCCAAGCCGGGCACGGTCTCCTCACGGGCGTGGCCGTGGACCGCACGAAGACACACGTTCGGGGGTGCCGGGGTCCGGACGCTGGGCCTGCCCAACGGGCGGACCGCAAGGACCCTCAACTCCCGGCCTTGATCAAGGGCGTTGAGGGCCCCTCGTTCCTGCCGCGCAGAATCCGGCTGCACCGCGCCAGCGCACCGGGCCCATCCCCAGCTCGCCCTCGCCCTCGCCCCGGGGCGTTGCGACGCTGCGCGTGACCAGCGGAAGCGTCGGGAGGCCAGGGAGCCGGGCGTCGAGGGAAGACCTGGCGGATCGCCGTCTCCCACCCGCTCCAGCATCCCGCTGCCCACGCCGAGCGCTGGGCTCGATCCCCCCCCGGGGGCCTGGCCGCGCTGGGCCCTCGCCGCTCAGTGGTTCAGTCGCCAGATCCGCTCCACTTCCGACTCCGGAATCTGCCGGATCAGGGCCCGCAGGAAACCTGGATCGAAGACCGCGGGGGAGATCCGGCTGTGAAGGCTGCCACCAGCCCGCCGCTCGGTGAGGACCCCCTCGGACTCCAGCCCCCTCTCCACGAAGAACCCTCCCCACGATGAACCCTGTCCACGCAGAGCCCTCTCCACGCAGAACCCTCTCCACGCAGAACCCTCTCCACGCAGAAGTCGTCGAGCCACGCAGAAGTCGTCGAGGTCGTCACAGAGCTCGGAGTGATCGACAACCACCAGGGGGCTCCTGCGACTGAGCCGGACCTCGATGGGCGATGGATCATCCATCTGCCCACGAAGCTCACTGGGGGGAGGCCGCGAGCAGCGCGTCCACCAGCTCGGGAACGGCCTCGCTCGCGCGGCCTCCGAAGAAGGCGTCCCGGGGGTCCAGGTTGTCGGGTTCCGCCAGCCCCTGGCAGGCGGTCCAGGCGCCGCTGGCCCGCGCGTAGCTCAGGTAGCCCGCGGCGGGGTAGACGGCGCCGCTGGTGCCGATGGCGATGAAGTGGGTGGCGCGGGCGACCGCCGCCTCGATCTCAGGGAGGTGGTACGGCATCTCACCGAACCAGACCACATCCGGGCGCAGGGGGGTCGCGCCGCAGCCGGGGCAGGGGACGAGGACCTCCTCGTCGAGGTGCTCCCGGTCCACGGGCCGGCTGCCGCACGCCTCGCAGCGCAGCCGCGAGAGCTCCCCGTGCATGGGGAGGACGGTGGAGCCCGCCCGCTGGTGCAGGTCGTCCACGTTCTGGGTGACCAGAGTGAAGCCCTCCCCGCGCGCGGAGAGCTCCCGCTCCAGGCGCACCAGCGCGAGGTGCGCGGGGTTGGGCTCCACGGCGGCGAGGTTCTGGCGGCGCAGCTGGTAGAAGCGCCACACGAGCTCCCGGTTCGCTGCCCACGCCTCGGGGGTCGCCACCTCCTCGAAGCGGTGCCCCTCCCAGAGGCCGCCGGCGTCCCGGTACGTGTCCACGCCGGAGTCCGCCGAGATCCCGGCGCCCGTCAGGACCACCACGTGGCGCTGCGCTCCCTCACTTCCCATCAGGCCCAGGTCACGCTCCCGGAGCGCCCAGGACGCGCCGCAGGTCGCCGATGTCCAGGTTGCCCCCGCAGACCACGACGCAGTCCTTGCGGCCGTCCGTGGGGCGCGGGTCCCGGGCCCACACCGCGAGCGCCACCGCCGCCGCGCCCTCGGCGAGGATCCGCTCCTCGCCCAAGAGGCGCACAAGCCCCGCCTCGATCTCCCCCTCGTCCACCAACTCCCAGCGGTCCACGAAGTCCCGGCAGGGCGGGAAGGTGACCGAGCCCTCCTCGAGGCCGCCCGCGGTCGCGAGGGAGAGGGTCGGGAGGTGCTCGGTCTCGACGATCTCGCCGGCCGCCACCGACGCGTGCATGGGGTGGCTCGCCCGGGGCGAGCAGCCGATGACCTCGACCTCGGGAGCCACGTGCTTGAGCACCGCCGACACCCCACCGATCAGGCCGCCGCCGCCCACGGCGATGTACACGCGCCGAAGCGTCGGCAGGTGCTGGAGGAGCTCCACGCCGAGCGAGCCCTGGCCCGCCATCACCACCGGGTCGTTGTAGGGCGAGACGAAGGTCTCCCCCGAGGCCTCGGCGCGCTGCCGGGCGGCCGCCTCGGCCTCACCGCACTCGGCCCCGGACCGGACGACACCGGCCCCCCGGGAGGTGATCGCCTGGGCGCGCCCCTCGGGCGTCGGTTCGGGGATCAGCACCGTCGCGGCGACGCCGGTGAGCGAGGCCGCGTGGGCCACCGCCGCGCCGTGGTTCCCGGTGGAGGCGGCGACCACCCCGCGACCGCGCTCCTCCTCGGAGAGGTGCTGCAGACGGTGCATGGCGCCGCGGATCTTGAAGGAGCCCGTGGGCAGCGCCGACTCCATCTTCAGGAGGAGCCCACCGCTGGGGTCGAGGCCCAGGGCCTCGCGCATGGGCGAGGCGTCAAAGTGGCGCCGCAGCCCCGCGGCGGCCTGGACGCTCTCCTCATACATGGTGCGGGCGAGGTCTTCCTTCGTCGGTGCGGCGCTCATGCGAGCCGCATCATGCCCGATCCAGGGCGGCTGCGCCCACGGGGGAATCCTCGGGCCCAGGGCCGGTCGCCCCCTCCGTCGATCCGCCGGCATCCGGGGGCGCCCCGCGCAGGAACACCCGCCGGGCCACGGCGATCAGGTCCTCGAGCACCACGTAAGCCGCGGGGACGAGGATCAGGATCAACACCGTCGCGACGGCGAGCCCGAAGAAGATGCTGATGGCCATGGGTTGGAGGAAGCGCGCCTGGCCCGACACGAAGAAGGTCAGGGGCAGGAGGCCCAGCATGGTGGTCACCGACGTCAGCACGATCGGCCGGAAGCGCAGGCGCCCGGAGTCCTGGACCGCCTCGAGCATCGGCACCCCGCGGCGGCGACGCTGGCCGATGAAGTCCACCAGAATGAGGCTGTCGTTCACCACGACGCCGGCGAGGGCCAGGAGGCCGATCAGGGACATGAGCGTGATGGAGCGGTCCATGATCGCGTGCCCCAGCACCATGCCCACGCCCGCGAAGGGGATGATGAACATGATCACCATGGGCTGCAGGAAGCTCTGGAAGAGCGTCCCGAGGATCAGGTAGATGAGCAGCCCCGAGAGCAGGGCCGCGGACCACAGCCCCGCCATGGACTTGGCGGTCTCGTCCGCCTGGCCCCGGAGCTTGAAGGACTCCCCCGGCCCCATGGACGCGTCCGCCGCGAGCTCGCCGGCGAGGGTGCGCAGGATCTGGGCCGAGTTCCCCTCGGTCTCCTCCACGTCGGCGCTCACCACCACCGCGCGCACGCGATCCTCGTGGCCCACCGACGAGGGCCC
This sequence comes from Planctomycetota bacterium, assembly GCA_965655435.1. Classification (GTDB taxonomy): domain Bacteria; phylum Planctomycetota; class UBA1135; order UBA1135; genus Saltatorellus. The sequence continues at coordinate 4,655 of CBFHHK010000175.1, read as the reverse complement.
GCGCCCAACCTCTGCGTCGGCGACCGAGCGCAAGGGGACGCGCTGGGCGGGCCCGCCGCCCCGCGCCGGCAGCGTCACCTCCATGCGCTCGAGGGCCCCGACCACGCTGCGCTCCGACTCGGGGTACTTCAGCACCACCTCGACCTCGTCCGGCCCCCGGCGGAGCGAGGCGATCTCCCGCCCCTCGAAGGCGGCGCGCAGCTCCATGGCGAGCCCCGCCTCGGTGAGCCCCGCGAGGCGGCCCTGCTCGTTCGGCACCAGCTCCACGCGCCCCTTGCCGCTGTCGAGGTCCGTGCGCACGTCGCGCACCCCGGCGAAGCGGCCCAAGCGCACGGCGAGCTCATCGGCGCGGACCCGCAGGCGGTCCAGGTCCGGGCCGCTCAGGGCGACCTCCACGGCGCGCCCTGCCGGTCCGGTCTGGGGCTGGCCGATCTCGTAGCTCTCCACCAGCGCGGGCAGCGCGGCGAGCTCCATGCGGAGGGCCTCGATGATCTCCGCCGTGGTCCGAGTTCGACCCTCACCCTCCCGCAGCTCCACCCAGACCTGGCCCAGGTGCGGGCCGATCTCGAACTCGGAGACCTTGGATGCGGCGACCCCGAGCAGCGTGTGCTTGGAGAGCACCTCCCCGGCGCCGCTCGCGTCCACCATCCCCTCGACCGCCTGGCACAGCTCCTCGGTGTCGTCGAGGTTGGCGCTCGGGTCGAGGCGCAGGGAGACGAAGAAGAGCTGGCTCTCGAACTGGTCGAAGAGCACGAAGGGGATGCGCGTCACGCCGACGGCGCCGACCACCGCGCCCACCGCCAGCGCGAGGCTGAGGGTCGCGTAGCGCCACCGGAGCGCGCCGGCCAGCAGGCGCGTGTAGGCGTCCTGCAGCGGGCTGTACCAGCGGCGCACCGAGCCCCCGCCGCTCCGGATCTGAGCCTGCATGCGGGCCACCGCGCGCTTGGAGGTCCAGTGAGCCAGGTGCGAGGGGAGGATCGTGAAGGCCTCCACCAGGGACACCACGAGGCACGCGGTGACCACGATCGGGAGCGGGCGAAGGAACATGCCTGTGGAGCCCGGGAGCAGCAAGATCGGCAGGAAGGCCGCGATGCTGGTCATGATGGTCGCCACCACCGCGCGCCCGACCTCGGCGGTGCCCTCCACCGCCGCCACCTCGGGGGAGTCCCCCTCCTCCATGCGCCGGTAGACGTTCTCGCCCACCACGATGGCGTCGTCCACGATCATGCCGAGCACGACGATGAGGGCGAACATGGTGATCATGTTCATGGTGACCCCCACGGCGCCCGAGACGAGGATGCCGCCGAGGAAGGCGAGCGGGATCCCGAGCGCGGTGACCAGCGCCACCCGCGGGCTCAGGAAGAGCAGCAGGGCCAGGAGCACCAGCCCCGCGCCCACCATGCCCGACTCGTACATGGTCCGCAGGCGATTGCGGACGTAGATGGAGAGGTCGCTGTTGGTGCCGATGGCGACCCCGGGCTGCATGGTCTCCGCCCGGCCGCCCACGTGGTCGAGCACGACGCGCGCCACGTCAATGGCGTCAGCGTCCTCGTCCTTGTTCACCTGCATGTGCACGCAGGGGTGCCCGTTGAAGCGGCCCCGGGACGACCCGCGAGACGAGGCCTCGCTGAGCCGCGCGATGCGCCCGAGGGTGACCGTGGCCCCCCCTGGGGAGGACGCCACCGGCAGGTCCTCAAGGTCCCGGCCCCACTGCACGTCGCCGCCCACCCGCAGGAGCCGTTGGCGCTCGTCCACCTCCAGGCTGCCCAGCGGCGCCTCCGCGAGGCGGCCGCGGATCGCGGCCTCCACCACGTCCAGGGACAGCCCGTGCCGGTCGAGCTCATCCGGCACCACCTCGACCCAGATCTGCGGCTCGATCAGGCCCGTGGAGACCACCGAGGACACCCCGGGGAGCGCCTCGAGCGCCCGCGCCTCCTCCTCGGCCACGCGCTTGAGCACGAGGTCGTCCGCCGAGCCGTAGATGAAGACCGCGATGACAGGGAAGCGGTTCTGAACCTCGAACAGCAGCGGGTCCTCCACGTCGCCGGGCAGGGTCACGTCCCCGCCCCGGACCCGATCCCGGGCGTCCGACAGCACCTTGGAGATGCTCGCTCCGTCGGCCAGGGTCAGGTTGACCCGCGACACGCCCTCGCGGCTGACCGAGCGCATCTCATCCACGCCCTCCAGCCCGTCGAGGGCGTCCTCGATGGGCGCGGTGACCAGGCGCTCCACGTCCACCGGCGACGCGCCGGGGTACACAGAGAAGACCTCCACGGCGTCGAGGGAGAAGTCGGGGAAGACCTCCCGGGGCATCCCCCGGTAGACCACGAACCCGCTGGCGATGAGCGCCAACATGGCCAGGTTGGCGCCGACGGGGCCGCGCACGGCCAGGGTGGCCAGCCACCGGATCATCGGCCGCCCCCCAGCGCCTCGCTGGCCGCACCGGGCTCGGGGTCGAGCACCCGGACCAGGGCGCCGTCCCCCACCAGCTGAATGGACGAGGCCACGACCCGCTCGCCAGCCACGAGGCCGGCGCGGATCACGCGCCCCCCGTCGTACGCCCCCGGGGCGAGCACCAGCGGGCGCTCTTCAACCCGGGACGTCCCTTCGGGGTAGGACTCCACCAGGACGTATGCCACGGGCCCGCCGCCCCGGGACGCGATGCACCGCTCGTCAAGCCAGATGGCGCCGGGCAGCGGTGCGGCCCGCAGGGTCACGCTGGCCGCGGACCCGGACGGGAGCCCGTCCGCTCCCTCGAAGACCGCCTCCACCACCACCGAGCGGGTGATGGGCTGGACCTCCGCGCCGACGGCGGTGATCGCTCCTTCGAGCAAGAGCCCCGGCCGCGAGAGCGGTGCCGCCGTGGCCGCCGCCCCGAGGTCGAGGGCCACCACGTCGTCCTCGTGGACCTCGGCCACGAGCCGCAGCCGCCCCACGTCCACCAGCGCCCCCACCGGGACGCCTGGCGCGAGGACCTGTCCGACCTCGGGCGGGGTCCCTCCCGCGACCGCCGGGACGAAGCGACCGTCGAAGGGGGCCAGGACCGCGCAGCGCTCCAGCCGAGAGAGCAGCAGCGCGAGCTGTTCAGCGCCGAGTTGCACCTCGAGGACGGCGCCCGTCACGGCGGCGCCTGCGGCCTCCAGGCGGGCGCGGGCCTCCTCCACCGAACCCGCCGCGGCGAGGGTCTGCTTCCTGGCGAAGTCGTAGCGCGCACGCTCCACGCCGCTCTCCTCCACCAGCGTCTTCCAGCGCCGCTCCTCGGAGCGGAGCAGCTCCAGGGACTCCTCGGCCAGCGCCAGGCCGGCCTCGGCCCGGGCTCGATCCTTGCGAGAGGCGTCGGCCCCGGCCTCCGCCAGCTCGATGGCGGTGCGCTGGGCCACGATCTGGAGCTCGAGGTCCTCACTGGCCACCCTCAGGAGCAGCGCCCCCTCCGAGATCACCTGGCCAGGGCGCAGGGAGGGGTGAAGCGCGGCAATTCGCCCCCCAGGCTCGCTCGACACGAGGAAGCGGCGCGACGCCGCCAGGGTTCCCTGGAGCTCGACGGTGCGGGGCACGGGGCCCCGGACCACCTCCACAGACTCCACCGGGACCGGTCGCGGGCCCGGCAGGTCCCGTTCCGGGGCCGTCGGACGGCCCTCGACGACCATGAGGGCAGCCCAGCCGCCAATGGCCAGCAGGGAGACGGCGATGAGGATCTGGGTGAGAGTGCGAAGCATGGGTCGTGTACGGGTTCCTTCGGCGCTACTGGACTCAGCGACGCGCGACGGTTCCAATCTTCGCCCCGATCTTCTCTTCTCGCGCCCCCCAGGGCTCGATCTCACTCGGCAGCCCCTGGGCCGCCATCAACTCCAGACGACGCCCCCCGAAGGGCCCCGACTGTCTTGCAGCTCGAAGTCGACACCTCCACCGCGGCCACCGCCAAGGTCGCCATCACCGTCCCGTCCGACGAGTTCCAGAAGGAGGTCCAGAGCGGTCTTCGCAACGCGTCGCAGCACGTGAACATGAAGGGCTTCCGCCCGGGGAAGGTCCCCATGGCGGTGCTCGAGAAGAAGTTCGGCGACGGCATCCGCCGCGAGGTGAAGGAGTCGTTTGTGCAGCGCGGCTATGGCCAGGCCATGGAGGACCACGGGCTCAAGCCCATGGCGCACCCTCGCCTCAACCCGGCGGAGCTCGACCTCGCTGACGACGGCTCCTTCGTGGTCGAGTTCGAGGTCCCGCTGCGGCCGGACTTCGACCTCCCCGACTACAAGGGGCTCTCGATCACCAGCGAGCTGGAGCCCGTCATGGACGAGCAGATCGACAACACGATCGGCGAGATCCGCGAGCAGCAGTCGACCCCCGAGGCCGCCGGCGACGACGGCATTGGTGAGAAGGGCTTCGTCATCGCCAACCTCTCCTTCACCGAGGGTGAGGAGAAGGTCTTCGATCGCGAGGGCATGCGCCTGAACGCCATGAGCGTGCCCCCCGGCGTCGACGGTGACGCCTTCGCAGAGGGACTCAAGGGCGCCAAGGAAGGCGACCAGCTGACCTTCCCGATGACCATCCCGGACTTCGTCGAGAACGAGGAGGCCCGCGGCAAGGACGGGACCTGCCTGGTCGACGTGCAGCAGGCCATGAACCTCACCCCGCCGTCGGACGAGGACCTGTTCGCCATT
>CBFHHK010000174.1:0-9761 GCA_965655435.1 Planctomycetota bacterium | reverse complement strand
CGGACGGCGGGACCTGCGAGCCCCAGCGCGGGGCCCGCCATGGGCCGGGGCGCGCGACCGACCTCCACGAGGCGCAGTCGACGAAGGGATGGCTCGGGTTCCCGGACGAGGGCACGCACCAGCTCTCGGACGTAGCGTCCTGTTCCCGGGGCGTGCCCTGCAGCGGGCGTGTAGTCCATGGCCACGCTCGCGCCCGCGTCTTGAGGCGCTGTTGCTCGGCGCGCCGTCCCCGAGGGCGCCGCGCCTTGGTCCTGGACTGGGAGGTCCGGCCCCGGCTCGCTCACCGGGCGTCCTTTCCGTCGTCGCCCTTTCGCTCCCGGAGGTGGGCGAGGACCTCGTTGACGAGCGGATCGGGCTCGTTCGCCTTGCGCTCGCGGATCTCACGCAGGTCCTCGTTGGACGGACGGCTCCCAAGGAACCCGCCGTCCTCTTCGAAGGCCCCGTACAGGTCCTTCACGAGCGCCCTCACGAAGGGGACGACCCAGGGCAGTGCGATGATCACTGCCACATACTTGATGATCGCCTTGGTGGTGTCGTCCATGGGGTCCCCGCGGGGTTCATCGTACGAAACGCCGTCCGTTCCCTCGACGGCCCGAGGAAAAGCCCGGGGGTGTCCGATCCTGCGTCAGTCCCGCTACAGTCGACCCGTTCCCAGAATCCACCAGCCACCATGTCAGCAGATCACATCAACGTCGCGCTCCTCGGGCAGCGTTTCATGGGCCGAGCCCACTCCAACGCCTGGCGCCAGGCCCCCCAGTTCTTCGATCTCGCGGTCCGCCCGGTGCTGCACACCATCGCGGGCCGGGACGCCGCGTCCCTGGAGGAGTTCGCTGCCCGGTGGGGGTGGCAGAGCACCACCACGGACTGGAGCACGATCGCCGCGGACCCCGAGGTTCAGCTGGTGGACATCGGGACCCCCAACGATGTCCACGAGGAGCCGGCGATCGCCATGTTGGAGGCTGGGAAGCACGTGGCGTGCGAGAAGCCGCTGTCCGCGACCCTGGACTCTGCCCGGCGGATGCGCGACGCGGCTGCCAAGGCCGCGGGGAAGACCTTTGTTTGGTTCAACTATCGGCGCTGCCCGGCGGTGGCGCTGATGCACGAGCTCGTCCAGGAGGGGCGGATCGGGGAGGTGCTCCACGTGCGCGGGACCTACCTGCAGTCGTGGGGCGGGCCCGAGACGCCGATGCTCTGGCGCTTCGACAAGGATCGCGCCGGCTCCGGGGCCCACGGCGATCTCAACGCGCACATCGTGGACATGGCCCGCTTCGTCACCGGAGAGGAGGTCACCCGCGTTCACGGCGGCGTCGCGGAGACCTTCGTGAAGGAGCGCGCCGCGGCGGACGGCACCAAGCACGCCTCGACGGTGGACGACGTGGTCGTATTTCTCGCGAGGTTTACCGGCGGCGCGACGGCCTCGTTCGAGGCCTCGCGCCTCGCTCACGGCCACCACAACCGCAACACCCTCGAGGTGAACGGCACCAAGGGATCGGTGCGGTTCGACTTCGAGGACATGAACGTCCTTCACTTCATCGACGGGACCGAGGACGCCCGCTTGCGCGGGTGGCGGCGGATCATGTGCACGGACGCCGAGCACCACCCCTACGCCTCGGCGTGGTGGCCGGACGCCCACGTGATCGGTTACGAGCACGGCTTCACGAACATGGTGGCGGACATCTGTGCCGTCCTCGGGGGAGGGGAGCCGCGGGTGCCCCTGCCCGACTTCGCGGACGCCTTCGAGACCCAGGTCGTGCTGGAGGCCGCGCTCGAATCGGCGGCGTCCGGCGCCGCGGTGGACGTGGACAGCCTGCGCTGACCCGTTCAGAGAAAACGAGGTAAAGGACGTCCGCGGGGGCCGGGGGCGGGACCTCCTGCTGTTTGGCGGGGTGTACGCTGTTTCCTGCTCCTACGTGTCGCCTCTCTCCAACACGCTCCGAACCATGATCCGTCTCGTCTTCGCCTCAGCGGTCCTCTCCGCCGGGGCCAGCGCTCAGTCGTTCACCTACTCGCTCGACCCTGCGCTCAGTGACATCTCCGTCAGCGCCAACGTCTCCCTTGACCTGACAGGTGACCTGAAGGGGGTCTTTGACTCGGCGGCGAACCCTGGCGGCACCCGGACCATCGCCGGTCTCTTCGGTGACCCTGGCACGAACGCCGAGATCCCCCTCTCGCTCGGCCTCGGGATCAGCCTCAACCTCGGCGGCGCCGGCGCAGGGAGCTTCACGCTGATCTACGACCCCCAGACGGGGGAGGTCGGGGTCGATGAGCTCTTCACGACCGTCGGGGCGGGCACCACGTCCCAGGCGGACCTCAGCGTGACCCTGGCCTACGACACCTTCCGCACCGCGTCCCCCGGCTCCCTGTTCATCGGGGGCATCCCGCTGACGCTCCCCCTGGGCGCCGCGACGGCCTCGGACATCACGCTGGTGCAGTCGGCCCCGGCGGTCGGCACCGCGACCCCGTCGACGACCCCGGGCCTCCTCGACGTGGAGCTGATCGTCCCCGTGGATCTCAGCCTCGTGGTTGACCTCGGCCCCCTCGGCGGCGGGACCCCGACGCCGGTCGGGCCGATCCCCTTCGCGCTGCCGATCAGCGGCGCCTTCGACCTCGGCGCGTGCGACACCCGGCTCGAGGCGGTGACGAGCCAGAGCCTCAGCCAGTCGATTCCGTCTCCCTTCCCGCTGGCCTTCGACGACCTCCCCCTGGATCTCCCGACGATCTTGCCCCCCGGCAGCACGGCCAACCTCCTGCTCACCGCGGCGCTCGACACCCTGACCCTGGACGGCACGATCAACTCAACGCTCGTGGCGACCGCGCCGGATGGCCGCGTCCAGAACGTCTGCTTCGCCCAGGTCAACTCCACCGGGCTCGGCGCCGTGCTCGCGGCCGGTGGGAGCCCGAGCGTGGCGAACGAGGACCTCGGCTTCACGGTCTCTTCCCTGCCGCAGAACTCCTTCGGGTTCCTCTTGATGTCGCAGAACGAGGTGGCTCAGCCCGGATTCGGAGGCGGGCAGGGCACGCTCTGCATCGGCGAGCCTTGCTTCCGCTTCTCGAACACCGTGCAGAACAGCGGCATCCTGGGGGAGGTGGCCTTCGCGCCGGACTTCGGGAACCTTCCCATGGGGCAGCAGTTCATCGAGGCGGAGTCGTGGGTCTTCCAGTACTGGTTCCGCGACGCGAACCCGCAGCCGACGTCCAACACGTCGAGCGCGCTGCGCGTGACCTTCTGCCGCTGACCCGAAGAGACCCGCTTCTCGGCTACCATGAGAGCGCGAGCGCCCGGACGGGCGCCCGCGCTCTCTTCGTTCCATCCCGACCCCCGACGACGCTCCCCATGACGCGCGCTGTTTGCCTCTTCACCGGTCAGTGGGCTGACCTCTCCCTCGAGACTCTCCTCCCCAAGGTCAAGGCCATGGGCTTCGACGGCGTCGAGCTCGCCTGTTGGGGCGACCACTTCGAGGTGCAGCGAGCCCTCGCAGAGGACGACTATTGCGCCAAGAAGTGGGAGCTGCTCGAGGCTCACGGGATGGCTTGCTATGCGATCTCCACGCACCTGGTGGGCCAGGCCGTGTGCGACCGGATCGACGAGCGCCACGAGTCGATCCTCCCGCCTGAGGTGTGGGGGGACGGCGACCCCGACGGCGTCCGGGCCAGGGCGACCGAGGAGGTCAAGGACACCGCTCGCGCCGCCCGCAAGTTCTTCGATGCGGCGCCCCAGCACGTGAAGGACCGCATGGCGCGTCCGGGCAAGGCGGTGGTCAACGGCTTCACCGGATCCGGGATTTGGCACCTCCTGTACTCCTTCCCGCCGGTCCCCAAGGAGGCGATCGACGCGGGCTTCAAGGCCTTCGCCGACGCGTGGAAGCCGATCATGGACGTCTTCCAGGAGCACGACGTGCTCTTCGCCCTCGAGGTTCACCCGACGGAGATCGCCTTCGACATCGCGTCCACTCGACGCGCGTTCGAGGCCATCGATCACCACCCAGCTTTCGGGCTCAACTACGACCCGAGCCACTTCGGCTACCAGCGCGTGGACTACCTCGCGTTCCTGGACGAGTTCGCGGACAAGATCCACAACTGCCACATGAAGGACGTGTGGTGGTCGGACCAGCTCGGCGAGGCCGGCGTCTTTGGCGGCCACACGGACTTCGGCGCTCCGGAGCGCACGTGGGACTTCCGCAGCGTCGGCCGCGGCAGCGTGGACTTCGAGGGGATCATCCGCAGACTCAACCGCATGGACTACCGGGGTCCGCTGTCGGTCGAGTGGGAGGACGGCGGCATGGACCGCGAGCACGGCGCGACCGAGTCCGCGGCGTTCCTGCGGAAGCTCGACTTCGAGCCTTCAGCCCGTGCCTTCGACTCCGCGTTCTCCGAGGACTGACCCCGGCCGCCCCGATCCGCCCGCACCCCGCACCCCTTCCCGAGCCCCTCGATGAGTGATTCCTCCGCCGCCCCCCTCTCGTCCAGCCTGAGGGTCCGCCTCTCGCTGATGATGTTCCTCCAGTACGCGATCTGGGGGGCGTGGCTCCCCTTCCTGTGGAGCTTCCTCTCAGGCTACCGGGGCATGGAGGCGGCCGAGATCGGCAACATCTTCGCCTTCGGGGCGGTCGGGGCCATCGTCGGTCCGCTCATCTTCGGCCCGCTCGCGGACCGCTTCGTCTCGACGGAGAAGCTCCTCGCCGGGAGCCACCTGGTCGGCGCGGTGCTGGTGTGGCGCATGGCGGAGGTCGACCCGGACCAGTTCTGGCTGTACGCGCTGCTGTACGGGCTGTTCTACATGCCGACCCTGTCGCTCACGAACAGCCTCGCCTTCGCACACCTGCCGGATCGCGACCGCGACTTCGGCAAGGTTCGGCTCTGGGGGACCCTCGGGTGGATCGCGGTGGGCCTGGCCATGGGGCACTGGCTCGCGAGCCAGTACACCCCCGCGGACGCCAGCGCTGCCGAGGTGCTGCTGGCCCAGGCCGAGGGCAAGGGCGACGCGTTCCGGCTCTCGGGGATCCTCGGGCTGGCGATGGCCGTCTTCTGCCTCTTCCTCCCGAAGACGCCCCCCGCGGGCTCCGCCGAGAAGAACCCCGCGCTCGCGGCGCTCGGCGCGGTCAAGGCGCAGCCGCTCCTGACGCTCTTCCTGCTGGCCGTCCCGGTCAGCATCATCCACCAGTTCTACTTCGTTCACACCGAGGCCTTCCTCGGCACCCGGCAGGTCGCCGCTCCGGAGTGGTCGAAGGCCATCTTCGGCGCGGGCGGCGGCGGCGTCATGACGGTGGGGCAGATGAGCGAGACTCTGGTCCTCGGCCTCATCCCGCTGCTGATCGCGAGGGGGCTCTCGAAGAAGGCGCTGCTCGGCATGGGGCTCGCGGCCTATGCCCTGCGCATGGCGCTCTTCGCCTACGTGGACGCGATCCCGCTGCCCCCTGCGCTCACCCTCATGCTCGGGGTGGCGCTGCACGGCTTCTGCTTCGGCTGCTTCATCTTCGTCTCCTTCATGGTCGTGGACGAGTACACGAACCACGAGGTGCGGGCCAGCGCGCAGAACCTCTACAACCTCGTGATCGTCGGGATCGGAGTGATCGTCGGAAGCATCATCGCCAGCAAGATCGCCGACTGGGCGACCACTGACGACGTGCTCGACTACTCCAGGCTGTTCTCGGTGCCCATGTACGCCTCGCTGGCATGCCTGGCGCTGCTCTTCGTCCTCTACCCGAAGGCGTCGGCTCTCCCGCCGTCGGCGGACTGACGGCGCCCACCATGAGCCCGCGCCTGGAACGGCTCTTCGTGGAATACGAAGCGGTGCACCGGGACCCGGTGAACGTGGCGATTCACAAGGTGGCGGTCCCCGCGATCCTGTTCCACATCTTGGCGATGCTGGAGTGGGTCTCCCTCCCGGTCCGGGTGGCCGGGGTGCCGCTCGGCCTCGGGGTGGTGGCCGCCGCCGGGGTGGGGGCCTGGTACCTCTTCGTATGTCCTCGGTATGCGGCGGTCCTCCTGCCGTTCGCCATGGGGTGTGCGGTGCTCGGCCGCATGGTGCCTCGGCCCGTGGTCGTGGGCGTGGCCGTGGCGGCCTGGTCCGCCCAGTTCGTCGGGCACGCCCGCTTCGAGCGCAGGGCGCCGGCGTTCTCTGACAACCTCGTCCAGCTGCTCGTCGGGCCGGCGTACGTGGTGGCCTTGATGATGGGGGACTGGCCCCGGGCAGGCGCCCGAGGCGGCGGTTGACGCGCGCGTGAATCCGAGCGTCACCGGAGGATGCGCGGCGAGTAGATTGGGCGCGCACGATTCGCGCCCTCCCGGCCCCATCGCTCTTCTCCCATGACGCGCTCGCTCCTCGCTCCGCTCGGCCTCGGTGCCGCCCCCCTCCTCCTCGTCACCGCCCTCGGCGCGGCGGGGGCGCCTCCGGCCCAGGAGTCCGGGACCTTCCGCGCTGCGCTCCAGAAGGCGGAGCGCGCGGCAGCCTCCGAGCGCTGGGAGGTGGCCGAGGCGTCCTGCGTCCGCGCCCTGGAGCGAGACCGCAAGAACCCCGCCGCGTGGGCGCTGCGTGCGCAGGTCGCCGCGGGCGCCGGGGACGTGGACCTGCAGGTCTACTGCCTCCACCAGGAGCTTCGATATCTGGAGGCTCAGGGGGCCAAGAAGTCCGCGCTCACCGATCGCCGTACCGCGCTGGAGGCCCTGGACCCCATCGCAGAAGAGCTGTACGAGCTGCGCTCCCGCTTCTCCAAGAAGTTCACCAAGGTCGCCGAGGCCTACGAGAAGGACGACCGGCCCCACGGCGCCATCCGCGTCTGGAAGGAGGTCCTCGCCCTCGACCCGGAGAGCGGGCCGGCGGCGACGGCCATCGACCGGATCGCCTCGGCGCCGGACCCCAGCCTGGCGGGGGACGCCAAGCCCAAGGACCTCTTCGGGGACGTGACGGACGAGTGGATCGCCGAGTACGACGCGGAGCACCTCGAGTGGAGCGACGCCGGGCGCACGGAGCGGGAGAACTACGTCACCGTGACCGACGCAGGGTACGAGGTGCTGGTGCGCACCTCGGAGGCCATGGAGCAGATGGCGGCCTTCTACAAGCAGTTCTTCCGCTACGGCACGCCCGAGGACGGGCGGAGCGTCTCGCGCATCCAGGTCAACGTGTTCAAGTCGCGAGATGAGTACCTGGAGGAGGGCATCGGCCCGCCCGTCGAGTGGTCGGCCGGCCACTTCACCGGGAGCCACGTGGAGTGCTACATCGGCGACGGCGGCTTCGAGGGCATGGTGGGCACGCTCTTCCACGAGGCGGCGCACCAGTACGTGTCCATCGCGACCAACGCGGTGGGCTGGCTGAACGAGGGGCTCGCGTCGTTCTTCGAGGGCACGCGGATCCTGCCCAACGGGGCGGTGCTCATGAACGAGCCCGCCGACGGCCGCCTCTTCCCGCTCGCCGAGCGCATGGAGAAGGGCTGGATGGAGCACGCCCAGGACGGGTACGACCCCAACGACTCCAGCTCCACCCCGGAGAAGGCGCCGACCTGGGCGATCGTCCTCGAGAACAGCTACTCCTGGGGGCCGCCCTGGTACGCGCCCACCTGGGGCGTGGTGTTCTTCTGCTACAACTTCCAGGACCCGGTCGACGGCCGCTTCGTCTATCGCGACGCCTTCTGGGAGTACGTGGACAAGTCCGGCGGCAAGGTCGGTAAGACCGCCATCAACACCTTCGAGGAGGTGGTGCTCGCGAACCCGAAGGCGCCGTACAAGGGCCTGAAGGGGAAGAAGCTCGAGCGCCCTGACGGGGACGACTTCGTACTGCCCACGACGGTGGTGGAGCTGGACGCTATCTGGAAGGAGTGGATCGTCAACCTGCGGGACGAGCGCTCGGGCAAGCTCGAGCGGGCCCGGCCCTACGGGGACTGGGCGCGGCTCGCGGCGGCGAACGGCGACGTGCTCTCCGCCAAGGAGCACTTCGAGAAGGGCGTGGTGGCGAACCCCGCTGACGTGGAGCTGGCCTTCGACTTCGCCGGGCACCTCTCCGAGGCCTTCGACGAGAAGGACCGCGCCGCCAAGGTCGTGATGGATGCCCTGCGCATGCTCGAGGCCGACCCCGTCCCCGACGCCAAGCGCATCGCCCGCGGCGAGCGGTTGCTGGCCCAGCTTGATCCCAAGCGCCGTACCCTCACCCGGACCCGGGACGAACTCGGTGAGGCCGCGCGGGCGCTGGTGCTCTCCTACGCCGAGGCCGAGCGCCCCGCCATGGTGCAGGACATCGCGTGGCGCTTCGGCTCGGAGTTCGGCCTGCTGGACCTGTTTGATGCTTACGAGGAGGCGGTCATCGCGCGCGGTAGCGACATGGCGATCTGGGACCTCGCCTACAACGAGCGCAACCTCGAGGGCTGGACCGCCGGCAACAACGTCTTCCAGCCGGACAGTCTCCGCCTCGTGGCGGACAACGGCCGCTTCAACGCGGACAACTTCGACTTCAAGATGCTGACCCTCGACCGGGTGACCGCGGGGGACTTCTCGATCCAGGCGGAGATGCTGGCGGAGGAGGGAACCGCGGCCTTCAGCGGCTTCGTGTTCGGCGCCAAGAGCTCCACGTCGTTCCATGGCGCGGTCTACTTCCCGCCCCGCGAGGGCGCGGCGGGCACCGCGAGCAGCGGCTTCTTTGACGTGATGAGCAGCTATGGCGGCGGGGTCGTGAAGGCCTGGCGCCACGTGCCCGTCATCGTGGACGAGGAGGACGAGGGGCCCAGCAGTACGAGCGCGGGGGACTGGAACACCATCCGCCTCGACGTGATCGGCTCTCGCATCGATGTGTGGTGGAACGGCGGGCTCCTGACGAGCCACGACTTCCAGCTGCGCGACGCGGTCCTCGGCCGCTTTGGGCTGCTTACGGGCACCGGCGAGGCCCAGTGGCGCAACGTGCGCTACCTGGCGCGGGACCCCCGGGACCCCTCGGGCCGCATCGAGCGGCGGCAGCGGCTAGAGCGCTCGGGGGCCGATCCGGACAAGCCCGTGGATGGCAGCTACCTCGGCCTGGTGCCGCCGTTCCCCGAGGTCGGGCGCTGGGCTCAGAACCCCCGGGAGTCCTACGGCGACGTGGGCCCCAACCCCCAGCTACTGGTCCTGTGGAGCATCGGCCAGAACGAGCTCGTGCCCATCGACGGGTGGCTGACCGCCTTCCATCGGCGATGGGGGCCCGAGGGCGTCGAGATCCTCTCCGTGGTCTCGCCCAATGACGACGAGCGCATCGACGAGTACCTCAAGGCGCACCCCGTCCCCGGCAGCGTCGCGGTGGACTCCCGCCCCTACGGGACCACGGGGATCGGCAAGACGTTCACAGAGTACTCGGTGCGCCGGTTCAACCTGCCGCGCGTCTTGCTCCTCGACGTGGACGGCACGGTGGCCTGGGAGGGGGACCCCGGCTTCTCCTCGCAGAGCAAGCCCAAGCCGCCCTTCGCGTCCTACGTGGACACGCCCATGGAGGACCTCGCCGAGCGGCGGCAGCTGATCTCCGTCCGCCGCTGGCGCGAGTCATGGCAGCGCAAGGGCGAGTCGGCCCTCGCGAGCGGCGACCTGGCCGGGGCCATCGAGCTCCTGCGCGAGGCGGGCGGGTTCTCAGACTCGCCCTTCCTCGACGTGCAGCGCGCGACCGCGCGGCTCCAGGCGATCGAGGCCGCGATCGCGGACCCCGATGAGGTGATCGACGTCACCAGGGACGCGGGGGCCACCCCCGCGCTGGCGGTGTTGATCGAGTGGGCCGAGGCCCTGGAGACGCCCTTCAGCAAGAAGCGCAAGGC
>CBFHHK010000173.1:0-9929 GCA_965655435.1 Planctomycetota bacterium | reverse complement strand
TCGCCCACGCGCTCTACAACCTGAAGGAGTTCATCCATGTCCGCTGACCCCATCGTCGACCGCGCCCTCTCGCGCCGGCGCTTCCTCGAGAGGAGCTCAACGGGCTTCGGGATGCTGGCCCTGGCCGGGCTCACCGCCGACACGTCCATGGCGGGCGTCCGCCGCGCAGCGGAGCGCGAGGCCGCGCGCCGCGGCGCGAAGCACGTGATCTTCTGCTTCATGTCCGGAGGCGTGTCCCAGGTGGACTCCTTCGACCCCAAGCCCGAGCTGGAGCGCCTCCACGGCCAACCCATGCCAGTGGCCGTCCAGCGGACCCAGTTCAACAACAACGGCCACGTGATGGCGTCGCCCTTCCGCTTCGCTCGACACGGGGAGAGCGGCCTCGCGGTGAGCTCGATGTTCCCGCACATCGCCACGGTGGCGGACGAGCTCGCGGTGATCCGCTCCATGACGAGCAGCGTCAACGAGCACGCCCAGGGCAACTTCCTCATGCACACGGGCTTCCCGTTCCTCGGGCACCCGAGCGCCGGCTCCTGGCTGCACTACGGCCTGGGGAGCGCGAGCGAGGAGCTGCCTGGCTTCGTGGCGCTCCAAGCTGGCGGCGCCGTGCCACCCCACGGTGGCGTGGGGCTCTTCAGCAGCGGCTTCCTGCCCGCGCACCACCAGGCGTCGATCCTCGTGGCGGACCGCGACCCCGCCGTCCGAAACGTGGCGCCCACCCTCGGCCCCGAGGCGCAGCGCCGACAGCTGGACCTGATCGCGGAGCTGGACGCGCGGTTCCTCGAGCGCTCACCCGACCGGGAGGTCGAGGCGGCCATCCGGAACTACGAGACCGCCTTCCGGATGCAGGCCGCGGTCCCGGAGGTCTGCGCCATCGACGGAGAGACCGCCGCCACCCGCGCGCTCTACGGGCTCGACGACCCTGAACCCACCAAGGCCGCCTACGCCCGCCAGTGCCTCCTCGCCCGACGCCTCGTCGAGCGCGGGGTGCGCTTCGTGGAGCTCAGCTGCATCACCAAGAACATCGGCGCGGGCGGCGCGGCCAACCCCTGGGATCAGCACGGAGACCTGAAGCGCGGGCACGGGGCCATGGCCTACCAGGTCGATCAGCCCATCGCTGGCCTCATCAAGGACCTGCGGTCCCGGGGTCTCCTTGAGGAGACCCTCATCGTCTGGGCGGGCGAGTTCGGAAGGACGCCCTTCTCCCAGGGATCCGACGGGCGAGACCACAACCCCCACGGGTTCAGCGTCTTCCTCGCCGGCGGCGGGATCAAGGGCGGGACGGTCCTCGGCGCCACGGACGAGCTGGGCTATCACGCCGTCGAGGACCCCTGCGACGTCTACGACCTGTGGGCCACGGTGCTCCACCTCTGCGGGCTCGATCACGAGCGCCTCACCTACCGCTACGCAGGCCGCGACGTGCGGCTCACGGACGTGCACGGGCGGGTGCTGAGCCAGGTCGTCGCCTGACCGCGCCCCCGCGCGCTCAGACCGCCGCCACCAGCCCGGGGTGAAAGCCCCCCTCGAGGTCGGCGACCGCCTGGAACCCCATCCCCCGGAGGATGCTCACGGCGCAGGACGAGCGGTAGCCGCCCGCGCAGTGCACCAGCAGGGGAGCGCCCCGGTCCCAGCCCTCTGCGAGTCCCGCGAGGCGGTCCAGTGGCGCGCTCCTCGACCCGGGGTAGCTCGCGGCCCGGTGCTCACCCGGCGCGCGGACATCGACGATCGTGGCGCCGCTCGCGGTGAGGTGGTCCACCACGGCATCCGCCGGCACCCGGACGGTCCGGTCCCGCTCCTGCGTGGAGAGGCCGGCGTCGAGCGCCGCCCAGTCGGCCACGCCCACGACGGAGTCGTACCCGATGCGTCCGAGCCGCACGACGGCCTCCTCCAGCTGCCCCTCGTGCCCGATGACCACGACTTGCCGCCCGGGCTCGATCACGCTCCCCGCCCAGGGCGCGAAGCGCCCGTTGAGCCCCACGTTGATGGCGCCCGCCATGAACCCGAGGTGGAACTCATCCTCATGCCGCACATCCAGCAGCAGCGCGCCTGACGCCGCGCGTTGCCGCACCCCATCGAGGTCCAGGGAGACCGCCGAGCGCGCACGGACCTCCTCGAGCAGCGGGCGCTCCTGCTTGTTCAGGACCGCGTCATGGAGGAAGTAAGCCGGCGCAGGCGGCTGCTCCGCCGTGACCATCGCGATGAAGGCGCTCACGTCCGGCGCCTGGAGGGCTGCGTTGCCCGACCGCTGGGCACCGATGGTGGAGACCGTGTCCGTGCTGAGGTTCTTTCCGCACAGGGAGCCGGCCCCATGGGCGGGATACACGAGCACCTCATCGGGGAGGGTCATGAGCTTCTCGTGGAGGGACCGGTGGAGCATCGCGGCGAGCTCGTCCGAGGTCACCCCGACCGATGCGAGGAGGTCGGGGCGGCCGACGTCTCCGATGAACAGGGTGTCCCCCGTGAGCACCGCGTGCGGCGGGGACGCTGCTGACTCCCGCACCACATAGCTCACGCTCTCGGGCGTGTGCCCGGGCGTCTCGAGCACCGAGATCCGGACGTCGCCGACCGCGACCTCGTCGCCCTCGGACAGCGCCTTGAACTCGAACTCCGCCTCAGCGCGCGCGCCGAGGTAGATCGGGACCCCGTGCCGTGACCGCAGCTCCAGGTGGCCCGCGAGAAAGTCCGCGTGAAAGTGGGTCAGCGCCACCCCGACGAGACGCAGACCGCGCGCCTCCATGAAGGCCTCGTAGACCTCGACATCCCGGCGGGGGTCCACGATCAGGGCCTCGCCGGCCTCCTCGTCTGCGATGACATAGCTCGCCTGGGAGAGGCAGCCGAGGTAGCACTGGTGGATCAACATGGTCATGTCTCAGGGGAGGGGCGTCAGGCGGTCAGCGGAGTCACGGCGGTCCCCATCGGTCGCGGGGGACCGTCGATGACCGGAGCGTAAGTGGACCAGGCCAGGAGCCGCCTCGCCAGAGTCCAGCAATCCGGCCGCTGTGCAGGATCACCTCTGCCTCAGACGCCGGGACGAGGTGCCGCCGCGCGCGCCCTTCAAGGCGCCCACCAGGACGTGAGGGCAGGCGCCCAGGCGCTGGTCGCAGCGGAGGTGCTCGCTCGTCAGGGTGGGCGCCACCGCGATCTCCACCCCGATCTCCACCGCGAACTCCTGAACGGGCTCGCGCCCCCCAACGGCGTCAGGAGACCGGGCTTGAGGCGGCGGGATCAGCCCGTCCGTAGGCCAGGACGTCCCGCCCCATCGCTCGCCGTGGCTGCGGCCGCGGCCACGCCCGGACTCGAGCGGGACGCCCAAGCCCTTGCGCGCTTCGCCACCCTGCCCAGCGCTTTCGCGGCCAATGCGCTCCTCAGGGAGTGAACGTCACGGTCCAGGCGTTCGTGAGGTTGGAGAGCCCACCGGCGCAGGAGCCGCCGAGGTCCCGGTACCACACCTGGAAGCCCCAGGTCGACCCCACGGTCACGGTCGCAGGGTTCGACCCGCTCGTGGCGCTGTCGAGCAGCCCCGGCCCCACCGTGAACGCACCAGCGGTCCCCGTGGCCTCGAGAGCGATCCTGAAGATCCCCCCGGCCCCCGGAGCCAGGCAAAGCCGCCCGTTATTGCCCGGGGGCGTGACGCCACCAAACATCCCGTTCGCGAAGACCACGAACCCGAAGGTGTTGGGCGTGAGCTGACTCGCCTGGAGCACGAGGCTGTCGGTGAAGACCGAGCTCGTGCCGGTCGCGCGCAGCCGGCCGCCCTGCCCCGTGTTGTTCAGGCAGCCCTCGTCGGGACCCGCGGTGTTGCCGCAGGCCGACTCGGCCACGTCATCGCAGTCGCAGTCGGAGTTCCCGATCTCCTCGCACTCGTCCGGGATGCCGTTGCCATCGATGTCCATGGAGGCGCCGTTCGTGATATCGAGGGCGTCCTCGACCCCGTTGTCGTTGCAGTCCTTGATCGGCTCTTCTTCGTCGTCGCGCGTGTCCAAGGCGTCGAGGTCGTCGTCCGCGTTGAGCCCCATAAGCTCGGCGTTGTAGTAGATCGCCGGGGTTGAGGCGCCCGGGGGCGGCGGCCCCAGCACGTCTCCTTCGCCGATGGGCAGGTTGAACCGACTGTCCAGCTGCCCGAGCACCGCAGAGCCCCGGCGCACGGAGTAGAGCAACAGGTCACGCTGACCGCCCGGCGCCCCGGGGAGCCAGTCAAAGGGCTGCTCGGAGGGCTGGTAGCCGGGGATCCCGTTCTCACGAATCACCAGCGCGTCCAGATCGTCGCTGCCCGGGCCGCCGACACGGTCGAGGCCAAGCACGTCTGCGCTCGCGTAGGGGAGCACCTGGCCCTGGGCAGTCAGCACGAGGACATCAGCGCCCTGGAACGGGTTGCCGTTCGGATCCAGCTGATTCCCCGCCGAGTCCGCCACGGGCACGTTGGGCTGATTGGGGTCCGTGAATCCCGCCTCGAGCGAGAAGAAGTACGGACCTGGTGCGCTCCCGATCGAGCGCACCTCGAGCCCGTCGAGGTTGTCCCCGGTCCCGGGGACCGTGAGCGACGGGATCAGCGGCTCCGTGAGTCCGATGCCGGGGAAGAGCTGCCCGCCCTGGGTGCCGCCCCCCTCGCCGTTCCCGTCCAACACCCCGGTGTTGTCTCCGAACCCAAACTGCGGACCGGGCGTCGCCACCGGCGTCACAAAGATGTCCGCCGCCGCCTCGAAGGCCGCCGCCTCCTCGCGGACGCTCCGCGGGAGCGTCGAGGCCGCGAGCCCCGTCGCGAACTCATCGACGGAGAACAGCAGGTCCACCGTGTACCCAGGGCCCGGCCGCAGCAGCGCGCCCCGGCCGTAGGAGAAGGCGTCGACCTCCACCCCGCAGGAGAACCCCGGAGCGTGGCCGACACACAGGGTGTACGACGAGAGGAAGACCCCGGGCGCCACGTTCAGCGCCGGTGGCGAGAGGAACGGCGGGCCCGAGGGAATGAGCAGGTCCGCTTCGGTGATCTGAGGCGCGCCCGAGGACGTCTGCTGACCGATGATCGGTCCCTGCCAGTCCACGGAGAGGAGCACCTCGCTCTGCGGCGGCCCCTGCGAGAGGGCCGGGCCGGAGAGGGCGATCAGGAGCAGCGCGGGGCGGACCGTGGCTGCGGAAGCGAGCGAAGAACAGTTCATGGGAAGGGGGGGTCGGGGCACGTTCGAGTGTAGGTGCCCTGCACATTCCCCGCCGCCGTCCGATGTCCCCATACGACACACCCGCCCCGGAGCTTCCTTCCGAGCCGGATTCAGCGTCCGCCGGCGTCCCGCTTGAGGCGCTGCCGCTCAAGGGTGAGGATCCCACGCGGCCTGTGCCTGAGGGCCGGTTCCGTCCCATCCACGGGCCAGAGAGCGGTGGTCCCGTCCTGCGAGATGCTCACCACGCTCCCGGCGAAGCCGGTGTCGATATCCACAACGGGACCGTCGTGCGCGCCAAAGCGCGCCCTCAGCTCGCCGTCATCGGCGGCCCAAACGAGGACGCTTCCATCCAACGAAGCGGTCACGACCAGCGGCACCTCGCCCCCCATCACATCCATCGAGCTGTGCGAATCGTCATGGCGCATCTTCGGGAAGACTCGAGCCTCTCCCCGATCGCCCATCGAAGGCGCTGGATCGACCCGCACCGTGGACCACGAGCGGCCAATCGCGGCCACCCGCAGTCCGTCCGGTAGATAGCGCACCCGGCGCTGGCCGAGGACCTGCCGGCCCGGACCCGCGGGGTCACCGCTGGCGACCGTCCACTCGTCGATCCACCGCTCGCGGCTGGAGGCGAGCAGCCGCGACCCATCTGGAGAGAAGGTCAGGTCGGTCACCGCGGCGGCGCCCCGGCCAGGCTGCCGTTGGCCAGGCTCTGGGCCATCGGACCAGAGCGGCTTCAGCGAGACCCCGAACGACGGCTCCTCGGGAGAAGCGACCGCCTCGAAGACATGCACCTGCCCCTGATCATCGCCCACCGCGAGCAAGCGCCCCGCGGGGCCGGCGGCCACCACGGTCGCCCCATCCACCGTCAGTGATCCCGACCGTGTTCCAGCGCCCGCGCCCCTCGCGCCCACGGCGGCGTCAACGGTCAGCACCAGCACCCCGCCACCTTGATAGACCGCCGCGGCGAGCGCACCGCTCGACGCCACATCCAGCGCACGCGGCGCGCCGAGATGGACCCCCTGCACTCGGCCGAGCAGCGCCCCGCCTGCGCCACGCAACGCGAGCCGTTGATCCCACCCCGTGGTCGCGAAGCGCTCGCCATCGTCCGAAGCCGAGATCAGCGGCGCTGGATCCTCGGCAGAGCCATGTCGGTCCACCACCGCGCCCGCACCCCACGTCGGGACTCCCTCGGAAGGGAGCTCCAGCCGGCGCACCTCTCCCCCCGCGTGGGCCGTCACCAGCCCGCGGCGCGCGCTCGAGGCGCCGACCGCGAGGACCGCCCTCGCGGGAGGCACACCAGGGGGCATTGGACGCCGCCAGCACTCCGCGACGCCCCGCGGGCGCCACAGGTTCAGCTTGGACATGATGCCCAACGAGAGCAGCCGCCCGCCCGTGAGCGGCAGGACCCGGTAGTTCTGCGACTCCTGCACATGGGTCCGCTGTTCGCGCCAGCGCCCTGCGCTCCGTCCGAAGACACGGATGCGCCCGTCGGTCCCGGCCAAGGCCAGGCCGTCCTCGTCAATCCAGGTCGCGGCGAGCGCCCCTGCGCTCCCGTCCGGCACGGACTCCTCTGCCCCTCCAGCGGTGATCACCCACGAGTCCCCACCCCGGCCCGCGCCCACGAGGAGCGAGCCGCTGGGTCCGGGCTGAAGGGCCTCGGTCCGCACCGGCCCCGGTCCGCGCACGGTCTCCTGCGCCACGGTGACCCCGCCGGCCCCGTCGGCCGACAGCTGGACGCGAACCAGCCGCCCCTCCATGTCAGCCACATACAGCGCGCCAGACGCCCAGCAGAACAGGTTCACCTGCGCCGCGACCTCGAGGGTGGTCAGCAGCTTGCCGCTGGCGACCGACAGAACGCGCAGGGACTCCGCCACCGCGCGCCCCTCCCCCGAGCGAACTCGCGGCCCGGCGATCAGCAGCCCCTCCGGGAACCCGAGCGCCTCGGGCTCAGGCACCAGGACCACCTCGGCTGCGCTCTGCTCGGGGACGGCCATGCGCTGCTGAACGGCGCCTGAGGCGAGCTCCAACTGCGCGATGGCTCCCCCGCGACCGAGGGCAAAGACCCGCCCTCGCCGCTCGTCCACCTGCATCCAGATGATGGGACCGATCCCCGGGTCCACCGCGAAGGCCTCAGCCAGGTCCGGGAGAGTGAGCCGCCGCAGCCAGCCGTCCGTGGAGGCGACGAGCGCCGAGCGCTCATCCCCGAGCACCTCCACCTGCCGGATGTCCCCGGGCGCCGCCCCGCCGGCGGCCAGCCGCCGGCGCGCGAGCACATCGCCGGTGTCCAGATCGAAGAGCGAGACAAAGCCGCCCATGGACCCGGTCAGCACCGCCTCACCCTCCGCCAACCGCAGGGTCTCCGCGTCCCACGCGCGTCCCTCCGGGACCTCGAGCACCAGGTCCAGCGAGGTCTCTTGCAGGGGGCCGAGGACCCCGGAGCGGGTCCACCACGTATCGACCAGCTCGTGAGCCTCCAGCGCGAGGGCCAGCGCACCCGCTGGAGAGCGGGCCTGGAACTCGGCCAGGCGGTTGCTGTAGTTCTGCGCCGTGGCGAGCCGTAGGCGCCCCTCTGCCAGACCGAGGTTCTCGTTCGACTCGCCGAGCAGGCGCCCGTTGATGCGGAGCGCAGCGCTCACGAACAGGATGCCCACCATCAACGCGGCCACGGTGATGGCGGTCGCGGGCTCGCGCCGACACCAGCGCCGCAGCCTCAGCCACCGCCCTGCCGGGCGCGCCTGGATGGGCTCGAACTCGCGGATACGGCGGAGGTCCTCCGCGAAGGCGAGGGCGGAGGGGTAGCGCCGCGCGAGGTCCCGCTCCATGGCCGTGGCGAGGATCACGCGGACCTCGGCGGTGACCACCGGGTTGCGCTCGACTGGGTCGGGGATCGGCGCCCCGAGGATCGCGAGGGCCAGGCCGTGCTGCCCCTCGCCGTGGAAGGGCCGCTCCCCCGTCAAGGCCTCGTGGAGGCTGACCCCGAGGGCCCACACGTCGGCCCGCCCGTCCGAGTCCGAGGCGCCGCCGGAGAGCTGCTCGGGCGCCATGTAGGCCGGCGTCCCGAAGACCTCCCCGTCCCGCGTCAGCGCGGGATCGGGCGACTCGCCCTCGATCTCCGCCATCCTCGCGAGGCCAAAGTCCAGCACCACCGGATCCCCGCTCGGCGCGACCATCAGGTTGGCTGGCTTGATGTCGCGGTGGACGAGCCCCTCCTCGTGGGCGGCGTGCAGCGCGCGGGCCGCTCGCTCGAAGAAGCGCAGCACCCGCGCCAGCTCGGCCCGCGCGCCCGGGATGAGCGGCAGGTCATCCGGATGACCGCCGCCTGTCCCTCCGGCAGCCCGCGCCGCTCGCGCCACCTCGATACCGCGCGCGAGGTCCGTCCCCTCCACGTAACGCATGGCGATCCAGGGCGGCTCCGCGTCCACATCGGCGTCGTGGACGCCGGCGAGGCCGGGGTGATCGAGGCGAGCGATGCTCTCGGCCTCGCGCCGGAACCTGCGGCGCCGCTCCTCGGTGACGAACGGCGTCGTCATGAGCTTGAGCGCCACCTGGCGGCCGAGCCCCATGTCCGTGGCCAACCAGACCGCGCCCTGACCGCCAGCGCCGAGCTCGCGGTCGAGCCGGTAGTGTCCGATCACTCGCCCGCCGCCATCGGCGCTCCCCCGGGCCCCGCCGCGCCCAGCGGCGCCCTCGCCCGCATCCGGGTCGACGCCGTCGATCCGCTGTGAGGCCGGCTCAATCTGCCCCGTCGCGCGAAGGTACTCCGAGGCGATCGCCTCCTCGTGTCCGGGGTAGCGGGCCAGGTACACCGCGAGGGGTCGCGCCCCCGCTCCCCCCTGGTCATCCATCAGATCCGAGAGGAAGTCGAAGACGACCGCGTCCTCATCCGCGCCCCCTGCGGGGTCCAGCTTGGATCCAGAGTCTTCCATCGCCCCGATGGTAGAAGGCGTGCCCGCCCTTTGGAGGGATCGCGATAGGATCCAGTCATGGACGAGCGCCCTGACGACCCCCTGGACGGCGTGACCGGTGTTTGGCTCGCCGAGGTCAAGGGCGGGGATAGCGACAGCTTCGGGCGGCTCTACGAGCACATCGCGCCCGCGCTCCTGACCTGGGCGGAGTTCCGCATCCGCCCCGAGCAGCGGCAGCACGTGGATCCCTCTGACGTGGTGCAAGAGGTCTGGTTCCGGGCGTGGCGCCAGATGGAGTCCTTCGATCCGGAGGCGACCCCGTTCCGCTTCTGGATCTTCCGGATCGCGAAGAACGTCCTGCTTGAGGCGGTGCGCAAGACCCGTCGCGCCGACGTGGCGGGCGCAGGCACGACGGCCAAGATCCAGCAGCTCGGCGAGCTCCAGGACACCATGACCGCGGTCTCCATGCGCCTCTCCCGCGACGAGGGCCTCGCCGCCTTCCGCCACGAGGTGGATGCCCTGCCCGAGGAGGAGCGCAAGCTCGTGGTCCACTGCGGCCTCGAGGGTCTGCCCCTGGGCGAGGTCGCTGAGCGCCTCGGGATCTCCACCGAGGCCGCGGGCAAGCGCTGGCAGCGCCTCCGAGCGCGGCTCGCCGAGAGCTCCCTCCCCGAGCACCTGCTCGCGGGAGCCTGAGTGACGACACCCGACCCATGACTCCCCGGGGCCCGCTGCCCCGAGGCCTCACGAGGAGCCCTTGCGTGGCGCCAGGTGCACGGGCATGGCCGGGCCGCCACGCAGCACCGGAACGACCGCACTGGGCTGACCGCGCTGGGCTGACCGCGCTGGGCCGAACGCACTGCATCACGGG
>CBFHHK010000172.1:0-9998 GCA_965655435.1 Planctomycetota bacterium | reverse complement strand
GCCGCGCCGGTCCCGGTGGGCTCGGCGCCGAGCGATGCGTAGCGCGGCGCACAGCTGGTCGCCCCGAGCAGCACGCAGAGCAGCAGCCCCATCAGCGAGCCCGAGAGCCGGCGCGAGGGCGAGTCCAGCAGCGAGCTCGGCGGCGAGCTCCGCGGCGAGCCCTGCCGCAGGCCGCCTCGCCGGCGGGAGCGACGGACCGGGTGGAGGAGCCGCGAGATCAAGTGGTGAAGGGCAGGCCGCCGGGATTGGATGTCGCCGGGGGCTCCGCGCCGATCAGGTGCAGGCCTTGCTCGGTGATCATGCGTCCGCGGGGCGTCTTGCGGAGGAAGCCGGATCGCAGGAGGTGCGGCTCGAAGACATCCTCGATGGTGTCTTCCATCTCCCCAACCACCGCGGCGATGGTCTTCAACGCTGCGGGCTGCGGAGCGTGGTCTGCGAGGCAACGGAGGATGCGTCGGTCCATCTCCTCGAGCCCGTGCCCGTCCACCCCGATGCTCCGGAGCGTCGCCTCGGCGAGCTGCGCGTCGATGGCGCGGTTGCCGTCCACCTGCGCGCGGTCTCTGACGCGCTTGAGGAAGCGGCCCGCGATGCGCGGGGTTCCGCGGCTGCGCGCCGCCAGGATGGACGCGGCCTCGTCGTCGATCTGAACCCTGAGGATGCCCGCGGCGCGCCGGACGATCTGCTCGAGCTCCTCGGCCGGGTAGGGGTCCAGTCGGAGGGACAGGCCGAAGCGCGCGCGGAAGGGCGCCGAGAGCAGCCCCTCCCGCGTCGTGGCGCCCACGAGGGTGAAGGGCTCCAGCTCGATCGGGAGGATCCGGGCATGGGGGCCGCTGTCGAGGGTCATCTCGACCCGGAAGTCCTCCATCGCGGTGTAGAGGTACTCCTCGACGGCGATGGGGAGGCGATGGATCTCATCGATGAAGAGGACGTCGCCGCGCTTGAGGCTGGTGAGCAGCCCCACCAGGTCTCGCGGCTTGTCCAGCGCGGGCCCCGAGGTCGGCTGGAGGCTGGTGCCGAGCTCGCCGGCCATGATCCGGGCGAGGCTGGTCTTCCCCAGACCCGGTGGGCCGCTGAACAGAACGTGGTCCGGGGGCTCTTGCCTCTCCATGGCCGCGTCGAGGTGCACCCGTAGGTTCTCGACCACACCGCCCTGGCCGACGAATTCCGCCAGCGCCACAGGGCGAAGGCCGACCTCGGTGACCCGCTCCGGGGCCGAGGCGCCCCTGGCGTCCGGCGTCCCGAGGTCCTCGAGCGCCGAAGGGTTGAAGACGTGGTCCCCCGATCCGCCTGGCGTTTCAGGAGAGGGCTGCGCAGGTTGGGGGTCGGTCCCTCGTTGGGGCATCGCCCCGTCCTGATCCAATCCCCCGCCTTCCATGGCCCCGAGGATAGCGGCTGGCGCGTCACAAGCGAAGGAGCCAGCCCCCTCGCCGGCCCGTTTGCCCGTCAGCGCCTCGCCCATGCCGGCGGCCTGGCCGGTGGGGTCGGAGTGCGCCAAGCCCCGGTAAAGACGCCGCGCCCGGGGGTCCATCGGCGGACCCCGACCCGTTTCGAGGTGCCTCCGTCAGCGGGGCTGTGGCCACCAGGAAGGGCTCCCTCGGGGCAAGGCCTGGGCCGTCAGGTTGCCGTTGGGCGTCGGCCCGTTCAGCCTCTGTCGCGGCATCGGTGGACCTGCGTGCGGCGTGGGACGGGCCTTTTCTAAGGCCTGACCGGAAAGCCGCGCGGAGGCGAACTCCGCTGGGGCTCCTTCAGAGCCGGTCCGAGGACCCGGATCTGGGCCTGCTTGTGGGCCTTCTGCGGGTCACCCCCTGAATTTGCTGCTGAGCCTGCTGCGGGGCCTCCTGCTGGGGCCTCGACGGGGGAGACACTCGGAGATCGCGTCGGGGGTGGTTTCATCTCCTCTGGCCGGTGAGGCCGGGCGCCCCGCCCGGGGCCGGCGGACGATGCTTCGGCTGCGAAATGGTCGGGTGCGTCGGTGCCCAGGCCGGAGACCGGGGTGGTCGGAGCCATGGGTAGAGCCATGGGTGGAGCCATGGGTGGAGCAAGGGCGGGGCCAGCGGTGGGCCCAGCGGTGGGCCCAGCGGTGGGAACCGACGGGCTGAACCGCGCAGACCGGGCAAGCGAGGTGCCCGAGTGCCCGAATAGAGCCTTCCGGGGTGCCGGGGCAGACCGCGGGCCTGCCTTGACACCACCCAAGCGCATTCCCAAACTATGGCGGTGTCGCGGGTCTGAACCTGCGGTCGTGTGTGCGCCTCTGACCACTCAGGGGCGGCATCGGCCGCTCGGATGCAACGGTTCCGCACACTTCACGGCCGACGCCTCCCATGGTGGGCGCTGGCTCGGACGCTCTTTTCGATTCGCGCGCACCGTTCGTAACCGCAAGGTGAGACTGATCTTTATCCGTCTGCTGCGGTCCCGAGTCTTCGCCCCCGAGCCTCTGGTTTGAAGGCGGGTGGCACGGGAGTTGACCCTCGTCGCGCGTCCCCCCAGATTCCAACCGCTTCTCCGGCGCTCCCTGCGCCATCTGGAGGCGGTCCTTCACTCCGACTGTTCGGCCCTCGAGGCCGTACGCCAGCGGGTTCTCACCCCGATGGCAACAACCCCCCCCGATGCTCTTCATGCACGAAGAAGTCAAATTTGCCGGCGCGGCCCACTCCAGGCCCATCGCCCGCACGCTCGCCACGGGACTCGCCATGACCGCACTGGTCGCCGGATGCGGCGGCGGCAAGGCGTCCGTAGACGGTGTGTCCGGCTCCGGTGCCCTGCTGCGCCTGAACGAGGTCGGTAACGGCTTCGGGCAGCTGCTCCCGCACCGTGTGCCCGAGCTCACGTCCACCGGGGATCCGACGGGGCAGGTCATCGCCATTCGGACGAACGAGGACATCCAGAACAACGTCACGCGGAGCAACCCGATCCTCCCGACGCCGTTCTTCGAGCCGACGGCGACGCTGCCCAACGGTGATGCTGGCAACCATTTCATGTATGCCAACTTCACCCAGGTCCTCGATCCGTTCTCGGTGGTCAACCCGAGCCCGTCGAGCCCGACCCTCTCGGGCGCCGTCGGCGTGACGACCCTGGACCCGTTCAGTGGTGCATCGCTTCCGGCCAACGGCCGGGTGTTCATCGGCGGCAAGACCCTCGTGGGTCCTGCGACCGGCAGCCCCCCGCAGCTGAACCTCGTGCAGTGGGTGGAAGAGGATCCGGCCAACCCCGGCTTCCTGCTCGCCCTCGTGCCCGAGGCGAACGGCTTCCCCGGGGTGAACTCGTTTGTGCCGAACGCCGCTGATCTTGTGTCGGACAAGACCATCGTGTTCGTCGCGGACGACGACAACGACCTCAACACCTTCGACACGTTCCCCGCGAACGTGCAGATCCGCTTCTCGGCCAGCAAGGCGCTCCTCGCCACCAACGGTCGGACGCTGTCTGACGCGGTGCTCGCGTCGGCGACGGTCGGCGTCGACACCCTCTCCCCGGAGGTCATCACCGAGCCGCCGCCCCAGTCGGCGCCGCTGATCACGCCCACGAACGGCGATACGGACGTGGATCCCCAGACGCCCATCCGCGTCAGCTTCACGGAGCCGGTTCAGCCGTACTCGGTGGGTGAGATCGCCGGGGTGAACCCGCCCTCGCTGTCCTCGGCGTTCCAGATCACGTTCGGTCCGCCGACGTCGATCACGACGATGCCGTTCACCGCGCTCCCTGTGAGCCCGTTCGACCTCTCGACGTACGAGCTCTTCCCGGGCTTCTCCTTCCCCGGCGAGGGGCCGGAGTTCCTGACCTGTGGCACCTTCTCGCGGGTGGACATCAACCTCGCGACGGACCAGATCGAGGACTTCAGCCAGGTGCCGAACGGCGCCGGCGGGTTCCAGCCGAACGTCAACGTCCTCGGGACGACGAGCTTCTTCGAGACGGGTGAAGGTCCTGGCCTCGTGAACGCGCCGGTCTCCCCGGACACGATCTACGTGGCGCGCGGCGGTGCTTCGCCCGGCCTCTCCGTCCTCGACCTCAACGGCTTCGGTCAGTCGACGGGCAACCCGGTCACGTCGCAGCCCTTCCCGCTCGCGGGTGAGTCGCGCTTCCCGTACGACCAGAACGTCACCCAGAACCCCACCATCCGGCCCCTGCTCAACCCGGGCGAGTGCACGGTGAACGGCGGCTCTGCTGGTGTCTTCACCCTGACGAGGGACAGCAGCCTCGAGGACCTCATCGTCCGGGCGCCGCTGCTCAGCACGGTGACGGACATGCACATCGGTCACGCGCTGGACGGCACCCTCCGGAACGCCCCGCCGCCCTTCGGCTGCCAGGCCGGCGGCGGTAACGTGTGTGCGCTCGACGGCCTCAAGGTCATCGCTTCGGTCCAGGGCAACCAGCCGAACACCCTCGCCCCGGCGCAGGTCAACCAGTTCGGCGGGCTCAACCCGGGCTACGAGAACATCATCTCGTGGGCTCCGCACCCCAACCCGCCGACCCTGGCCTTCCCGCCCCAGTGCGTGTCGCCCTTCATTGGCGGTAACGAGCCGACGTCCATCGACACGATCACGAACAACCTGCTGGTCTCCGGCAACCCGTTCCCGGTCCCGTCGACGAACACGCCGCCCACGGGCCTGCTGACCCTCGAGCAGAACCTGTTCTTCCTCGGGCCGAGCTTCGGTCAGACCCAGTCGCAGAACTGCACGCAGTACCAGATGCGTCAGCAGGTCGGCCACTTCCTCTACGTGGCAGACCGGCCGCGCAGTGAGATCGTGGTGTTCAACTCGAACCGCATGACGGTCCTCGAGCGCATCGCAGTTCCCGACCCGACCTCGATGGCCATGGGTCCGAACATCGACCTCCTGGCGATCAGCAACCAGCTCGCGGACACGGTGACCTTCGTGGACATCAACCCGCAGTCGGCCCAGTTCCACCAGGTCATCCGGACCGTTCAGGTGGGCAACTCGCCCCGCGGCATCGCGTTCGAGCCCACGAACGAGGACATCCTCGTCACCAACGAGCTGAGCAACACGATGTCGATCATCGCCGCCGCCACGCTCGACGTGCGCCGGACGATCAACTCGCAGCTGAACCGCCCGTTCGAGGTCTGCATCACCCCGCGGATGCTTGGCTTCTCCTTCCTGCGAGGCGTCTACTTCGCCTACGCCCTCAACCGCTCCGGTACCGTCGCGCTCTTCGAGTCCGGTCCGAACGGCGTGAACGGCTGGGGCTTCGACGACGTCGTCGGCATCCTCCCGTTCGACTTCCAGGCGCCCAAGCAGATCCAGATCGACCCGATCAACCTCGACGGTTCGGTCTACGTGGTCCACGAGGGCCCGATCGACGTGGCGACCGGTAACCCCGGCAACCTCGGTGTCGGGGCCATCTCCCGTCTCCGGATCGAGAGCGCGCTGTCCGGTCAGATTCCGCTGACGCAGATCGGCGCCGGTAACGCCAACTTCCGCGACCTGCAGTACGGCGTCCCGCTGTCCCTCAGCCAGGCCCTCGGCCAGCTGTCGGGGATCCCGGTGGACATCGCCTTCGACAACCAGCGCAACCTCGGTGGCGTCCCGGGACCGTCGAACACGTTCAGCGCTGGCTCGCCGATTCCGGCCAACAGCAAGTCCTCGTACCGGCTCATCGGCGGCGGCGGCCTGAACACCTCGGAGCCTCGCTTCCTGTTCGCGTCGGTGCCGAACCCGATCGGAGGCAGCGGCGTCATCGACGTGCTCGCCCTCGGTGTGACGGGTACGCCGCGGTTCGACACGGACCCGTACCTGCCCGGTATCCAGTCGGTTCCGGTCCCGCAGGTGACGATCCTCGCGGACTACTGGCGCCAGTGATGGGGAAGGGGGCAAGAGGCCCAGTCCTCTCCGCGCCCCTCCGTCCCGCTTGCGGGCATCCACCCGGTTCCACCGGGCCCTGAGAATCCCGGCTGCCTCCGCGAGCGAATCGCGGGGGCAGCCCTCATTTAGGGGGCTGCGTCTGCAGGCCCACTCGCTGTCCCGCCTCCTCCACACCTGACCCTCCCGTGCCGGATCCCGCCGCTGTCCGCTCCATGTTCGCCGGGATCGCCGGGCGGTACGACCTCGCGAACCGGGTGCTCTCGGGCGGCGTGGATCGCAGCTGGCGACGCAAGGTGATGACGGCCGCCGGCTCGCCCGGACCGGGGTCCACGGTGGTGGACGTGGCCTGTGGTACCGGGGACCTCGCGCTGCTCTTCGCGAAGGCTGGAGCCCAGGTGGTGGGGGTCGACTTCACCTACGAGATGGTGGCGATCGCGCCCTCGAAGGAGCGCCGTGGCGGTGGGGCCATGGCCTGGCTCCAGGGGGACGGGCTCGAGCTCCCTGTTGGAGAGTCGGTGGCGGACGCGGCCACGATCGCCTTTGGGCTCCGCAACGTCGCGGATCGGCGCCGGTGCATTCGGGAGATGGCGCGGGTGGTTCGCCCTGGCGGCCGCGTGCTGGTGCTCGAGTTCAGCATGCCTCGCAAGGACGCCTTTGGCCGCGTCTACCGCGCCTACCTCGAGCACGTCTTGCCTCGAATCGGTGGCGCCCTCTCCGGGGATCGAGCGGCCTACGACTACCTCGACGACACGGTGCAGGGGTGGCCGGGACCCGAGCAGCTCCAGGCTGAGATGGAGGAGGACGGGCTGGTGGACTGCGGCTTCGAGCGGCTCTGGCGCGGCATCGCTTGTATTCATCACGGCGTCGTTCCGCTGTCCTCGCGGGCGACGGATGAGCGCGACTGAACAGGTCATGACGAGCTACGAGGACGACGAGGAGTACGACGAGGACGTCTCGGCGGTTCGCCAGACCAAGGTGCTCTCGCTGCGCGTGGACGGCCCGGCGCGCGGGGTGTCCTTTGGGTTCCTCGCCATGCTCCCCCTGTTCGTGGCCTACGAACTCGCAGGACCAGGCGAGCCCGGTCACCCGCGGGCGGTGGCCGAGGCCATGCTCTTCTCGCCGTTCACGCGGCTCGGCGCCCCCGATGTGGCGCTGGCGCGCCGGCTGATCCTCGCGGTGTTGTTCGTCGCCGCCCTGGTGTCGTTTCACCTCCAGGTGCGCCGGGAGCACGGGGCCGCGCTCGGCCCGCGCTTCGCGCGGACCCTCATCGAGGGCGCGCTCGGTGCGCTGGTGCTCGGTCCGGTGCTCTTCGCCGCCGCGGAGGTCGCCTCGCCCTACGTCGGAGCCATGACGCTTGGTGGCGGTGGCGGGGGTCCCACGGCGGATCGAGCTGGCTTCGTCATGGGCGGGGCCGCCTACGAGGAGGTCATCTTCCGACTGGGCGCGCTCTCGGTCCTCTGGCTCCTGAGCAAGCAGTTCCTGACCTGGCTAGGTGCGAACCCCGGGGCCGCGAGGCTGGGGGCGGTGACCGTGGCCTCGGTGGGCTCTGCGCTGCTCTTCGCCGGGTTTCATCTGGAGGCCTTCACTGGCTGGCTGGGTCCGGGCGGTGAGCCCTTTGACGCGGCGGTCTTCACCTGGCGGGCCACCGCCGGCATCCTGCTCGCGGCCCTCTTCCTCTGGCGGGGGCTCGGCGTCGCGGCCTGGTCGCATGCCTTCTTCAACCTCGCGCTGCTGGTCGGCGCCCTGCCCCGTTAGTCCATGAGCGCAGATCGACCCCTGAGATACTTCGTCGGGCTCACCGGCGGGAGCGGGCACGCGTACGCGGAGCGGCTCGTGATCGAGCTCCTGCGCGCCGGCTGCGAGGTCGACCTCTCCATCACCGAGGCGGGCTGCAAGGTCCTGCGGCACGAGCTGGGGGTGGACGCGGGGGTCCGCGGCGAGAAGCTCCTGGGGGCCTTGCCCGGTTGGCTTGGAGATGCCGGGCTGCCGGAGGGATGGGAGGGGCGCGTGCGCGTGTTCACCAGTGACGCGATCGAGGCCCCGGCGGCGTCGGGGACGTCGCTGACCGGGGGCGTGATCATCACGCCGTGCAGCATGGGGACGCTCGCTCGGGTGACGGCAGGCTTCAGTTCGAACCTTGTGGAGCGCGCCGCGGACGTGGCGCTCAAGGAGGGCCGGCGGCTGCTTCTGATGCCCCGGGAGACGCCGCTCTCCGAGATCCACCTCGAGAACATGCTGCGCGCCGTGCGCCTGGGCGGGATCGTCCTGCCGTGCATGCCGGGCTTCTATCACCTTCCGAAGAGCATCGATGACCTCGTGGCGCACGTGGTCGGGAAGGCGCTCGACCGGCTCGGCGTCGCGCAGAACGTGGGGGCACGCTGGGACGGACTCGAGGAGCCCGCTGGCGATCCCGGGACGACGCCCCCGCGAGGCGACGAGTCCGAGCAGCCATCCAGCGGGGCGGGGCAGTGAGCCGGGTCGCCGCCACCCTCTCGCTGGTCAAGTTCAGCCACTCGGTCTTCGCGCTGCCCTTCGCCCTCATGGGGGCGTGGCTGGCGGCTGGCGGTCCGCCGGACCTCGTGACCCTCTGCTGGATCATCCTGTGCGCCGTCGCGGCGCGCACCGCGGCGATGGCCTTCAATCGGCTCGTGGATCGGGATATCGACGCCGCGAACCCGAGGACCGTGGGGAGGGAGCTGCCGAGCGGCACGCTCGCCGTGGGGTACGCCCGCGGCCTGGTGGCCCTCTCCGCGGGGGTCTTCGTGGCGGGGGCCTTCGCCCTGAACGAGCTCGCGGGCTGGCTCTCTCCGGCCGTGCTGCTGGTCCTGCTGGGGTACAGCTACGTCAAGCGCTTCAGCGCGGCCGTACACCTCGTCCTCGGTGTGGCGCTCGGGCTGGCGCCGCTTGGAGCCTGGATCGCGGTCCGGGGTGACTTCTCCGGCGACCTGGCCCCGGTGCTGCTGTTGTTCTGCACGGTCTGGACCTGGGTGGCCGGCTTCGACCTCATCTACGCCTGCCAGGACGCCGAGTTCGACGCCGGGCGAGGGCTGCACTCCATCCCGGCCAAGCTCGGCGTGGGCGGCGCGCTCCGGCTGTCGCGCCTGCTGCACGTCCTCACGGGCCTCTCCTTGGCGCTCCTCGCCTGGCGGGCCGACACCGGCCTGGTGTTCTGGATCAGCTGCGCAGCGGCCGTGGGCCTGCTGTGCTGGGAGCAGAGCCTGGTGAGCGAGCACGACCTGAGCCGGGTCGACGTGGCCTTCTTCACCATCAACGGCTGGGTGGGCGTGGCCCTCTTCCTCGGGCTGGCCCTCGACATGGCGCTCCGCTCGGGCGACGCTGTGGGCTGAATGGCGCGCAAGAAGAAGGCCGGCAAGAAGAAGCCGAGGGACCCTAACCCCGAGGACGCTCTCCGTGAGCTCGAGCATCGCATCGAGCAGGGGCTGCCTCGGGTCTCGATCCTGCGTGGTGACGAGGCGTACTTCCGTGAGCGCGGGGTCCGGGCGCTGAGCGAGCGAGCCCGCGCGGACGGCCTCGAGGTCTGTCGGCACGATCCCCTGGACCCGGACTACTCCGCGGGTCGGCTGGTGGACGACCTCTCCACGGGGGCGCTCTTCCAGGCCTCGCGCTGCGTGGTGCTGCACCACGCGGAGCGGGTGGTCGTCGACCGCGCCTCCGCGTTCTCTGCCGGTGTCCGAGACGCGATGCTCGCCTGGATCGCCTCGGCCAGCCCGGGCGCGATCGTGCTCTCTGCCGACAAGCTGCGCGCCGACCACGCCCTCGCCAAGGCGGTGAAGCAGGCGGAGGGGCCCATCGTCGGGTGTCGCCGGCTCTATGACACCCCGCCCCCTTGGAACCCGGACCCGAGGAACACGGAGCTGGCTCAGTGGTGCGGCGCGCGCGCTCGCAGCCTCGGCGTCAAGCTGGACAGCGCTGAGGCCTACTACGTGGTGGCGGCCACGGGGAATGACCTGAACGCCATTGAGGACCGACTCAAGGGGCTGGTGGGGCGCGGCTCCGAGGCGATCCAGGAGCTGGTGACCTGGGACAGCAGCGCGTCGGTCTGGGATGTCGCCGAGTCCCTTGTGGCGGGCGACGTGCGCAAGGCCGCGGTGGGGATCGAGACCCTGTTCTCGGGCGGCGCCGTCCAGCGCGACGGGAGCCGGACCCTCGACCAGAGCGGCATCG
>CBFHHK010000171.1:7689-10036 GCA_965655435.1 Planctomycetota bacterium | reverse complement strand
TCGCTCGGGGTTCAGCACGATGTGGAGGTCACGCCTCTTCAGCGGGGCGGGGGGGCTCGCGGCGCCCTCCAGGGGTCCTCTGCTCCCCGTGCGACGGCCACCGCCGTCCGGGTGCGCTTGACGTGGAGATCGGAGCCCTGTGAGTCCATCGTAGGTTCAAGGGACCCCGCCCCGCCGAGCCGCCCCTGGTTTCTGGTCCGGCGAGGGCGGCGTCGATCTATCCTGCGGGGGTGAGTCCATCCTCCCAGCACTCTCTCGCCCAGCGGGCGCTCGAGCTGGTGGCCACCGTGGTGTTCGCAGCCTACGCGCTGGTGTTCACGGCCCGGCTCGCGGCCGAGGCCCACGCGGCGCCCCAGGCGCTCTCCATCGCCGCGGGGCTCGTGGGCGGATACCTCATTGCGGACCTCCTCTCGGGGCTCGCGCACTGGGTCGGGGACCGCTTCTTCCAGGAGACGACGCCGGTCATCGGACCCGGGGTCATCGCTCCCTTTCGCCAGCACCACGTGGTGCCCGAGGAGATGGTGGAGCACGGTCTGGTCGAGCTCGTGGGCAACACCGCCGTGCTGGCGCTGCCCACCTTGGCGGCGGCCTTCCACCTGCTCGACCTCGCGTCGGGCTCACCGCTCACGCTCCTGGCCGGCGGGCTCATCCTGAGCGCGATGGTCGGGGGCGTCTGCACCAACCTCTTCCACCGGTGGGCGCACATGGAGCGCCCGCCGCGCCTCGCGCGGTGGATGCAGGCGCTGGGCGTCGTGATCACCCCCGAGCGGCACGCCGTTCACCACTCGGGAGGATTCGACTCGTCGTACTGCATCACCACGGGCTGGCTGAACGCGCCCATGGACAGGCTCGGGATCTGGGCCTGGCTCGAGCGCAGGCTCCACCGCACGGGGCGCCGGGGCGGCTAGCGGACCAGGCGATGCGGCCGACTCGAAGGTCAGCCGCACCGCGTCCGTGAGGTCGGACGTGGGCTGGCCGGCGAAGCCATCAGCCGGGCCCGTGGAGGGGGAAGCCGTGGTGGGTCAGGGCTTCTGCGGCTCGAAGGGGGCCTCGGGGTCCCTGCCGAAGGCGGGGTCGAGGGTGACGCCCTGCGAACTCCCGGCCTTCACGATGCCGTCGACGTAGACCACGGTGCCAACGGTGCAGGTCTCGGCCGCGGCCTTGAAGGCCCCGAAGCGGGCGGTGACGCCCCCCTGGAGCTCGACGACGCAGTCCTCGGGGCTCGAGACGTCCACGGAGAGGACCTCGCCGCGCACGCTGACCTTCTCCCCGAGGTATTCCTGGGCGATCGCGACGGCGTCGTTGGCCTCGAACTGGGCGGCGGGCTTGCCGTAGTCCATGGTCCAGCCCTGGCAGCCCGCACCCACGGGGAGCATGAAGGCCAGGGTGAGGGCTTGGAGGGAGCGAGCGATTCGGGAAGAGCGTTTCATTTCAATGGGTCCGGGGTCGGGAAGACGTGGCGTGCTCCGGGTCCCGCGGGTGCAGGTGGAGCACTGGCAAAGGCTACGTCTGCTCGCGGGGTCCTCTCCGCATTGGTGCCATGCGGCTCGATAAGCCAGCCGAATCGACGGCCAGGGCTCCGCCCCGCTGGCAGGCCCCTGGCTCTTGCGCTCAGGGGCAGGGGCCATTCTCGCAGCAGGCCCCCACGCCGCACTCGAGGAAGGTCGCCAGGGCGTTGGAGAGGCACAGGAAGGTGGCGAAGAGGAGCGCGCCGCGGTCGAAGGGCGTGGGGCGGCGCACGGTTCCCGCCGGCTCGTCTCGGATCAGGCAGAGGAAGACGGCCGTCCCGGCGATCGTGGTCAGGAAGACGATCGCCGCCCAGGTGTAGAGGTGCATGCCGAGGACGGCGGAGCCGTAGCCGGTGGGCTCTCCGGGCACGGGGGCGATGTGCAGGAGGACCTGCCGGACGGAGAAGGACCCGCCCACGAGGGCGGCCCCGATGACCACGGCCGCGTGCTCCCTGCGGAAGCCGAAGGCCGTGTTCAGGGACAGGCCGAGGATGACGCCGAGCATCCCCAGGCGCTGGAGCAGGCACAGGGGGCAGGGCGTCTCTCCGAGCCCGTACTGGAAGTAGAAGGCGCCCACGAGCACGAGCGAGAGGCCCAGCATGCACGCGCTGTTCACGGTGTAGAGGAGCGGGCGGTTCTCCATCAGAAGTTGAGCTCCAGCCCCGAGGTCGTGTGGTGGAGGAACATGGCGATGCTCAGCACCGTGCTGATGGCGAGGCCCGCGAGGGCGGCGGAGCGCCGCCCGCGGATCACGCACGCGAACGTGGCGAGGTAGCTCAGGAAGAGGAAGGCCATGGGGATGGGGCGCAGGTGGACGCAGGTAGGCGCTTGGGGGGGGG
>CBFHHK010000171.1:4393-7590 GCA_965655435.1 Planctomycetota bacterium | reverse complement strand
GGGGGGGGCGCCCCCTCGACTCTACCGATGGAGCGGACGAGCCGAGGAGGCGGCCCAGGTTCGGTCGGTCATGGGCCTTCGTCTTGGGGACCTCACCCGACGTCAGGCTCCACGTGGACGAGGACCTCGTCGAAGGCGAGCTGGAGGGTGAGGCTCGCCTCCACCTCGTCGGCGATGTCATGGGCCTGGACCGCATCAAGGCCTGGGTCGACCCGTACGGTGACGTCCGCCGTTCGCCGGGTCCCGTCCCAGCGGCTGCGGACCTGGCCGACCCCTGCGACTCCCTCGACGGTCCTGAGCACCGCGATGAGCTCGTTGGGCGGCACGGCCGCGCCGTCCACGAGGATCGGGATCGCCCGGCGGAAGAGCTGGAAGGCGAGCGCCAGGACGAAGACCGCCACGGCGACCGCCAGCACGCGATCGAGCCACGGGAAGCCGCGGGCAGCGATCTGCCAGCCGACGATGGCCGCGAGGGTGGTGGCCGTGTCAGCGAGGGTGTGGGTCGCGTCCGCGTGGAGGAGCTCGGACTCCAGCCGCTGGGCCTGGCGATTCTGCCAGTAGGCGAGGCCCAGCTGGAGCACCATGACGCCGCAGGCGACCGCGAGGCTGAGCGGGCCGGTGGTCACCGGCTCGGCGGTCCCGCCGCGGAGGACGCCCAGGAGGATCTCAAGGGCCAGGACGCCCATCAGGGTGGCGAGCCCGAACACGGCGAGGATCTCGAACTTCCCGTGGCCGTAGGGGTGGCCGTCGTCGGCGGGGGCGCCGGCCACCCGCATGGCGAACCAGGCCACGACGTTGTTGGCGAGGTCCGTGGCGGAGTGCATGGCGTCGGCGACCAGCACCCAGGAGCCCGTCATGAGTCCGACGCTGAGCTCCGTGAGCGCGAGAGCCAGGTTGCAGAGACCCTCGATGACGAGCACGCGGCGCACCGCGCGGGCTCTCCGGTCGATGTTCGGGCGTTCCATGACTCCGCCCCTAGCGGTCGGGGATCAGGACCACGAGGTCGTCCGCCTCGTCCACGGACCGGCCTTCGACGGGGCCGCTCCGGGCGTCGGGACCCACCGACCAGGCACGAAGCGCTCCCTTGGTGCCAACCTCGGTCCGGTAGGGCTCGCCCGAGAAGGGGTCCCGCCGGTCTTCGAGCCAGGCGCGCGCGGCGTCGGCGCCCTCGCGGCGGCCGAGGAGGACCGCCGAGGCGAGGGTGGCGGTGGCGTGGACCCCGGCCGCGGCGTCGAACGCGCTAACGACCGCGGGGAAGATGAGCTGGGAGCGCAGCGCGAGGGATTCGTCCTCGAGGCCCTGCATGGTCTCCGACAGGGCAGCCCGGCCCGAGAATGAGGGCGCACCCGCGGCCTCAAGGGCCTCGCGATAGGTCTTCAGGAAGACGCGCTCGTCGTTGCTCTCGAAGAGCCAGAGGCCGAGGGACCTGAAGGGCGAGGTCCACCAATCGAGTCCGCCCGGGCGATACCCCACCTCGAAGACGCGGAGGCCCAGGGCGCGCTCCTCTGCCACCGCGCGGTTCAGCCGCCCCTGTGGATCCAGCGCGGCGACCTCCCCCTCGAACTCCGTGAGGTCCGCCTCCGGCATCAGCGCTGCCACAGCGAGGAGGGCGTTGGTGGCGAGGTCGACCTGGAGCATCCAGGTCAGCCCGTGGAGGAGGCCGGGGGCTTGCTCGTAGGCACGGGCGGCACAGAAGCCCAGGCGCAGGGCAGCGAGCGCCTCGTCGAGGTCGCCGTCGAGCGCAGCGAGCGTGGCGCTCCGGCCGACGGCGCGCTGGGCTCCGAGGGGCCCCATCACGGAGAGGGGGACGGGCACCGGGGCGTCGCTCGCGAGCCAGTCGTCGAGCCAGGCCCTGCCGTCGAACGGGAACCCTGAGCAGGCGCGCTCCACGCGTTCGAGGAGCTGGCCCGCCGCAGCGTGCTCCACCTGGGCGATCAACAGGCGCTCCTCGGAGGGGCGGGCCCATCCGTTGCGCATGGAGAGCAAGCCCCGAGCTTCGAGGGCTTCGAGCCACAGGTCATCGACGGACCATCCGGCCTCCGCCTCGCGCTCGTACAGGGCGGCGAGGTCCTCGAGGAGCGGCCTGGAGAAGGGCGCGAGGTCAGGGTCAGGTCGTTGGAGGAGCGCGGCGAGGGCGACGGGGTCCAGGATCCCGAGGTCCGCGACGGGGTCATCGATCTCGTCCCCGGCCCACCAGGGGGGGCCGCCGCCGGATGGGGTGGCGACGCTCGATGGGGCCTGTGGAGCACCGGAGGCCTCGATGGCCTCCAGCTCCCGGGTGATGTCACGCTTCCAGCTGAGCACGAGGACGCCGAGGGAGACGCTCAGGAGCGCGGCGACAAGCGCCAGGCTGAACCCCAGTCGGCGCAGGGTGGGGTTGGGGGCAGGGCGATTCATGGACGGCGCGGTGGGCTGCGGCGCGTGTCGCCGCACCCGAAGGAGGGTAGCGGTCCTGGCCACCACGGCGCAAACCCCACCGATCGCGATGGGTCGCGAGGGGCCCCTCCGCCGGACCTCGAGTCCAGCGCAGAGCCAGCCGCACTGTCCGGGGCACTGTCCGGGGCACCATCCGGCGCGCGAAGCCGTCCGCGTCTGAGTCGGGGGGCAGCCCCGGTCCTGCGATGGCCCCGAACCGGCCAGCGAGGTCTCCAGGCTCGCCAGCCCACGGCCGAGTGGCCCCAGGGCCTGAGCCTGAGGGCCCGAGCTTGAGGCCCCGAGCCTGCAGGCGGGCTAGCCTCGAGCCATGGCGGGCAAGGAGGCCTTGAACCTCTTGTGAGGCGTCTAGCGCCGGAGCCGCGGCAGGTCGATCAGGAGGCAGGGGCCCCCATGGATGACGCCCATTCCGAGGGCCTCCGCGCGGGCCACGGCAGCCTCGTTCTCTGCGCCGGGTTGCATCCAGAGGATCTCCACCCCGGCGCGGCCCGCCTCCTCGACCACGGCCTCGGTCACGGCCGGCGGCGTGACCACGGAGACGTGCGGCACCTGCTCGGGGAGCGTGAGCAGCGACTCGGCTGCGTCGAGGTCCTCGATGGTGCCGCCGGCGGGGTGCACCGGGTGCACCACTTCATTCTGCTCCATGTAGCAGCGCAGGACGCGGTTGCCGAACTTGGTGCGGTCCCGGGAGGCGCCGACCACGGCGTAGGGGCCGCTGGCGAGAAAGCGGTCGATGAGATCGTTCAAGGGGGAGGCGGGTCGTG
>CBFHHK010000171.1:0-4295 GCA_965655435.1 Planctomycetota bacterium | reverse complement strand
CGCGCCGCCGGGGCATGGGCTGATGGCTTGGGGCGGGGTCGTCCTCGTCCTTGAACGACCGGTGCCC
The DNA here is from genome assembly GCA_965655435.1 of Planctomycetota bacterium. Classification (GTDB taxonomy): domain Bacteria; phylum Planctomycetota; class UBA1135; order UBA1135; genus Saltatorellus. Next base: position 4,228 of record CBFHHK010000171.1, on the reverse strand, counting down.
CGGTTGGGCGCTGGGTGGAAGGGCGGAGCGTCGAGGAGCGTTGGCCCGTCGAGAGCTCACTCCGCGCCGGTGTCTTGCCAGACGAGGGTCACTTCCCCGTCTTCGAGGCGAACCCAGGTGGTCGCTCGCTGCTCGTCCTCGTTGCCTCCCGCGAAGACGAGGAGGACGGCGCCCTTGCGGGAGACCTTCCGTTCCCAATCCCAGGCCAGCAGCACCACGGTTCCGTTGGCCTTCTCGATCCGCCGGCTGGGCTCGCCCAGGAGGTCGACCAAGAAGGCCTCGGACTCCCCGTCGGTGATCTGCGCCAGGGTGTCGGAGCTGACATAGGTGCCGCTGGACTTGTTGGACGTTCCCTTGGTGACGAGGCACGCGGGCAGGAGCAGCAGGGTGAGGACCACGCAGGCGAGGCGGAGGGCATTCATGACATTTCGTTGGTTGGGGGGGCGTCCGGTGTTGGCGCCGGCCCCTGGTTCTTCGGGGAACACGTCATCGTATTGCAGGGGTGGCGAGAATCTTGGCCGTGCCGCCGCAAGCGTGGTGAGGACGAGGGTTGGATCGCCAGAGGACACATCTTCGACGTGATGTCGACGGCGTTGGGACCGGGAGCCCAAGGACCGGGGCCCGAGGACCGGGAGCCCGAGGACCGGGGGCCCGCGAACGGGCTTCCCCCGTGGCTGCCGGGATCGCAGGATGGGGCCGTGATCACCACCCTCCTCCACACTCTCGTGCTGGGCGCTGGCGCCCTGGGCGTCTCGCCCCTCCCAGGCCCGGAGCTGTCGCTCGGCTCTGAAGTCATGGCTCGCCCCCAACAGAGGGGGGCCAAGGACTCTGCACTGCGGGCCGATCTCGCGTGGCGCACCCGCGCGGTGGAGCTGGCGTGGATGGGGACCGAGGACGCGGACCGCCGCGCCCGCGCCCTACCTCACGTCGAGGAGGCGGTGCAGCGCTTCTTCCGGTTCGACAGCCCGGCGGTCGGCGCCTCCCTTGGGGAGGCTCTGGCGGCGCTCGAGGGGCGAGCGTCGGTGCACCCGCTGGACGCGGCTCGCGTGCACCCCCGTCGCCGGCTGCTCGACGCTTCGGACCCCGGCGTCGAGCTCGTCATCGGGTGGCTCTACGGAGAGGCTCCAGGGGCGCCGCTCGCCGTCGAGGCACGGTGTGGAGGCATCCTCCTCGAGGGCCCGGAGCCGCTCCGGGTCGGCGGCGAGGCGCCCGCGAGCGTGGCGTTTCGATGGCCGGACCCGGAGGCGGCGCCCCGGGGTGACCTGGTGGTGGAGGTGTCGCTCCGCGTCGGAGATGGAGAGCCCGTGGAGCGAGCCCTCTCCCTGGCCAGGGTGCCCGACCTGCGGGCGCGCCTCGATGCCCTCGCCCGGCCGCTCCCCAAGGACGCGCCGGCGCTCGAGGCGCGGACGCTCAAGGCGCGGCGGAAGCTGCTGGAGTCGCTGGCGGCGGGCTCCACCGAGGAGACCGACTTCCCCGCCGCGCGACTGCTGGCCGAGGCCGAGGCGATGTCGGCGGCGGCGGCGGCGGGCGAGCCGTGGTTCGGGACGGGCGCGCGCGGGCAGCACTGGCTCTCGGTGCCTGTGGGGAGAAGGGCCGCCGCGGTGCGGCTCCTCGTTCCGTCGACCTATGACCCCACACAGCCCGGACCGATCGTCGTGGCCCTCCACGGCATGGGTGGGAGCGAGAACATGTTCTTCGACGCCTATGGCGCGGGCCTCGCGGCGCGGCTCTGCGAGGAGCGCGGGTGGCTCATGGTCGCGCCGCGGGTGAGCCCGCTCGGGACGTCCGCGAAGGCGGTGCTGGACGGCCTCGAGGGGCGCCTGCCCTTCGACCGCGAGCAGGTCCTGCTGCTGGGACACTCCATGGGGGCCGGCGTCGGGCAGCGCCTCGTGTCCAAGGACCCCGCGGCCTACCGCGCCTTCGTGGCCATGGGCGGGGGCGGCTCCCAGCGCGACCCCGCGCCCTGGGCCGAGGTGCCGCTCTACGCCACGGCCGGCGAGCGCGACTTCGGACGCTCCGGGGTCGAGGCGCTCCACGCCTCCCTCGACGGCAGCGGCGCGGCCGACCGGCGCCTCGTGATCGAGCCCGGGACGGAACACCTCCTGATCGTCGCCGAGGCGCTGCCCGCGGCCTTCCAGTGGCTCGACGGTGTCCTCGAGGACCGCGCTGCCCCCGAGAAGTGACGACGGGTTCTCGGGGACGGGCTCGGAGACAGGCGCCCGCGGCCCGGGTCAGCGAGTGGACTGAGGGCCGGAGGGGGCTCCCTTGAAGGGGTCCCTCACGAAGGGATCGACCTGCTGGGCGAGGAAGCCCTTGGGGAAGGCGGCGTCATCGAGGCCGGTGCGGTCGGGCCACTGGTCTCCGGGGGCGTAGTAGGTGCCGAAGAGGCGGTCGATCCACGAGAAGTGGACGCAGAAGTTCTTGTCGTAGGCCGCCGGGTCGTGGGCGTGGTGCCAGTGGTGGATTCGTGGCGAGACGATCAGCCACTCCAGGGGCCCGTAGCGGAACCGCACGTTCGTGTGGTTGAGCACCGCATGGACCGCGACGATCCCGACGTAGGTGTAGAACACGCCGGGGGAGAAGCCGAGGACGAAGAGGGGTAGGTAGACGAAGATGCGCGTGCCGACGACGTCCACGAGGTGCTGCCGCGAGCCCGCGAGCCAGTCCATGGAGCGCGTGCTGTGGTGCACGGCGTGGAACCTCCAGAGGAACGGCACCGCGTGGAACATGCGGTGGAGGCCGTACTGGAAGAGGTCCGTGGTGAGCAGCGCCAGGAAGAGCTGCAGCACGAAGGGGAGGCCTCCGACCGTGTCGCGCAGGCTGTCAAGGCCATCCGCGAAGCCAGTCAGGAAGAGCCGGACCGGTCGCTCGCTCATGGCCGCGATCCCCTGGACGAACAGGTGGGCCACGACGAAGTAGGCGAGGTCGGTTCGCCACTCCGGGTGGAAGCGCGTCTGATCCGCGCGCTTCGGGAGGAAGAGCTCCAAGGGGACGAAGATCAGCGCCATGGCGATGAGGTCCAGGAGCAGCCAGTCGAGGCTGAGGTAGAAGCCGGTCTCCGGCACCGCGCCGACCTTGACGCCCGCGCCACCCAGCAGCAGAGAGGTGGTGGCGAGCGCGCCTCCCACCAGGCCGGCGCGCTTGTTGGAGTTGGCGATCAGGCTCCTCAGGGCGCTCGCGTACGCGACGAAGATGCAGCCGAGTAGAACGCCGCGGAGGACCTCCACGTCGTACTGCGCCCGGAACTCAGGGGTGGTGAGAAGTTCGGGGAAGTGAAAGCAGAGCACGCCGCCGACGGCGATGGCGCCGAAGACGATCGAGACGGCGCCGCTGATCCGCCCCTCACCAATCTTCATACGAGGGGGCATCTGGGGGTCTCTCATGGGCATGTTGGCGACGTTCGAGCCGGGCGGGTTGGATGCGCTCTGCGGGCCACGGATGAGGTTGCCATCCGCGGTGGACTCCAGGGCTCGCGGGGTCGCTCAAACTCGGAATGAGGCTGCGCGTGATGCCAGCCGGCAGGTTGGGCAGGGTCCCGGAGGAGAAGTCCTCCGATACGACAGCGCCTGGTGGGTGGGGCGCGGTTGGTGGGTGCCCGCAGGACCCAGTCGCGCAGGACCCAGTCGCGCAGGACCCAGTCGCGCGGGACCCAGTCGCGCGGGACCCGGTCGCGCAGGACCCAGTCGCGCGGGACCCGGTCGCGCAGGACCCAGTCGCGCAGGACCAGTCGTGCAGAAGGAGTGCGTGTCGGCCCTCAGGACGACCGACCCTCGCGAGCGTGGGCCGCCGCGATGATCGAGAGGGCCATCTCGGACACGCTCTGCCCGGATTCGCGGGCGAGGCCGGTAAGCCCTTCGAAGTGGTCCTCTCGGAGGCGCAGGTGCTCGGTGACCGCGCGCGCAGGCGCTGCCCGCGGGCCGGGATCTTCACGGGGAGTAGGCGCCGCCTCGACAGAGCCTGTGCCCTCTTGTGCGTCGAGTTGTGCGTCGAGTTGTGGGTCGGGGCCCGTGGGGCTCACGGCTGCGGACCTGGCCGTGTCGGGCGAAGCGGTGGTGGTCCCTGGGGCCTTCGGTGGCCGCCGCGCCAGGGAGTGGGTGATCGCCTGCGTCGCTGCGGCCGTGAGGCCCACGCCCCACGCCTCCGCGAGGTCCTCCAGGAGCGCTCTCTGACCAGGCTCCAGGACGAGGGGCAAGTCGACCCAGCTGGAGGTCCGCGGTGAGGGGTGGGT
>CBFHHK010000170.1:6950-10077 GCA_965655435.1 Planctomycetota bacterium | reverse complement strand
CCCGCGCCGCGCACGGCGCCGCTCGCCGGGGTACGTGACGCCGGACCCCCGCCGCGCCCTCCGAGGCGCGCCTTCAGGCTCTCTGGCATTCCAGCCCCACCCGCGCGGGCCCCACCGACTCGATCCCGAGGCGTCGGCTTCGCGGCCAATGCACTCGCACCTGCAGGTTGGCCCGCCGCTGCGGCCCCTGCGGCTGTGGCGCCTGCGGCTGCAGTTCCTCCAGCTGCAGTGCCTCCAGCTGCGGTGCCTTCGACGGCAGAGCTCACCCCCGCAGAGCCCGCCGCCGCGACGTCCTCGGCCGCGGAGACCTCGGCCGCAGAGTCCTGCACGCCGGGGTCCTGCACGCCGGGGTTCTTGCCGCCGGGGTTCCCGCCGGCGGGGCTCGCCGCCGCGCCGGAGCGCAGGCGATCGCCCTCGCGCCGGAGCCGGGCGAGCTTGGAGCGGAACGCGTCCTGCATCGGCGAGCTCAGAGCCCCTCCGTGGCCGCACCGCGGGGCAGCGGGCCAAAGTCAGCGGGCTCCTCCTCGTCCGGCGCCTCCAGGTCCTCGGCGTCCGCGACCGTGGGCATCGGCCCGCCGGCGAGGTGCTGGAGGAGCCGCGCGACCGTCTCCTTACCCAGGGGACCGACCTCCGCCGTGGGACCCACGCATGCGGGGCACCCCGCGGGGCACGAGCAGCGGGTCACCACGTCCAGCGCGGCCCCGAGGAGGTCCCGGTGCGCGTTGAAGAGCAGCTCTCCGAGCCCGACGCCGCCCTGGACCTTGTCGTAGAGGAACAGCGTGGGCCTGCCGAAGTGGGGAGACTTCACGTGGCTCGAGAGGCCGAGGTCGGAGGGCTGGCAACGAATGAACAGGGGGGCGACCCGTCGCAGGAGATCCCCGAGGGCCCGCCACGCGGCCCCGCGGTTCCCCCCGGCCAACCCGAGCTCATCGGCCGTGTGCTCGGAGAGGGTCATCACGAAGGCCTCGGTGTCCAGCTCCTCCGGGGGGAGGTGGATGTCCCCGGCCCCCACGTTCTCGCGGGTGTAGAAGCGGATCTTCTTGTAGAGGGTCGCGACGGTGGTGACGTGCACCTCGCCGCGCCACCCCGAGTAGTCCTCGCCCTCGCGCGGTCCCTCGGGCAACACGGGCGACTCGACGCGCGCCACGGCGCGGTCCCGTCGAGAGCGCTCCTCGAGGCGCAGCACACGCACCTCGGTATCGGTCTGTGCGTCCGTGTAGTAGTCCGACTCCACCTCACGCACGTAGGCGCGGCGGTTCTTGTAGTCGAATCGCTCCACCCGCCACGTGACGCCCTGGACCTGGTAGATGGCGCCCTCGTGCACGGTGGTGATGGAGGACTCCCGATCCGTCTCACCGATGGCGCGCTCCGTGCCCTGCTCCAGGATGAGCACGTTGTCGATGTCCCCGCCTGCGAGGGACACGTCCTGAGCCGGGTACGCGTCCGCCATCCAGTACCAGGTCTCCCCCCGACGGTGCAGGAAGCCAGACTCATCGGAGAGGTAGTCCAGGATCTCCGGGACGTGGGGCGCGCGCTCGAACTCGGCCTCATGCTCCAGCACCTCGGCGCCGTCTTCGTCCGCCTCCTGCGAGGCACGGAAGGGCAGCTCGAAGGCCGCGCACTTCACGTGCTCGCTGAGGAGCACCAGGTTGTCGGGGTCGACGCCAAGGCGCTCCCGCGGAGCCTCGAACAGGAACTCGGGGTGATGGACGAGGAACTGATCCACCGGCTCGCTGCGGGCGATCTGGATCACCAAGCTCGACTTCCCGCGGCGCCCGACCCGGCCAGCCCGCTGCCAGAAGCTGGCCTGGCTCCCGGGGTAGCCCACGAGCACCGCCACGTCGAGGGCGCCGATGTCCACGCCCAGCTCGAGGGCGTTGGTGGAGACGACCACCTTGATCTTGCCCTCCTTGAGCCCCGACTCGATCTCGCGCCGCATGTCCGGCAGATACCCGCCGCGATAGCCGCGGATCTCGCTCGGCTTCAGCCCGAGCTGCTTCGCGCTCTCCTTCAGGTAGCGGGTGAGCACCTCGACCGCGGTGCGGCGGCCGCAGAAGAAGATGGTCTGGTGCCCGGGCCCCACCACCTCCCGGGCCAGCTCCCGCGCCTCCTCCAGCGCGTTGGCCCGCAGGCCCGCCACCGGGTTGACCACGGGCGGCTCGTAGACGCCGAAGATGCGCTTACCGGAGGGCGACGCGTCCTCGTCCACCACGGTCACCGGTCGCCCGAACAGGCGCTCGGCGTGGCCCTTGGGGTCGGCCACCGTGGCCGATGAGGCGAGGAACTTGGGGTCCGCACCGTAGTGGCGGGCGATACGCATCAGCCGCCGGAGGACGTTCGCCACGCTGGAGCCGAAGACCCCGGACAGCGTGTGCACCTCGTCCACGACGACGTACCGGAGGTCGCGGAACAGCTCCGCCCACTTGGCGTGGTTGGGCAGGATGCCCTGGTGCAGCATGTACGGGTTCGTCAGCACCATGTGCCCGCGGTCCCGGAGGGTGCGGCGTACGCTCGGCGGCGTGTCACCGTCATAGGTGAAGGCGTGCCAGTCCCTCGCTCCGGTGGCGTCGCCGTGGCGGGAGACGAACTCCTCCACCAGCCCTGTGAGGCCCACGGTCTGATCCTGGGAGAGGGCCTTCGTCGGGTAGAGGAACAGCGCGCGGGAGGCGCCGTCGGACTCGAGCAGAGACTGCAGGACCGGGGCCGTGTAACACACGGTCTTGCCGCTGGCCGTGGGGGTCGCCACCAGCACGTCGTCCCCCCGGAGCGCGGCCTCGATGGCCGCCGCCTGGTGCCCGTAGGGCTCCTCGATCCCGCGGGCCTGGAAGACCTCCACGAGGCGCTCGTCCAGGGCCTCGGGCCAGGGAGAGGTCCGCCCAGGCCGCGCCGCGGCCTCGCGCCAGTGCACGATCCGCCCCTTCCAGGGCGGCTCGGTCCCGAGGCGCCGCGCGATCGCCTCCACACCCTGAGCCCTGCGGGCCCGCCGCTCGCCGCCGGACCGGACCGACGCGCTCCCCTCGCTCTCGCTGCTGCTCCCCATCATGTTAGGGGGATGGTAGGGTCCCGGGGTCCGCCAGGGAAGGACCCTGACCTCGATCTCGCGCAGCAGCGGCCCCGCCCCGCAGGC
>CBFHHK010000170.1:0-6851 GCA_965655435.1 Planctomycetota bacterium | reverse complement strand
CGGGGGGGCACGACGCAGCCTTGGCCGGCGATGGCCCGCGGTATTGGTCGCGGTATCGGTCGCTGGGAGACCCACTCAGGAGGGGGCCCCAATCGACGGGGACTGACTCGCCAGGAATTGAGCCGATGGGGACTCAGTCAGTGGGGACTCAGTCGGTGGGGACTCAGTCGATACGCAGTCAGTCGTCTGACCACTCAGTCGTCTGACCACTCGGGCTTGCGGTCCACGATGGCCTGCAGGTCGCCGAGGAGCGCCTGCCGGGCCAGCACGGCTCGCAGCGCCCCCACCTGGACCTGGGCCTCCCCGCTGGCTGTTCGGCCGAAGCGGGCCTCATGGGCCTTACCGTCGCCGCCCAGGAAGCGCACCTCGACGGGGTCGAGGAGCTCCTCGCGCTCGCCCTCTGGGATGTGCCGCTCGGCCTTGAGGAAGAGCAGGTGGTCGAGCACCGGGTCCAGCTCACGCGCCGCGACCTTGGTGCCCTTGGGCCGCCAGTCGAACGAGTCGGCGCGCACCCACTCCCGGTCCCGCCCGCCCTGCTGGATCCGGAGCTGCCGCAGGCGCACGTTGGAGAGGGTCCAGAGCTCCCGGTTGAGGAGACTCTCGAAGGACAGCCCGAGGACGTCACCGAAGGCCGGATCGAGGGCCCCCATGATCTTGTCCCCGTCCCGAAGCAGCGGGAGGACCTCCGTCCCCTCCGCGTTGCGGGTCGCCGCGGCGATGGCGCCGCCCTGAACGAGGCCGTCCCTCGTCCCCACCCAGACGCCGCGATCCCGCGAACCGACCGGGAAGAACTCCCCCCCATCGGTGTCGATGAAGTACTGCACCACCGGGGCATCGTCGATCGTCGACAGGAGGTCCTCGATCCGGCGCCGGTCTCCGGGGAGATCTGCGGAGTAATCGGGGAACCCCGGCGATCGCTTGGCGACGAGCCAGTCGTCTCCGTCGGGCCGGATCCGGATCGACTGGGCGCCCCGCCCGATCAGGACCTCCGTCAGGTCCTCACGCTTGAAGCGCACGAACCGACCCTCCAGGAAGCTGGTCACCGGCTCCCGCAAGCGGAGGACATCGAGCGGGTCGAGCTCGAAGATGGTGACCCCCTCGCCGCGGCGGCAGAACACGCGCCCGTCCTCGGACGCGATCTGAATGGTCTGCACTGCGCCGGTCAAGGAGGTCGCGCTGATGGACATCCACGGGACGTCGAGGCCGAAGCGCGCCAGGTCCACCTCGGAGCGATCGCTCGCGATCCGCTCCGCCTCGAGCCGGTCGAGGAAGCGGGTCCAGAGGGTGAACAGTTCGGGGTCTCCGAGGGCCTTGGAGGGCGCATCGATCTGCCAGCCGGCCCCCGAGCGGAAGGCCCTCATCCCGAGGTTCTGCTGCTCCCCCTGGTCATACCATCCGCCGACCCGCTCCAGGGCCACGACCTCATCCGCGCGGAGCGCGAAGATGCGCTTCGAGCGGTACTCGTTGAGCCCCAGCGTGAAGGGCGTCTCGAAGTTCCTGAGGGTTCGGAAGATCCTGCCGTCGCGGCGCACGTAGACGCGCATCCCGTCGAGGTCCACCGCGCCGAGCTCGACGCGGGTGCGGCGCGGCTCGCCGCCCTCGATCTCCTCCTCCACCTCGATGAAGCCCTCGGGCGGCTCAAAGGACTTCCGCGCCTCGTCCACCAGGGCGTCCGGCACCGCAACGACGCGGTTGCGCAGGACCACCTGAACGATCTCCAACACCTGGTTTTGCTCCGCGGGCCAGGCGATGGGATCGGTGATGAACCACTGCCCCGCCACGTCGCGCTCGAAGCGCAGGTGCTTCGAGCCCTTGATGTTCTCCAGCCGAATCGCGGCGATCCGGCTCCGGTCGACACCAGGGAAGAGCGCCTCGGAGAGGCCATCCGCCGGGCCGGTCTGCGCCTCGCGCTCGGATTGTAGGTAGGCGACCGCGCCGAGGCCGAGGACCGCGACGAGGAGGATCAGGGTGGTCAGGCGGTTCATCTCGCGTCCCCCTCGGGACTGGGCGTCTTCGCGGTCACTCGCCGGCTCCCGCGCATGCGGCGCCACCAGACCAGGGCGCCCGCGAGGAGCGCGCCCAGGGGGAGGAAGTACTGGGCGACATTCATGACCCAGGCCACGCCCTCGGGGCGGTCGAGGGGGAGGTACCGGAAGTCCGGGTCCCGCTCGGTCACCTTGATCCGGTACTCCCGATCGAGGAGCCAGTTGAAGGCGGCGCGGAGCAGGTCCGAGGAGCGGTATTGGGGGCTCTCGAGGGCGTCGTTGCAGAGCATGTACTGCGAGCCCAGCGCCACGATCCGGATCTCCGGCTCGACCTCGAGCCCCTTCGGCGTCTCGAGGTCCACCATCGGCGGCCGCTGGACGGTCGCCGCGAGCGGGATCGAGCGGAATGTCCCGTCCATCGACTGGTCGTAGTAGCGGTCGCCGGGAGGAGCATCCAGCCACGAGGCCGGGGAGGACATGAACAGGTTCTGCGCCACGCCGTCCTGGGGCTGAACCCCCACCTGAACCCGATGGGAGTGGTTGAATTGAAAGGACTCCGATGCGGCCCGCATGGCCTGCAGGATCGGATGCCGGCTCATCTGCTCCGGGGTCACCACGTGCCACTCGCACCGGACGTCTCCGCCTTCAACGAGGGTGGCCCCGTTGAAGAAGGCGCCCGCCACGCGCCCCTCGCTGACCTCCAGCCCGAAGTGCTCCAGCAGGTCCGGGACGACGCTAGCGCGCAGCCCCACGGCATCGACCGCCGGAGCCACCATGAGGCGCCCACCAGCCTCCACGTAGTTCACCACCTCGGCGTACATGTCCTCCGGCCAGGCGACGTCCGGGCCGACCACAGCCACAGCGTCGCAGTCCTCCGGCAGAGGCCCATCCTCGAGGTAGTTCCAGCGGTGCACCACCAACCCGTCCTGCTCGAGGTCGTCCGACAGCAGGCCGAGCCCGAAGGGGTCCGCGCTCTCCAGCGCGTCGGGCTCGCCATAGCCGTAGGTGAAGTAGACGTGCCGCTCAGCCCCCTTGGTCACCTCCAGGATGGCGTCTACGATGGCCCGCTCGGCCTCGAACTCCAGGATCCTCGGGGGGAGCTTCGCGACGGGGTTGCCGAGGTCGAAGACGGCGAGGTCCCCGGACATGGCCAGGAACTCGCGGCGCTCACCGTTGGAGATGACGAGCCCGTTCTCGTAACCGCGCAGGCGCAGCTGCTGCTGACGGATCCGCCAGGCCTCGAGGTCGTTGGTGTCCACGGCCTGGATCGCGATGCGTCCGGCCGCGGCCTCCTCCATCATCACCAGCAGCCGGTCGGTACGGACGAGCACCTCCTGGCAGAGCGCCGTCAACGGCGCGTCCATCGGGCGGTAGAGGATGTCGACCTGGATGTCCGACTCCAGCTGATCCAGCACCCCCATGCTCGCCGTGGAGAGGGTGTTGCTACCCGACGACGTGAGGTCGAGCCGCTGGCGGAGCCCGGGCCTCGCCACGAGCCAGTTCACCAGCAGCAGCGCAGCCAGGGCGAGCGCTGCGGTGAGCAGCACCTGGGCGCCGATCCCGAACCTCGCGAGCCCGCCGATCTGAGCCTTGGAGCCGCTCATCCTCGCCACCTCCGAGCCTCGATGGAGCGCGCGGTGAGGAAGAGGAAGAAGCTGATCCAGGTCAGGAAGAAGACCAGCTCAGAGGAGTCGATGACCCCCAGCTGGAAGGAGCGTGAGAAGTGCCGGAGGGCGTCCATGCTGGCCACGATGTTCCCCATCCATTCCGTCAGGGCAGCCTGCCCCTCTGCGGAGGAGGTGAAGACCGGCACGAGGTAGCGCATGAGCTGCGAGGCGAGGAAGGGCAGGGCGATCCACAGCAGGCAGGCGATCATGCTCAGGAAGGCGGCCAGCAGCGGCGTCGAGGTGATGGTCGCGGCGAGCATGCCGATGGAGACAAAGAGCCCTGACACCAGGATGGTCCCGAACCAGGTCCCGAGCACGGCGGGCCAGTCCGGCGGTCCCCCGGCGAGCTGCAGGGACACGGCGTAGACCAGGGAGGACGACCAGATCACCGCCAGGAACCCAGTCGCGGCGAAGAACTTGCCCACCACCACCGCGGCGTCGCTGACCGGTGCGGTGAGCAGGTACTCCAGGGTGCCGCTGCGCGACTCCTCGGCCACGAGCCGCATGGACAGCAGGGCCGGGAGGAAGATCATCCAGAGCCAGAAGCTCGGCCCCGTCATGGCGTCTGTGAGCGAGGCCGTGACGTTGAACTGGGTCTGGTACAGGGTGTTGGAGAAGAGCAGCCCGTTGATGAACAGCACCACGAGGAGGATGACCCACGTGAACGGAGCCATGAACAGACCGCTGAGCTCCCGACGGGCGACGGTGAAGGTGCCGGTCACGACGCGCCCCCCTCTGAACCGTCGGGTTCTTCCTCATCTCCGTTGGCCTCATCGGCCGGAGCGTCCACCGAGACGGGCTTCGACAGGTCACGCGACGCCCCTCGGTCGAACGGGTTGAGGCTGTAGATGATCTTCGAGCCCGTGTTCCCGGGGGTCCCGAGCGGCAGCGGCGCGGGCTTGGCTGGGGTCGAGGAGAGCTCAAGGCCCGAGGCCAGATCGGGCGCGTCGCCGGCCGAGGCGGGTGAGGCCGCCTCGGGTGCGCCGGCTGGAGAGGGAGCTTGCGGCGCCGAGGACGGCGCAATAGAAGGCCCTGAGGACGCAGGTACAGCCAGGTCGTCGAGGCTGCGCCCCGTCACGAGCCGGGTGAACAGCTGCTCCAGGGTCGGACGTTGCCAGGAGAGCTCCCGCAGGGCCCAGGTCTGAGTCATGGCAAGGGCGCCGATGTCCTCACGGAGGTCACCCTCCCCGCGCACCTGGAAGGACTGGTGGATCCCCACGCGGTCGCCGGTCGCCACGGACTCCACGCCAGGGAGGGAGCCGATCAACGCCGCCATGTCCTCGGGGGAGGCCGCGCCCATGACCTCGACGGCCACGTGCCCCCCGCCCCCGAGGGATGCGGCGAGCTCCGAGGGCTTGCCGTCAGCGACCTTCCGGCCCTCGTGCAGGATGATCACCCGCGGAGCCACGGACTCCACTTCGGCGAGGATGTGGGAGGACAGCAGCACCGTGCGGTCGTCGGCCAGGGAGTGGATCAGGTCACGAACCTCGCCGCGCTGGATCGGGTCCAGCCCGCTCGTCGGCTCGTCGAGGATGAGGACCTCGGGGTCGGGCAGCAGCGCCACGGCCAGGCCGACCCGCTGCTTGAGGCCGCGGGACAGGGTCCCCACCAGCTGCTTCCCTCGGTCCAGCACGCCGACTCGCTCCAGCACCTCGGGGATGCGGGTCCGCATCGTGTGGCGGTCCATGCGATGCAGGCGCCCCTGGAAGCGCATCATCTCGAGGACCCGCAGCTCCGGATACAGCGGCACGGACTCCGGCAGGTACCCGATCGATCGCCGCACGCCCATGGAGTCGCGCTGCACGTCATGCCCCGCCACCACCAGGCGCTCCGCCCTCGTCGCCGCGAGGTAGCCCGCGAGGATCCTGATGGTGGTGGTCTTACCGGCGCCGTTGGGCCCGAGGAACCCCACGACCTCTCCGCGTCCGATCTCGAAGCTGAGGTCGTCGACGGCGGTCAGGGCGCCGTACCGGCGCGTCAGGTGAGCCACTTCGATCATGGTTGGGAGGGGAGTGCTCGGTGCGGAGGCTGGGCCGGGGTGCTCGATCTGCCGAGCACCGCCTGACGGGAACGCGATCCGATGGGCGCGCGGGGCGCCAGTTCGGGCGCGTAAGGGTAGTCGCGCAGCCCCTGGTTACAAACCGTGTGCCGCGCCGAATCGCCCGCGCCGTGTACGGTGTGCGCTCTGGTCCCCTCTCCCGCCCCTTCCCCATGCAACGACGCCACTTCCTCCGCGGAGCCGCCGCGGCCTCCGCCGCCGCCGCCGCCCCGTCCGTGTTCGCCTCCGCCCTCGGGAATGAGCGACTCAGCACACCCGCCCCGCCGCGCCGGCCCCAGGCCTTCGGACTCCGCTACGCGCCCCACTTCGGGATGTTCCGCGCCCACGCCGGCGACGACCCGGTCGACCAGCTGCGGTTCATGAAGGACGAGGGCTTCACCGCCCTCGAAGACAACGGGATGAAGGGTCGAGACGACGCGACCCAGGACCGCATCGCCGCCGCCATGACCGAGATGGACATGGCCATGGGCGTCTTCGTGGCCCACGTGGACATGCGCAATCCGACCTTCGTGGATCCCCCCGCCAAGGCCCGCGAGCGGATCGAGGCCGACATGAAGCGGTCGGTTGAGGTCGCCAAGCGCGTGAACGCCAAGTGGTGCACCGTCGTCCCGGGCGCCATGAAGCGGAACGTGCCCCACGAGTACCAGATGGCCAACGCCATCGACAACCTGCGCTTCGCCGCGGAGATCCTGGAGCCCGCCGGCCTCGTCGCCGTCCTTGAGCCCCTGAACCCCTGGCGCGACCACCCCGGGCTCATGCTCCGGGGCATGCCCCAGGCCTACATGATCTGCCGCGCGGTCGACTCGCCCTCGGTCAAGATCCTCGACGACCTCTACCACCAGCAGATCACCGAGGGGAACCTCATCCCGAACCTCGACCGCTCCTGGAGCGAGATCGCCTACATCCAGGTCGGCGACAACCCGGGGCGCAAGGAGCCCGGCACCGGCGAGATCGGGTACCGCAACGTCTTCCGCCACCTCAAGAAGAAGGGCTACACCGGCATCGTCGGTATGGAGCACGGCAACGCCTCTGGCGGCAAGGAAGGCGAGCGCGCCGTGATCGACGCCTACATCCAGGCGGACGGCTGAGCGTCCGGGCGGGCCCCTCCTGGGCCTCCGCCCCCATCCCCCTCAATCCCCC
>CBFHHK010000169.1:9862-10152 GCA_965655435.1 Planctomycetota bacterium | reverse complement strand
TTGGAGATGGAGGTCATTCTCTTCCCGACGCCTTCAGAGCAGCGGGAGGCCTGGCGTCGAGATGTGGAGGTGAGGCGTGGGCTGTCATTCCGGCGGCGCTCGTTGGACGCGTGGTTCCTCGAGGCGCATGAGGCGGCGGAGCCCGGGGAGCGCACCTCCCTTGAGGAGGCTCGCGGGGTGGTCCTTGGGGGCGCCCTGCGGCGCACCGCGGGGGGGTGCTCGGAGGACCAGGGGCGCCGTCGCCATCGGTTGCCCCTCGCAGAGGACCTGCTGAGGCAGCTGTCCGAGGT
>CBFHHK010000169.1:4350-9852 GCA_965655435.1 Planctomycetota bacterium | reverse complement strand
ACGGTGGAGCGGCTCGCACGGGCCGCGCGCCTCGTGGCCCTTTCTCCCCTCAGGTGGCTGCCGGGGCTGGGATCCTGGGCCGCCCCAGACGCCCTCGGCGCCGCCGCCGCCGAGCACGTGTCTCGCTGTGTCCACGTGCTCGCTGGTGGGCTCCATCGGGCCCTGGGACGAGTCCTCTGGTGGGCGGACCTCCATGGCACCCTCACGCCGGGCGAGGTGGTGGGGCGGATCGGAGCCGCCCTTGTGGCGCGCACGTCACGGCCGGCAGTTCGCCTCCTCCTGTTCGGGATCCCCTTCCTCGGGGTGCAGTTGGCGTTCATCGCGCTCGATCCTGAGGGGGACGCGGAGCTCAAGAGCTTCGTGGTGATCCGGCTGATCACCGGCGTGGTCGGGACAGCGTTCTACGTGCTGGGGGGCGTCTGCCTCGTGCTCCTTGCCATCGGGTCTTGGCTCCAGCGTATGGCGCGGGACACCACCACGTTCCACGAGAAGGTGGCGCGCGCGCAGTTCCTGTACCTGATGGACAGCCTCAAGGCGCGACGCCATCAGGAGGACGCGGCCTTCTTGCGAGACCGCGTCTTCGCGCAAGAGCGCGCCCTCCGCGGTGAGGGCCGCGAGCTCGCCGAGGCGGACGGCGAGCGGTTCCGCTCCGGACTCCAGGAGTTCCTTACGAGCGGGACGCCGCTCCGCTCTGACGGGCTGGCGTTCGATCCCGTGGCCCGGGCGCTGCTCCTGTACCGCGATCAGCTGGACGGAGCCCTGCTGGCCCACACGGACACGCGGGCCACGAGCCAGCTGCTCGGCAACCTCGCGGTCCGGCGCTTCGCGGCGTCCTCGGGCCGCGTGACCCCGGCGCGCTTGCGGTGGATGCAGAGCCTCGACCTCGAGCGGCGGCGCACGCTGGTCCGCGGTCCATACCTCTGGTTTCACGCGATCACCCGCTCTCTGGAGACGCGCGCTGCGCGCTTGATCGTCGAGTACAACGCCCACGCCATCCCGCAGCCTGACTGGGAACGTGCGAGCGGGGCGGAGCGCGCCGCCCACATGCGCTGGCTCGAGGGGGCGGCTCCGGAAGAGAGAGGGGCTGCTGTAGCGGGCTCGGAGGGAGCGGCTGAGCGCGCATGTGAGCTGACGACAGCCTTCACGGTCCTGCACTTCCTCGACCAGCACGCCGGCCGAGACCTTGAGATCGAGGTCCGCTTCGGGGGAGCGGTGGCGGAGAAGATGCGGCGAGACCGGAGGGCCCTTGTGCGCTCGGTCTTCGGGACCTATCCGCTGCACCTGCTGCCCCTCGAGTCCCGGGTGCTCAACCTGCGCAGCCTCTACGAGGACTGGCTCCAGGGCGGGCGGGTGGTCGTGCTCCCCTTGCGGGTGGCCCTCGTGACATCGCGCATGGCCGCGGCGGGCTTCGGCCGGCTCGTCAAGGCCGTCCGGGTCATCCGCCGCCCCGGCGTGGCTCTCGAGTCGGGTCCGGACCATGAGGCGGGCTTCGACGTCGCGGCGCGCAAGATCAGGCGGATGCGCGGGCCTGCGGCGATCGCGGCGATGGAGTTGAGGGCGATCCTCGACCCTGAGTACCACGGCGTGGGCCTCCCCGAGGTCGCGACGAGCGAGCTGGAACAAGAGCCGCGCCAAGGGGCCGACACTGTGGCCGGCACTGTGGCCGGCCCTGGGGCTGACAATGGGGCTGACAATGGGGCTGACACTGGGGCCGGCTCAGGGCGGCCGGCGGCTGCCCCGTGGGCGACGACCTCCTCGGCGCTCCTGGATGCGCGCTTCCTCGGCGCGGACCCGGCTTCACTCCAACTCTTGCGCGGGCTGCGGCGTCGGGCAGCGAGGGACGTGAGGCGCGTCGAGGCCGCCCTGCGTGGCGGCCTTGGGGCGAGGCTGGGCGAGTCCCTTGGGGCGGATCCGACGGGGCACGCGGAGTCCCTGCGGAGCCTCTACCTCCTCATCCTCGCGGACGCGGACGGGGTGAGATCCGCGCTCTTCGGGGCAGAGGTGCTCGTGGACTCGGTGGTGGAGGCGCTGCTGCACGGCGCCCGGCGGCAAGCGGCGCGCCCTCGGATCCAGCTGCGGCTGGCGTTCCGTCGCTGGTGGAAACAGGACGGGGAGCGGCAGGTGATGAAGGCGGCGCTGGCCAGCGGCGCGCTTGATCGTCGAGCGGACTCCCAGCCTGATGCTGGCCGGTCGGGCGACGACTCCGCCGCGCCCCCCGACCGGGCGTGGCGGCGTCGGCAGGTGCGGCGGCGGCTTCGGCGCTCGGCGTGGCGGGTGGTGGCCGCGGACGTCGACGGGGCCCAAGCCTGCCTCAAGAGCGCGCTGGTCGTCCCAGGGGCCCCCGGGCGCGAGGCTGCCGAAAGGCGGCTCGCGGGGGCATTGCGGCACCCATCGCGGGTGACCGAGCAGCTGGTGGCGTTGCGCGCCACGCAGTCGCTGACGCTCCTGGACCTCAGGAACTACCTGCAGCAGGTCTGGACCCTCGGTGACTACGGCGCCGACGGCGACCCCGAACCCGCGCCCTTGCCCGGCGCCGACTAGCGTCCGCCGAGCAGGCCCTTGCCCAGGTCGAGGAGCTCGCCGGCCTGCTCGCCCAGCTCTCCCTCGAGGGCCTCGGTGGCCTGGTCCAGGATCTGGTCCATGCCGCCCTGAAGGCCCTTCTCAACAAGCTCGATGACCTCGTCAGGGACCTGGCCGCGGAGCCCGTCGAGGGCGCTGATCTCGAGGTCCTCCAGGAGGCGCGCGCCGAGGTCGGCCACGGTGAGCCCGTCCTCACCCGAGGCGTCGGTCCAGTCGCGCTCCAGCGCGGGGAGCTCTACGACCTCGTCCACCGGCTTCACGCCGGGGATGCCGTCCACCTTCAGGCGGGCACGGATGCCGGAGATGTTGACGCGCCCGACGCGGATGCGCGGTCCGGGGCCTCCGTCGACCTCCGACGTCTGTTCTCCGCTGCCGGCTTCGGCCTGGCTCGACCGCTCGGTGAGGCTGCGGATCTGTTCGATCACAGGGGCGAGGTTGCTGCGCAGGCCATCCTGGAGGATGGTCAGCTCCACGTCCTGGATCTCGAGGACGCCGAGGTCCTTGACCGGGCCCACGAGGGAGCGGGTCCCGACACCGACCTCGAAGCGGCCGAAGGTCAGCAGCGGCGCGTCGAAGCCCTCCGGGCTCTGGATCTCATAGTCGGCGAAGCCGAGCGTGGTCGTGCTCAGGCCGGGTGAGGCCTTGATGGAGCCGAGGGTCGCGGGCACACCAAAGGCGAAGGCGGACCCCTTCTCGATGGCAGCCTTGGCCGCGGGGGGCACGCTGAAGACGCCGGCGGCGACGAGGGCGGCCACGCCGAGAGCGACGATGACCAGGGGCTTGAGGAGGAGCTTGAAGAGGGTCTTCATGGGGGCGCGTGAGTCGGGGGCTCGGATGAAACTCGAATGAGGGTGGGGCGTGGGGGCCTGGGTCACTCGGACCAGCGGCCCATGGAGATCATGATCCGGTCGCAGCCGTCGATCTCGCAGCGGCCCCGGCGCTCGGCCCGGACCCCGGTGTGTTCGGGGCAGGTCCACCACCAGTCTCCGCTGCCCTCGACGTCAGCGGCGGAGTAGCCGAGCGAGCTCAGCGCGTCGGCGCCCGCGCCAGCGTCCGCGGCGCCCGTAACCGGGAAGGGGGCGACCACCCAGGGGTTGCGCTCCGCGAGGTCCGCGAGCAGGTCCTTCACGACCTCGGGATTCGACGCGATCACGTTGCGCTCCTCCAGCGGGTCGATGCCCACGTGGAAGAGCTCGCTCTCGGAGGGCATGTGGGGCTTGTAGATGAGCTTCCACTCCCCGTCGGAGACCATGTAGAGGAACGCGGCGTCGGGACGGAACTTCCGCATCCCGGCGTTGTGGTCGTAGCCGTTGATCTGTTCCCCGTAAGCGGTGAGGTCGCCCTGGCCCTCGCCCTCGATCCAGGGCCGCAAGCTGACGCCGTCCACGGGCTCCGTGAACGCGTCGAGGCCGGCGTAGTCGAGCAGCGTGGGCGCGAGGTCGGCGGTCCGCACCTGGTCCGCGACCCTTGCGCCTGCGGGGATCCCCGGGCCGCGAACGATCAGGGGGACGTGGGTCTGCTCTCGATACAGCATGCGGTGCATGCCCCAGCGGTGCTTGCGCATGCCGTCCGCGAGGCCTTGGCCGTGATCTGCCGTCAGGGCGACGAGGGTCTCGTCCGCGAGCCCGGCGGCGTCGACGGCGTCCAGGAGGGCCTTGAGGTTCCCGTCCTGGTAGCGAACCTCGACGGCGTACTCGAGGGTCTGCTTGTCCTGGAGCTCTCCGGTCCCCGGGTCATATCGGAGCCGCTCGAAGTCCTCCGCATCGGGCAGCTTCACCGGGTCGTGGGGATCCCAGTAGTGGAGCCAAAGGAAGAACGGCTGGTCGCCCTCGGACGCCTCTGCTAGCCACTCCTTCGCCATGCGGGTGGTCTCGTCTGATCGGCGTTGATAGCTCCGCACGTCCCAGCCGACCTTCGTGTCGTTCTTCTTCTTCTTGAGCGTGGCGTCGAAGGACTCGAATTGGTCAAAGCCCTCGTCGAAGCCGAAGAAGGCCGAGACCGGGAACGCGCTGTGGATCGCCGCGGTGCGGTAGCCGGCCGCCTTGAAGGCGGTCGTGAGCGTCTCATTGTCGGGGTCGAGCTTGTACCCGCTCCCCGCGGCCAGGACGCGGAGGCCGTGGTTGTACTGGAACTTGCCCGTGAGGATCGTGGCGTGCGATGCGGGCGTGAGCCCGGATGAGCTGGCCGCGTCCTCGAAGAGCGTCCCTCCCGCGGCGAGCTGGTCGACGGCGGGCGTCGCGCCGCTCGTGGAGCCATAGCAGGTGAGGAAGTCCGCCCGGACGGTGTCGAGCGTGATCAGGATCACGTTGGGGCGCGAGGGCGGCGGCGCGCCGCCGCAGCCGGCCAGGGCGGCGAACCCGAGGAGGAGGGCCGCGGCGGTGGCCGAGGACGCGCGCGCGAGGCGGGCGGTGGAGGTCATCTGTCCTTGCTGGTGGGGCTGGATCATCACTGGGGGGAGCATAGCCCCGCAGGGTCCCTACGCGATGCACCCTTCCAGGTGAGCGCGGAGCGGCGTCCCGTCGCTGGGGTGCGCCGGGGAGGGTGCAGCGGGGGGCTCCCCAGGGCGTGTCCGGCGCCAGTCAGGCCCTGGTCGATGTCGGGACAGTGCCGGCATATGCTTCTGACTCGCCTCTCAGCGGGCTAGGATTCCGGCATGAAGCGCTCCGCACACGCCTCGACGACTCTTCCCCGCGCCGATCTCTCCCGCGCAGGGCTCTCCCGCGCAGGGCTCTCCCGCGCCGGGTTCCTTCGCGCTGGTCTCTGGGCTGGCCTCGCCCTCTCGGCGGCTGCCCTCAGCTCTTGCTCAGGGGATAAGGAGGCTCCCACGACGGAGGCCTCGGTCACGACCGAGTGGCACGACCCTGAGAGCAAGCAGGCCAAGAAGTCGGAAGGGACGACCCTCTACGGCCAATTCGTGGGGCC
>CBFHHK010000169.1:0-4251 GCA_965655435.1 Planctomycetota bacterium | reverse complement strand
CAGGACCTGGTGGTACAAGACCGGGGCCATCCAGAAGAGGGGGCAGTACGACGACCAGGGGCGCGAGACCGGCGAGTGGGTCGAGTTCCACAACAACGACCTCGAGGCCGCCCGCTATCAGTACGCGGAGGGGGCCATGACCGGGCCGTATCTCGCCTGGTTCGCCAACGGCGACAAGAAGGAGGAGGGCGTCTACGCTGCCGGCGTGAAGTCCGGGGAGTGGCGCGGCTGGCACGAGGGGTCCAAGGACGCCTTCAAGGGGTCTTTCGTCGAGGGCCGACCGGCCGGACTCCACGTGAGCTGGCACTCCAATGGCGAGGTCTTCGAGACGGGGGAGTATCTGGACGGCCTTCCCGTGGGACTCCACCAGGGACTCAGCCCGAGCGGCCAGAAGATCGCCACGGGGGAGTACTCCGCGACCGGCCAGCCGCTCGGACTCTCGAGGTGGTACGAGGACGGCTCCGAGGCCCATGTGCTGCCCTTTGTGGCCGGGAAGCCGCACGGGACCGAGCGGACCTGGTGGGAGAACGGCCAGCCGCGATACGAGAAGACATGGGAGAACGGAGCGCAGATCGGTGAGGGGCGTCACTGGCACAGCGACGGCGGCCGCCACCTCTTGACCAACTGGGAGGCCGGGAGGCTCAGCGGAGTGGTCCGTGAGTGGCACCCCAACGGACGCCTCTCGGTCATGGTCGCGCACGAGGCTGGTGCCCGAACTGGCGTCCTCAGGCAGTGGTTCGACGACGGCACCCCGTCCGTGATCAGCGTCGTGGAGGGGGAGCTCTCGAACGGGCTCCAGCAGCAGTGGTGGCCCGGCGGCAAGCGCAAGCAGATCGGCGTGTCCAAGAACGGTCTCCGGGAAGGTCCGTGGGCCATCTGGGATCAGTCAGGGGCGCTCGTTCCCGAGCTCTCGGGGGTGTACGCGGCGGACCGGCGGACCGGCGGCCTCGATGAGGCCGGACTGGCTCAGGCCGCGGCTTGGGCGGCTGACACGTCGCCCCAGCCCGTCAGCGCAGGGGAGGTCGCCGTGGTGGACCCCCTCGACCAGTACGACGCCCAGGGCGATCCACTCGACGGCTGACGTCGTCCCCGGGACGAGGCGGCCCGGTCCGCCGGACCCCGGTGCCCAGTTCCGCTGGCCCCCGGCGTGAGAGCAGAGCGCCGGCTAGCCCTGCGACCGAGCGCCCTGCTGGGTTCCAGGGCCTCCTCGGCAATTCGAGAATGACAACCTGGGGGCGCCCGCATCGTCGAGATGGGACGGGAAACAGCGCGCCGACCGGCCTATGCTGCCGGCTCGCTCCCAACACTCACATCCGCACCGATGACGCTCTACAGCCCCGCCTCGAACCCCACCAAGACCGACGACACCGTCTGGGCCTCCATCGCCCGGGAGGAGGAGCGGCAGGAGCTTCAGCTGGAGCTGATCGCGTCGGAGAACCACGCCTCGGCGGAGGTCATGGCGGCCATGGGGACCGCGCTCACCAACAAATATGCCGAGGGGTATCCGGGGCGGCGGTACTACGGGGGCTGCGAGTTTGTGGACGAGGTGGAGGACCTGGCGCGCAACCGCGCCCGGGAGCTCTTCGGTTCTGAGCGCGCCAACGTTCAGCCCCACAGCGGCACCCAGGCCAACATGGCGGCGTTCATGTCCATGCTGGATCCGGGGGACAAGGTGCTCGCCATGTCGCTGGACCACGGCGGCCACCTCTCGCACGGGCACACCAAGAACTTCAGCGGGGTCTTCTACGACTTCCACAGCTACGGGGTGGAACCGGACACGGAGCGCCTTGACCTCGACAAGGTCCGGGAGCAAGCGCTCGCGCTGCGACCCAAGCTGCTCATCGCCGGAGCGTCCGCCTACTCGCGGCCCATCGACTTCGAGGCCTTCGCGGCCATCGCCCGGGAGGTGGACGCCCTGTTCATGGTGGACATGGCTCACATCGCAGGGCTCGTGGCAGGCGGCGCCCACGCCAGCCCCGTACCCCACGCAGACGTGGTGACCCTCACCACGCACAAGACGCTGCGTGGGCCCCGCGGCGGGATGATCCTCTGCCCGAAGGAGCGCATCGTGAAGATCAACAGCGCCCTCTTCCCGGGGGGCCAGGGGGGGCCGCTCATGCACGTCATCGCGGCCAAGGCGATCGCCTTCCGCGAGGCTCAGCAGGACTCCTTCAGGACCTACGCGGCGCAGGTGGTGGCCAACGCCTCAGCCCTCGCGGAGGGGCTCATGGCGGCGGGGATCCGGATCGTCTCCGGGGGCACGGACAACCACGTCATGCTCGTGGATGTCGGCAGCGTTGGGCTCTCGGGCGCCGCCGCAGAGGACGCGCTCCATCGGGTGAACATCACCTGCAACAAGAACCTGATCCCGTTCGATGAGCGCCCGCCCATGGAGGCCTCCGGGGTGAGGCTCGGGACCGCCGCGATCACGACCCGCGGCCTCGACGTGGACGACATGGGACACCTCGCGGGATGGATCGGTGAGATCCTGAGGGCGCCTGAGGACGAGGCGACGATCCAGCGGGTCGCGGGCGCGGTGGCTGAGCTCACCTCCCGCAAGCCGATCTACGCCTAGGCGGCGCTCAGGCTTCGGCCCGCTCGTAGCCGAGGTTCCGGATGATCTCCAGGACCTCGGACCAGGACGGGAAGGGGCGGCCGTGGATGCGCTTGTAGTCGTCGATGGCCTGGATGAACTCCAGGACCTCGGGCTCCATCTGGTCCGGCTTGGAGGTGGCGGGCTTGGAGGCCTTGGCGGGCGGGTCGCCTGCGGCGTCGTCTTTCTTGGTGCTCATGGGCGTCTGGGTGCGCATCGAGTGGGTTCGAGCGGAGGGCACGGGGAGGGGCGCCGCTGGTCGGTCGCTCCCGTGACTACCTTCGAACTTCCCGGCCCCCTCGCTTGAGGGGGTCTGGTCTTGCGACCGGCGGCTCGGGACCGAGCTCGCGTGGGTCCCGCTGCGGGTCCGCCCGAGTCGAGGAGGGGCCTCCCCTCGCCAGGGTCCCGGAGGGGCTGTCCCAGGGGGCGCCCCGGCCGGGTCATGCCTCAGAAGGAAACGCCGCCGTCCCGCAGCGCCCGCTCCATCTTCGCGGTGTCCGGCGCGTCGATGATGCCCACCTCGGTGATGATCGAGGTGACCAGTGACGCCGGTGTCACATCGAAGGCGGGGGCGTAGACCTCCACGTCCAGGGGCGCGGTGCGGTTGCCGAAGCCCTCGGTGATCTCCGCGGCCGGGCGCTCCTCGATGGGGATCAGGTCGCCGCTGGCGAGGGAGGGGTCGACGGTGGAGAGCGGGGCGACCACGTGGAACGGGATGCCGTGGTGGCGGGCCGAGATCGCGACGCCGTACGTGCCGATCTTGTTGCACACGTCGCCGTTGCGAGCGATGCGGTCCGAGCCGACGAACACCGCGTCGATCTTGCCCTCGCCCATCACGCGGGCGGCCATGCCGTCCGTGATCAGCCGGACCTCGACGCCGGCCTTCATGAGCTCCCACGAGGTGATTCGCGCGCCTTGCAAGAGCGGCCGGGTCTCATCGGCGAAGACCGCTACTCGCTTTCCTTGGGCGTGGGCGGTGTAGATGGGGGCCAGGGCGGTGCCGATCCCGGCGGTCGCGAGGGCCCCTGCGTTGCAGTGGGTCAGCAGGGTCGAGCCGTCGCCAATCAGCGCCGCGCCGTGCTCGCCCATCCGGCGGCAGGTGTCCCTGTCGCCCTCCTGGATCGCGATGGCCTCCTCGAGGGTGGCCTGCTTGAGCTCTGCGTCGCTGGCCCCCGTGAGGCCCTCGAGGTGCCTCAAGATCCGGGCGGTCGCCCAGCTCAGGTTGACCGCGGTGGGCCGGGCGGCGTCCAGGGTCACCTTGGTGGCGCGAGCGGCCTCCAGGACTCCTCCGGCCCCGGCAGCGCGGACGCCCAGGACCATGCCATACCCCGCGGCGACGCCAATGGCCGGCGCGCCCCGGACGGCGAGCCGGTAGATGGCGTCCACCATCTCGGGGACCGTCTTGACCTCGAGTTGCACCTCTTGGAGGGGGAGCAGGGTCTGCTCGAGCATCTGGACGTGGCCCTCCAGGGCCCCGATCCACGAGAGGGTCTCGAAGGGGAGTTCGATCTTGGCGTTCATGGGCAGAGCCTATCCCGTTGGGGACCTCCATGCCCCGCGCCCGCTGGGTCCTCTGCGGACTGGCGGCCTCCGGTGGTGAGCTGGTTTGGGGGAGCCGGGCCCCGAGCGGCGCGCGCCCGACCCGGG
Source organism: Planctomycetota bacterium (assembly GCA_965655435.1). Lineage (GTDB taxonomy): Bacteria > Planctomycetota > UBA1135 > UBA1135 > Saltatorellus. Next base: position 11 of record CBFHHK010000169.1, on the reverse strand, counting down.
TGCGGGGGTGG
>CBFHHK010000168.1:3861-10184 GCA_965655435.1 Planctomycetota bacterium | reverse complement strand
GGCGTCGGCGGCATGGGCAGCTTCGAGGCCGTGCACGTCCTGCGGCGCGTCCTGGACGAGGAGCCTGAGCGGCTCGCCTGGGTGATCTACGAGGAGCCGCTCTTCGACCCGCGACTGTGGTACCCGGACTCCTACAACCCCCGCTACATCCACTGGCACGACGGCCTCACGACGGCCGATGCGATCTCAGCGCTGCGATACTCCGCTGCCCCGCCCGACTACAAGCGGGGCGTCTATGACGCCCACTGGTTGGGCTGGATCAACTGGCGCCTGCCACTCGCCATGGAGCATCTCGGTCTCTGGGCCTGGCGGCAGACCGCGTTCGGGCGAGGCCCTGAGATCTTCGAGGAGTGGACCGGAGCGGGCGAGGCCCCAACCCCGGCCCCCGAGGTCATTGCCAGGGAGCACGGCTGGCTGGATATCCAGGAAGAGGCCCTGCCCGGAGCGCTCAAGGCTCACGGGGCATTCCTGAAACAGCAGGAGGAATGGAGCGATCGCCTCGAGGGCATCTCAGCCGCTGAGGCCGCGCTCACCTCCCTCGACGGCGCGTATGACCAGCGCGCCCTCAAGGCGCTCCTGAACCTGATCCGAGAGTCCGGGGCGGAGCCGCTTCTCTACGTCGCGCCGCGCGGGCTCGCGAGCCCCCCGATGGCTGCGCTCGACGCCGAGGGAACGGCCGGCGAAGTGTTGCGCTTCAACCTCCCGGAGCGCTACCCCGAGCTCAACCCGCTGGAGCTCCGGTGGGACTTCAGCCACCTGAACGCGGAGGGCGCCGACGTCTGGAGCCGCCTCTTCGCCAGGGAGTTCGCCCGCCACCTGGACGCCACGGGGGCCGCCGCGCTGCGGCGCTGACACCACCGTGCTCTTTGTCGAGTTCCGCTTCCTCGCCTTCTTTGGCCTCGTCCTCGCCGCCTGCTGGGCGCTGCGCCATAACGGCGCCAGGAAGACCTTCCTGCTCCTGGCGAGCTACGCGTTCTACGCCGCGTGGGACTGGCGCTTCCTCGGGCTGATCCTCCTGTCCACGGTCGTCGACGGGCTCGCTGGCCGCAGGATCCACGAGGCGGACGGGGACGACACGCGGCGGCGCGCGTGGCTGGGCCTGAGCCTCGCGGTGAACCTGGGCATCCTGGTCACCTTCAAGTACTTCGACTTCTTCGCGGGGTCCTTGAATGCCCTGCTGGACTGGCTCGGGCTCGGCACCAGCCTGCCGATCCTGAACCTCGTGCTCCCGGTAGGGATCAGCTTCTACACGTTCCAGACGCTCTCCTACTCCATCGACATCTATCGGCGAAAGCTGACCCCGGCGAGGAGCCCCCTCGACCTCGCCCTGTTCGTCGCCTTCTTCCCCCAGCTCGTCGCGGGCCCCATCGTCCTCGCCAAGGAGTTCCTGCCGCAGCTCGCCGAGCGGCCGCGCTGGGCCTCGGTGGACGTGCGCGCAGCCATCGTGCTGTTCTTCGTCGGCTTCGTGAAGAAGTCCTGCTTCTCCGACGCGCTCAGCCCCTACGTGGACGCCGTCCACCTCGCCCCGGACGCGGTCGGCGCCGCCGGCGCTTGGCTCAGCGCCGTGGCCTTCGCGGCGCAGATCTACTGCGACTTCTCGGGCTACACGGACATGGCCATCGCCTGCGCCGCCCTGCTCGGGTACGCGCTCCCCACCAACTTCATGGCGCCGTACCTGACGCGGACCATGGGGGCCTTCTGGACCCACTGGCACATCACCCTCGGGCGTTGGTTCCGCGAGTACCTCTACTTCCCCCTCGGCGGCAACCGGCGCGGTCCCGCGAGGAGCGCCGCCAACCTGTTCATCGTGTTCCTGGTCTCCGGCCTCTGGCACGGGGCGGCCTGGACCTTCGTCCTCTGGGGAGCCCTCCACGGACTCTTCGTCGCCGCAGAGCGCACCCGCCTCGGCGCGGGCCTGACGCGACTCCCACTGCTGCCCGCGATCCTGTACGTGAACCTCGTGTGGATGGTCAGCATGGTGATCTTCCGCGCCCCCACCCTCGACGGCGCCCTGACCCTGCTCGGCACCATGGTCTCCGGAGGCGGCGCGGCGTCCGCAGCGCCTCCGATCCCGCCCTGGCTCGGCCCGGTCCTGGCCGGCGCCTTCGCCCTGCACGTCCTGTGGCAGCGGGCGGACCTCTCCCGGCGCTGGGCGAGCCTCCCCGGGCCGCTCTTCGGGCTCATCATGGGCGCCGCCGTGGCCGCCGCCCTGCCGTGGGTCACCGCGAACCCTGCGCCGTACATCTACTTCGCGTTCTGATTCAGGCCCCCGTCCCCGGCCAGCGCCGGGACGCAGCGGCCGCGGCCCAGGCTTGAGCCCGGGACCGTCCGGCCCAGCGGACTGGGTCCAGCGGACTGGCCCCAAGAGGCCGGCCCACCAGGCAAACCACACGGGTGAGCGGAGGCGCCCGACCTGCAGGGGTCCCCATCCGAAGGAGGGGGCTCGACCGAAGGACGGGGCTCAGCCCAGCGGCGTCTCCGGCGAGTCGAGTCGGGCCGACATGCCGTAGGAGGTGGTCTCATCCACGGTCGCGTGGACGTGGGTCCCCACCAGGGAGCCTGCGCCCTTGAAGGAGACCGGCATACCCCACGGCGTCTTGCCGAGCAGCATGCGGTCATCGCGCTCCGACGTGGACTCCACGAAGACGGGCACGGACTGGCCCACGTAGCGCTGCAAGCGCAGCCGCTGGGTGCGCTCCGCGATGCGCAGGAGGCGCTGGTTACGCTCCTTCTTGACCGCCTCTGCGATGTCGTCCACCAGGCGCTCGTCCGCCCGGGTCGACGGGCGGGGGTCGTACTTGAAGACGTAGTTCACGAGGAAGCCCTGCTCCTCGAGGAAGCGCTCGGACCCCTCGAAGTCCTCGTCGGTCTCTCCGCAGAAGCCCACGATCCAGTCGCTGCCCAGCTCGATGTCCGGGACGATCTCCCGCAGGAGGTCGGCGCGGCGCCGATAGAGGTCCAGCGTGTACCCCCGCTTCATGCGCTTCAGCACCTCATCGGAACCCGCCTGCGCGGGGAGGGGCAGGAAGCGCTCGACCTTGTCGTAGTCGCGGATCGCCTCCGCGAAGGGGCGGGTCACGTAGCTCGGGTGCAGCGTGATGAGCCGGATTCGCTCGAGCCCCTCGACCCCCTGCAGCCGCTCGAGCAGGTCAGCCAGGCTCGGGCGGCCCTGCCGGCCGCGCATCGACGGGGCGCCAGGCTCTGGCCGCCCCATGTCCTCGCCGTAGCTGTTGATCGTCTGGCCCAGCAACGTCAGCACCTGGACCCCCTGGCTCGCGTACCACTCCGCCTCGCGCACGAGCTCGTCGATGGGTCGTGAGCGAACGCGGCCGCGGGTGGTCGGCACGATGCAATAGGTGCAGTTCAGGTCGCAGCCTCGCATCACGGCGAGGAAGGCATGCCTCCCGCCGGCATACTCCTCACCGGCGCGGTCCACGACCACGTCCTCGGACATGTCCGTGGCGAGCAGCTGACGCTCCCGGCGAGCGAACTGGTCGGGCGCCTGCCGGCGCTCCTGGAGCTCCTGCACCATCTTCGGCAACAGGTGGAACTGCCGGGTCCCGGCCACGAGGTCGACGTGCCCCGCGCGCTTGAAGACCTCCTCCTCGACCCGCTGAGCCATGCAGCCCATGACGCCCACGACGAGGTCAGGACGCTGCTCCTTCGCCCGCTTGAGCTCGCCGACCCACGACCACGTGCGCTCCTCGGCGTGGTCGCGCACCGAGCAGGTATTGAAGAGCACCACGTCCGCCTCCTCCATGGCCCCGGTGGTCTGGTACCCCTCCTTGAGGAAGCGCCCCTCCACCAGCTCCGAGTCGTACTTGTTCATCTGGCACCCGAAGGTGACGACGTGGAGCTTGGGGGCGTCCGGATCGACCCCTTCGGGGCCGTCCTCGGCGCTGGGACGTGACTGGTGGCGAGTGATGGACATGGTCGACGGGAATCATGCCAGCAACCGCGGCGGAGCGCATGGTCCCAGGGCCCATCACCACTCCCGGTGCAGCAGACGGCGGACGGCCCCGAGGAGGTCCCGGAAGATGACACCACCGGTGACCTGTTCCAGAGACAGCTGTCCCACCACTGGGACCCGGCCGCCCCCAGGAGTGCCCCCCCCCCCCCCCCACGACCCCACCAGGAGGGTCCAGAGGCCCTGGCACGCCCCTTGCCTCCGATGAGCGCCCGGCGCCCCAACGCGCCAAGACCCCCGAAGCCTGGAGGTGATCCCATGCAACGTGCCCTTCCCCCGCTCCACCTGATGACGCTCGGCCTGGTCCTCGCCACGGCGCCGGCCTGCGACAACGTCCATGTGGGGCACTCGCTTCCAGCCCCCGACTCCTTCGTCGAGCTGGAGCCCAACGACACCCCTGGCCTGGCGGACTTCGTCGCCATCACCGACTCAGGGACGTTCCTGACCGTGGACGGGCACGTCCAGGCCATCGGCTTCGATGTCGTGGATCACCTCGAGTTCGAGGCCTGCGAGCCGATGGAGCTCCGCTTCTACCTGGAGGCCCACGCGCCGTTCGGCGACGTCGATGTCTCCATCTACGACCCCATCGACCAGGTCATCCTCGGCACCTACGCCTCAGGCGGGCCCTCCGAGGTCGGGACGCTCCTCATCCATGAGCCCGGCAGGCCCTTCCAGTTCGTGATCGATGCGTTCATCGAGGACACCTCCTGGTGCCTCCAGCTGGAGGGCTTCCCGGCCCTCCTCGGCGCCAGCGCTCCGTCCACGCTCGAGCGAGATCCTCAGGTCCTGCGCCACACCGCGCCCGGAGCCGAGGCCAAGCGCGCCCCGATCGAGACGGATGCGCCGCCCCTGGAGCCCCACTCCGAGCTTCCCTTGCGGCCTCAGCTGGACCCGACCCTGCTGACCGCCGCGAGGTGACCGCCGGGCCCCGCCGAAGGCTCTCCGGTAGGGCCCACCGCAGGCTTCCCAGTGGGCCCACCGCAGGCTCCCCAGTGGGCCCACCGCAGGCACGGGCTCCACCTGCCCCTCGAGCTCCGCCCCATTTCGATAACGAGCCCGCATCGCGGCGCCCCGCCCGAGCTGCCCCAGCAGCGTGGGCGGGGCGCGCCCGTCTTGTTCCGGAGCACGCGCCAAACTGGGCACGACCGCCCCCCAGAGGAGCGGGGTACTTTTTGGGGTGAAGACCGCACCCCTCACCAAGCACCTCGCCTTCCCTGCCGCCGGCGTCGCCGGCGTCCTCCTGCTCTCCTGCATGGCCGCGCCGCCCTCGTCGGTGCTCGCCTTCGACGGCGGCCGAGTGCTCGCCGCAGACCCGACTGAGGCCGAGCAGGTCGAGGGCCTCCTGGCCAGGCTCCAGCCCGAGCTCCTCGGGCTCCTCCCCGACACCGCCTTCGAGGACCTGGAGGTCTGGATCCAGGACACCCCCAGCCTCTACAGCAACCCGAGCGAGGCCAGCTCGGACGCGGAGGGGCTGTGGTCCCCGAGCCACCAGCGGATCATGCTCTCCCGCCACGCGGACCACGTCGAGCGCACCCTCGCCCACGAGCTCACCCACGCCGCCCTCGGCGAGAGCTGGGGCCTGCTCCCCGGCTCCATGGAGGAGGGCCTCGCGGACCACGTCTCCGGCGCTCTCTGCGAGAGCGGCGCCTCTCGACTCCGCGCGGGCCGCCTGTCCAGCGCCTGCCTCGCCACCGGAGGCGTCTCGCTCCAGGTCGACGTGATGCCCCGCTCCGGTGAGGCGCGCGAGGCGCGCACCGGCTGGTCCGCCTCCATTCGCCTCAAGGGCGAGGCCGAGGGGACCGATCCCATGGACGTCTTCCGCCTCGCGGCCGGCCTGTCCTCCACCCGCCTCGAGAGCGGCGCGAAGCGCGGCTTCTACGGCCTCGCCTACCTCGCGGTCTCACGCATCGTCGACCGCGACGGATACGGCGGCCTCCAGGCCCTGTGCCTCGACGCCACGGAGCAGGGCCTCTCACAGGTGCCCTCCTCCTGGATCCTCAACGCCGCTGGCCTCGACGCTGACGCCACGACCTGGCGCCGCGCTGCCGCCGCCGCCATGGGCGAGGCGGAGCTGCTCGAGCTCGTCCGGATGTACCCCAGCTTTGTCTCGGACTCGATCGAGGGCTACCTCTCCTCCACCGGCGCCTCCGCCGACGCCGTCGCCGACCTCGAGGTCGAGATTGGCCTCCGCGAGGGGACCGCTAAGGTGCGCCTCAGCCAGCTCCCCGAGCTCCAACAGCAGGTCGTCGCCGACCTCACCCGCCGGCACGTCGACACCCTCCAGGTGGCCTCAGCCCATCGCTGATTCGTAGCGGCGGAGGCCCCGCCTGAAGACGCGGGTCACGAGCACCGCGAA
>CBFHHK010000168.1:0-3762 GCA_965655435.1 Planctomycetota bacterium | reverse complement strand
GGCGACGAGGAGCAGCGGGTACGCCAGGGCGAAGCCCGTATCGAGCCGGCCCAGCACCAGGGAGGCGGGGAACCAGGCCATCCCGGCCACCGGCAGGACGAACTTCAGGACGCGCCCGACGGCACCCGGGTACACCTCCAGCGGCCGCTCCCCGAAGCTCGTCACGAGCATGGACACGAGGTGGCCCACGTCGGAGTTCAGCAGCCAGAACTCCACCACGTTGTAGGAGAGCATCAGGAAGACCTGCGACCACGCGATGACCGCCGCCGCGCAGGGCAGCGCCCAGAGGAGCGTGAGGGGCTCGACCTGCTCCGGGACGACGCCCGACAAGGCGAAGACGAGCCAGCCGCAACCGAAGAGGAGGTTGGTCAACCCCTCGGGGCTGAAGCGCTGGAAGAAGTACAGGAACGCGGTCGAGCCCGGGCGGACGCGGATGGAGTCCAGGTTCCCGTTCTTGAGGTCCTGACCGAAGTGCCACTGCTGGCCCAGGAAGGTCATGAAGAGCCCGTCCGCGACGAAGACCATCCCCATGTAGACGCGCATCTCCTCGTGGCTCCAGCCGCCGAGCGTCAGCGCCTCCTCGCCGCCGAGCCCGTACAGGATCTCGAAGGTCAGGATGAACGCCGCGTAGAAGCACAGGTCCATCAGCACCTGGTTCACGAACTCCACCCGGAACTGGCTCTTGCGGACGAAGCCGATCCGGACGTACTGGCGCTCCACGGCGAGCCCCCAGCGCAGGGTGGACGCCAGCCCCCGTCCGGCCCGTCCTCGCGGCGCGGGGCTCGGCCGATCGCCTTCCGGCTGATTCGAGGGAGCGTCGCTCACATCCCCGCTCCCACGTACCGCGCGAGCCCGCGGCGCCAGACCCAGCGCCTCAGGAGATCGAGGCACACCAGCTGCGCTGCGACGAGCCCTGCCCCGAGGAAGAAGTCGCCGGTCCCGAGGCGCCCCATGAGGAGCTCGATGGGCGCCGTGATCATCCAGTAAGGGAACCCGAGGGAGAGCACCTGGTAGAAGGCCCCGGGCATCTGAGAGACCGGGACCAGGGCGCCGCCGCTGAAGCCGATCACGAACCACGCCATCACGAGCAGGCTCCACACCACGTCGAGCCAGAAGGCCAGCGCGTTCAAGATGAAGAAGATCAGGAAGCAGCAGTAGCTCCCCATCAACACGAGCACGCCGGCCTGGAGCGTCGCGGCGGCGCTCACCGGGACGAGCCAGAACTCCGGCGCCGCCGCGTAGCCGATGCACCAGACCAGCGCCGCCACCGCGACTTGCATGAGGGTGAACTGCAGGAAGCGCCCCTGATGCAGCACGAAGAACCGGAAGGGCATGACCAGATACTTCGTCACGCGCCCCTCGAAGATCTCGGTGGCGAGGTCCAGCGCGCGGCTATGGAAGATGAGCTTGCGCACCACCACGAGCCCGGCCACGTACTGAATGATCTCGGGGTAGGTCCACCCCCCCAACGACACGGGCTCGGTCGCCTCCCCATCGCCCGCAGCCGCCGCCGCGCTCCCGTAGAGGGCCGTGTACACGAAGAGCATCACCAGCGGCTCGACGGTCCCGTTGAGCACCTCCCGCACGAAGAAGCCCGCGCGGAACTGGATCCGCTTGCGGAACTCGTAGGCCACGGCGCGCAGGAGCAGCGCCGGGGCGCGTAGGGCGGCCGACGTCACCCCTCGCCGCTCCCGGCGGCGTCGATACCCCGGCGATAGATCTCGCGGATCAGACGCTCCAGCGGCTGCCGCTCCACCGAGAGGTCCTTCACGTCCAGCACGGCGAACAGCCGCGGCACCAGCCCGGCGAGGCGCTCCGCCGAGACGATGACCGTGAGTGAGCCCGCGCTACGACCGACGAGCTCGGCGTCGTGCTGAGCGAGCTCCGCCACGAGGCCTTGCTCGTCGACCCGGGCGTTCGGGTGGACGTGGACCTCAACCGCGCGCTTCCCGGTCACGCGCTGGGAGAGGTCCGTCAGCCCTCCGTCAAACGCCACCGCCCCCTGGTCAAGGACGACGATGCGCCTGCAGGTCTCCTCGATGTCCTCGAGGTCGTGGCTCGTGAGCACGAAGGTGACCGCTCGCTGCTCGGAGAGCCCGACCAGGAACCGGCGGATGGTCTCCCGCGAGATCAGGTCGAGGCCGATGGTGGGCTCGTCGAGGAAGACGACCTCGGGCGAGTGCAGGAAGGCGCCGATGATCTCCATCTTCATGCGCTGACCGAGGGACAGCTGACGGAGCTGAATCTTCAGCCGGTCCTCCACCTCGAGCATGGACGCGAAGCGGGCCAGCCGCTCGGCGAAGTCCGCGTCCGAGACCCCGTAGATCTCCTTGAGCAGCCGGAAGGAGTCGATCGGCGGGAGGTCCCACCACAGCTGGCTCTTCTGCCCCATCACGAGGGCGAGGCGGCGCTTCTCGGTGTCCCGCAGGTCAAACGAGTCGCGCCCGAGCAACCTCGCCTCGCCCGACGACGCCGGCACGATGCCGGCGAGGATCTTGACCAGGGTGGTCTTCCCCGCGCCGTTCGCGCCGATCAGCCCCACGCTCTCGCCCCGCTCGACGCGCAGGTCCACGCCATCCAGCGCCGCGATGTCCACGTGCTCGCGGGCGACGAAGTTCTTGAGGATCCCCCGCAGCCCGGGCACGCGTTCGAAGGTCCGGAAGACCTTGCGGACCCCGCGCGCCTCGAGCACCGGGCCGTCACCGGCCCCGTGCGTTCGCGTACCCGCCCCTGTACCCGACGACGGACTCACTCGGACCGGGTCCAATCCGCGTGGCAGTTAGGTGTCTCGAAGACCCGCAGGCCGACGAGCCGGACGCCGCGTCCGGCGGTGTCCGGGAGCCGATCGAACTCCTCCTGGAACCGGGAGGCCAGCCAGCCACAGAGGTTCTCCACGGTCGTCGGGAAGCTCACCTCGCAGCGCTTGTCCCCCTGGCTCTCCAGGAAGTCGAGGAGCGCCGCGTCGCCCCGATCCACGACGCACGCGTGGTCGAGGTGACCGTCCACGAAGCCCTTCATCGCCTTGAAGGCGTCTCCGAAGTCCAGGACCATGCCGAGCTCGTCGGTGGTCTCCGCGCTCAGGGTGGCGATGGCCACGTACCGGTGGCCGTGCAGGTTCTTGCACTTGGTGGTGCAGCGAGGGCCGAGCCGGTGCGCCATGTCCCACTCGATCCGCCTTGAGATGGTGACCGTGCCGTTCATGGGCAGGAGCTTATAGCCTCGCGGCGCGCAGGTAGGGCTCCCTCCCGTTATCATCCGCGGGCCATGCTCCACGCCTCCCCCCTGGACACCGCCAGCCCCGCCCCTGGGACCGGCGAGCGCTCCGCTCCGGACCTCGTCAAGATCCGCAACCTCCGCGCCTGGTCCCTCATCGGGGTCCACCCGCATGAGCGTCTCCAGCCCCAGGAGATCCGGATCGACGTCTGGCTGGAGAAGGATCAGAGGGCCGCTGCCGCCTCGGACGACATCGCGGACGCCCTGGACTACTCCTCCGTGGCCCAGGCCTTCCGGGACCACGCTGGCGCATCGACGCACCAGCTCATCGAGACCCTCGGCGAGGACCTCGCCCGCATCGCCCTGGACCAGTTCGGCGCCCGCGCCGTTCGGATCTCGGTCGAGAAGTCCGGCGCCATCCCGGGCGCCGAGGCCGTTGGCATCGAGATCGAGCGCCGGCGCACCGGTGCCGCCTCCAGCAGCGGAAGATGAGCGGCTCCAGCGGCGGTGGTCCCTCCAGCGGTGGTCCCTCCAACGGCGGTACTGACA
>CBFHHK010000167.1:0-10262 GCA_965655435.1 Planctomycetota bacterium | reverse complement strand
ATTCGTGCGGCCCTCAGGTCCTGGGGGAGGTTCGTCGATGTGGGCTCGATCGAGGGGGGGGGAGGCGGTCCGCCCCGCCAGGGGCTGCTCCCGGGTGGAGTCGGGTGGGGGAGCTTGCGCAGGTCGCGCTGGTCCTCCCCCGGCGAGGCGAGGCCCCGCCTCGGGGCGGAGTGACCACGGGAACGGCGGCTTTCAAATGCCCTCACACTCCGGCGATTCGGTCCCGTATGTTCCCGCGTGATGAGGACCAACGACCCAATCCGAGACGGTATCCCGGGGACCTTGCTTCGCTGGACGGCGGCCTGTCTCGCGGCTGCGGCGATCTCGTGTTCAGGCCCGGAGGACCCGAAGGAGCCTGGTCAGGACGGGGCGACGATCCCGAACGCTGCGTCAGGCGAGTCACCGCGTCCGGGTGCAGCGCGGGCCGGAGCGCACGACGTCGGGGACCTCGAGGCGGCGGGTTCCTCAGCTGCTTCCACAGCTGCTTCCTCTGGGGCGGGCTCGGCCGCCTCCGGGCGCGTGGGTGGCGCCAGGTCTTCCTCGCTCGAGCAGCTCGTTGAGGCGCTCGGGGCGATCCCTTCCGACCTCGTGGTCGAGAGCGTCGAGGCGCTGCGTGAGCCCACGGACCCTGCGGACTGGCCCGCTCCTGCGTCGGTCGGAGGGGAGCCTGTGCGGATCGTTCGGGAGGTGCATCCCACCAACGGAACCCTGCTCCGGATCGCGGCCGCGCGGCCGGCGGTAGCCGAGGGCGCCGCGCCGGTGCTGCACGGCCCGGAGTGGCGCTTTCATCCCTCCGGGGCGACGCGCTCGATCCAATGGTGGAAGGATGACGTGCCGCATGGCCCGGTGAAGCAGTGGCGACCCGTGGGCATGTTGGCCCGGGAGGGGGTCTTCTTGGACGGGCAGCGCGACGGGCTGTGGCGGAGCTTCTCCAAGAACGGCCAGCTGACGGAGCAAAAGATCTACCGCAATGGATTGCCCGAGGGGCAGCAGCGGGAGTGGTTCCCCTCCGGCCAGGAGCGCGAGGCCGAGAGTTACGCGGGGGGCGTTCTGCAGGGGGAGCGCAAGGTCTGGGGGCGCGAGGGGCTGCTCGTCCGCAGCGAAAACTACGAGGCGGGGGTGCTTGAGGGGCGCTGGATGGACTTTCACCCGAGCAGCAGCAGCCCAAGGCAGTGGGGTGAGTATCGGAACGGGAAGAGGGAGGGGGTCTGGCAGAGCGGCTCGGCCAAGGGCGTCACCCTCTCATCCACCCCCTACACCGCCGGCAAGCTCGACGGGCTCGTCCGGACCTGGAGCGAGGAGGGCGTGTTGATCGAGGAGACGACCTACGTCGAGGGGCAGAAATCGGGACGGTCCAGCACCTGGTACGCCGACGGCGGCCCTCAGTCCGCGGGTGAACTGGAGAACGGGCGTCGAATCGGTCGATGGACGTACTGGAAGAGCGACGGGGCCCTGAACGAGCGCTGGTCCGGAATGTTCGAAGACGACGAGCGCGTTGGGCCCCTCGAGCCCGCGTCGGACGGCTCGCGCCCCCCCCTCAAAGCACCTCGATGATGAACCCTGCACTGATCTGCTTGTCGATCGCCCTCGCGGCGCTGTCTCCGTCTTCCAACGCACAGCAGGACGACCCCGCCCCGACGCCGCCGGCCTTCGAGGCGCCACCCGAGGTCATCCCGGAGCTTGAAGGCGGCGTCTTCACCCGCTTCTATCACGAGTCCGGCTCGCTCGCGCGCGAGGGGTACCTCGTGGACGGGGTCCGGACCGGCGTGTGGAAGGCGTGGAACGAGTCCGGGGCGCGGGTGTATGTGGGCGCCTTCCGCAACTACCGCCGGGTCGGGCCGTGGATCCTGTACGGCAAGGGCGCCCGGGCGACCTCGCAGGGGTACTTCGATGACGAGGGCCTCAGGCACGGCGCCTGGGCGATCTACGGCGGCCGTGGCGACCTCCGGCTCGTCGCGAACTACGAGCACGGCGTTCAGGTCGGCACGTTCGAGCGCTTCACTCGTGGCGGCCTCCTCGTGGAGCGAACCCTCTACAAGGCGGGCCTGAAGGACGGCCCCAGCGTCAAGAAGTCGACCGGCGCCAAGTCGCTCGTCGAGGAGGGCTCGTGGTCCTCGGGCAAGCGCGTCGGCGCCTGGAAGTTCTATCACGAGGATGGCGCGCTGAAGCGCGCGGGCACCTTCAAGGCTGGCCGGGAAGACGGCGAGTGGGTGAGCTACTTCCCCAACGGCAAGCGCGAGAGCGTCGGCGTCTTCGAGGCTGGGCGGGCCGTCGGGATCTGGACGGGCTACCACAAGCAGGGCGAGCGGCGCTTCGTGGCGACCTTCGTCGGCGGGATCCAGGAGGGCCCCTACACGGAGTGGGGGCGCAGCGGGCAGCTCCTCGCCCAGGGCGATTACAAGGCGGGCACCTACGAGGGCCCGTGGAAGTTCTGGAGCGCCGAGGGGCAGCTCGACACGACGCGGACCGGCCGCTACAGCAAGGGAGCACTGATCCAATGATCCTTCATGTCATGGTCGCCTCCGCGGCCCCGCTGCTGCTGGCTCGCGTCCAGGAGCCCGTCGAGCTTCGCTTCTCTCCGCCCTCGGGGGCCGCGCTCGCGATCTCAGCGACCGAGACCCACGACTTGCTCCTGGAGTCTCTCGTCACACGCCGCGGGGCCGAGGCGCCCGCCGAGGCGGGGATCCAGCTCCGCCTCCGGTCACGGTTGGAGACGGTCGTGGCGGACGGATTCAACGAAGAGGCGGGCCGCCGTCGTCGCCGGTACCTCGGCCTCGAGGGGCGCCTCGAGCTGGTGGACCCCAGGTCCATCAACGAGGAGACCGGTGAATGGAGCGGCCAGATTGTCGAGCTGACCTCGCCCTTCGATGAAGTCAGCGTCGCCTTCCAACCGCTCCCCGGGAGCGTTGACGGCTTCGGGCGTCACTATGACGGCCGGGCGCTCAGGGAGGCGTTCCTGCCGACCCTCGAGGCCCCCTTCGACTGGGGCCGCTTCCTCGGGAGCGCTGCTGGTCGTGAGGCCCGGAGCGTGAGCTTGGGGGACCGGTGGTCCCTCCCGCCCGAGGTCCTTGAGCCGCTGCTGGCGCCGAGCGGCTTCCTGCTCTGGCGCGGTGAGGAGGGCGCGGACGAGCAGATCCTCCGTGCCTTCCAGAGCGGCGTCGCCGGGAACCTGTACCTCGGGTTCGACGGGAGCGTCGAGGGCACCGTCGAGGCGTCGGTCAAGGCGATCGGCGGGGACTCGCCCGAGAGTCAGTTCGTGGAGATGGAGCTCAAGTTCGACGTGACCATGCGCTCCGACCGAACGGAGTTCATCAAGGAGAACCGGCTCGAAGCCGAGGCCCAGGAGCGAGTGCAGACGCTGTCGGCTCAGCTGGCCGTGCAGGCCAAGGGAGGGGCGACCCTGCGCTGGAGCGTCGCCGATCAGCAGCCGGTTGGCGCGATGGTCCTCTGTGACGAGGTCGTCGAGCTGGCCGTGCAGATCCTCCCGCCGGAGAGCGAGCCGGTGGAGCAACGAATCCGGATGGTTGGAGGGCTGGCGAACCGGCTCGAGTTCCGCGAGGTCCAGCAGCAGGTGCCGCCCCGCAGCGAGGGGCGCTGATCAGGGGACGAGCTCGATCTCGAGCGCGTCGCTGAAGGCGCCGCCCGCGGCTGCGCCGTCGGGGACCCAGACCTGATAGAAGATCCGGTTCCCGATCACCGCTCCGGGCGGCAGCGAGACCTCTGCGGACCCCGTGCCGAGGAAGAGCGGGATCGTCGCCACGCGGCGCACGGAGCCGCTCAGGAGGAGGGTCCCGAAGCCCGTGACGCTCAGCCCCGGCTGGGTGCCGGCGACCACCATGGCAGACCCGATAGAAAGGGTCGGCGTGGCGCCCGTGACGCCGATGGTGAAGTGCCCTGCGGTCACGCTGGGCAGGCCGCTGTAGTTGATTCGAATCGGACCCCCGACGCTGGAGGTGCCAGGTGAGCCGTAGGGGGAGGGCGGGCTCCACGGGTGGCGCTGCGGGTCGAAGGGGAAGACGTTGGAGAGCGCCGCGGCGCCCGGCGCGGGCAGGAGGACCGCCACGTCGCCTGGTCCGGCGCTCGCCGGCACGTTGACCTCGATCCGCGTACCCGCCGAACCTGCCACGGAGGGGACGGCCTGGAGCTTGACCGGCGTCCCGTCGCCCGGGAAGGAGGGATCGGACGGCGTGAACCAGACCTCGTTGTCTGTCGGGTGGAAGCCCGCGCCGACCAGGCGTAAGGCGCCGGTCGGGGTGAACTCGTAGGTCTCGATCACGGGCTTGGCCGGGTCGAGGGCGCCGTAAAGGAAGGCGAGCCCGTCGCGGTCGTCCTGCTCGATGGACCGCAGGTCGAGCCCGGCGTTGGCGGTGGTGACTCCCATGGTCGCGCCGGGGACCGTGGAGTGGTCGAGCCCAAGGGCGTGTCCGAACTCGTGGGTCATGACGCCTTGAAGGTCGACCGGGCTGATCCCGGCGAGGGCCCCCTCGGGGTCGTCGCACCACGTGACGGCCCCTTCGAAGAAGCGGATCCGCCACCCGTCGCCGATGGGGATGTCGGTCTGCGCGATCGCTGCGCCGGCGGAGGGGACCGCCGAAATGATGTTGGCGTCGCTGTTGCCGGGCCCCAGAGCCAGCCCTGAGAAGAAGGCGTCGAAGTTGGAGCCGCCGGAGCCGAGCACCGCCTGGGTCGGGTCCGTCGTCCCCGAGCCGTGAGGACGGGAGCCCCACTCGGCGGCCCCCTTACGGAGGGCGAGCTCGGCGCCGAGGGCGCCAGGAAAGTCGGGGTCGGGGACCTGGTTGGTGTTGGCCCGCGGCCCGATGAAGTTGTTCAGGACGCGGAAGTCCCGCTGGGTCAGGTCGAGGACATCGCCGTACACCGCAAAGGCCCACGAGTCGGGTGACGCGAGGAGCGCGGCGACCCCGGTGAAGAGCAGCGCGGGGAGGAGGTTGCGGCGGAGGATGTGGCGGCGGAGGTTCATCTTCGGTCTGCCGGGCACTCGGAGCGCGGCGCCTGGCCCGGGGCGTCCCTGCACTCAAAACCTATGGGACCCAGGCGTGCGCGGTGGGCTGGCTGGGGCTCTGGAGCCGCAGGTTGCCTCGAATCGAGCGTCTGAAGGTTGCCAGCGCGGCCCCGAGGCGGAAAATCGTAGCCCCCAATCTCTGCGGATGAGACCCGCGGCCCACGGGCCCGGTTCCCCAGGAGCCCTTCAAATGACTGCTCAGACAGAAAAGCACAGCTTCGAAGCGGAGGTCCAGCAGGTCCTCTCCCTCGTCATCCACTCCCTCTACACCAACCGGGAGATCTTCCTCCGCGAGCTCATCTCGAACGCCAGCGACGCGCTCGACAAGCTTCGCTTCGAGTCCCTGACCGACGCCTCGCTCGTCGAGGAGGGTGAGACCCTCGGCGTGGCCCTCGAGGTCGACGCCGCGACGCACGTGTTGCGCGTGGCGGACAACGGCATCGGGATGGACCGCGAGGAGCTGACCAAGAACCTCGGCACCATCGCGAGCTCCGGCACGCGACGCTTCCTCGAGGCGAGCGCCGATGACGGCAAGGGAGACGAGCGCCCTGACCTGATCGGTCAGTTCGGCGTCGGCTTCTACAGCGCCTTCATGGTCGCTGAAGAGGTGGTCGTCGAGACGCGCCGCGCCGGCAGCGATGAGGGCTGGCGTTGGAGCTCCAAGGGCGACGGGTCCTACGAGATCGAGCCGGTCGAGGGCCTCGCGCGAGGCACCGTCGTCTCGCTGCACCTGCGCGAGGCGGCCGAAGGCGAGGAGGGCGAGGGCCCGCGGAAGTTCCTCGAGGAGTTCACCCTGCGCGACGTCGTCCGCCGCTACAGCGACTTCGTTGAGTACCCCATCCAGATGGAGGTGGAGCGGAACGAGCCGAAGCTTGACGAGGAGGGCAAGCCCATCGAGGGGGAGACGGTCACCGAGACCAAGCTCGAGACCCTGAACTCGCAGAAGCCCCTGTGGTCCCGGCCGAAGTCGGAGATCACCGACGAGGAGCACGCCGAGTTCTACCGGCACCTGACCCACGACTGGAACGAGCCCTTCGGCAACCTGCACTTCAGCGCCGAAGGTGCTCTGGAATACACCGCGCTGCTGTACCTGCCCAAGCAAGCGCCCTTCGACCAGTTCGACCCGTCGAACCGGGAGTCGAACGTGAGCCTCTACGTGCGCCGGGTCTTGATCCAGCGTGAGTGCAGCGAGCTGCTGCCCTCGTGGCTCCGCTTCGTGCGCGGCGTCGTGGAGTGCTCGGATCTACCCTTGAACGTCTCTCGCGAGACCCTCCAAGACGACCCGCGCCTCGGCCAGATCCGCAAGCGCCTCGTCAAGAAGGTGCTCGACGAGCTCAGCTCCCTGATGGGCAAGGACCGCGAGGCCTACGCCGGCTTCTGGGAGGGCTTCGGCCAGGTCATCAAGGAGGGGATCTGGTCCGGCGACGACGCCGACGGCCGCATCGCGGGCGTGTGCCTGTTCGCCTCCTCCAACGGCGAGGCCATGACCACCCTCGAGGAGTACGTGGGCCGCATGGCCGACGGGCAGGAGACGATCCACGTGCTCACCGGCGCCGACCGCGTCACGGTGGAGGCCTCGCCGCTCCTCGAGGGCGTCCTCGAGCGAGGCGAGGAGGTGATCTACCTGATCGACCCGGTGGACGAGTGGATGCTGCAGCGCCTCACCGAGTTCGACGGCAAGAAGATCGTGCCCCTTGACCGCGCGGACTCCACCGAGGACGACGACGCCAGGGAGAAGCGAGAGGAGCTCCAGAAGGAGCACGAGGGGCTGCTTGGCGCCCTGAAGGGCCCGCTGGAGGAGGACATCGAGGAGGTCCGCTTCACCTCCCGACTCAAGGACAGTCCGGCGGTCCTCGTGGCCGCCGAGGGAGGGATCTCCGGGCACATGGAGCGCATGCTCAAGCGCTCCGGTCAGGAGGTGCCGCCGCAGAAGCGGGTGCTCGAGTTGAACCCCGACCATGACCTCGTGAAGAGCCTCACCAAGCTCCACGGCGTCGACCAGAACTCTCCGAGGATCGCTGAGGCGGCCGAGGTGCTGCACGGTCAGGCGCTGCTCGCCGAGGGGGGCTCGCCGAAGGACCCCAAGCGCTTCGGGCAGCTGGTCACCGACCTGCTCCTGAATTCTGTGAAGGGCTGAGCCGACGGGCGAGGCCCTGGAGCCAGGCTGCTATGGTCCGACCATGAGCCAACGTCTCCAGGGCCTCGCCCAGTCCGAGATCCGCGCGATGACGCGCGCGGCGGACGCGGCCGGTGCGATCAACCTCGGGCAGGGGATCTGTGACCTGCCGACCCCCGCCCCGGTGGCGGACGCGGCGGTCCAGGCCATCCGCGACCGCAAGAGCACGTACACGTACTGCGAGGGGGACGCGGGCCTGCGGCGAAAGATCGCCGCCAAGCTCGCGCGGGTGAACGGGATCGAGGCGGATCCCGAGACCGACATCGTGGTCACGGCGGGGTCTGCGGCGGCCTTCACCTGCGTGCTCCACGGGCTGTTTGACCCTGGCGATGAGCTGCTGATCCCGGAGCCTTACTACGGCTATCACGTGGGCGCCGCCAGGGTCGCCGGGGTGGTCCCGGCCTACGTGGGGCTCCGCGCCCCGGGGTTCGAGCTGACCGAGGAGCTGTTGCGGGGGGCCATCACGCCCCGGACCCGCGGGCTCGTGCTGTGTACCCCCTCGAACCCCTCGGGCCGGATGCTCACCCGCGCCGAGCTGGAGCTGGCGGCCCGGGTCGCGGAGGAGCACGACCTGATCGTGATCACGGACGAGATCTACGAGGCGATCACCTACGACGGCCGGGAGCACCTCTCGCCCGCCTCGATCTCCGAGGCCATGGCGCGGCGGACGGTGACGATCCTGGGGCTCTCCAAGACCTTCAGCATCACGGGCTGGCGGCTCGGCTACGTGGTGGCGCCAGCGGCCATGGCCGAGAAGCTGAAGCTCGTCCACGACCTCTTCTACATCTGCGCGCCGACGCCGCTCCAGCACGGGGTCGCGGCCGGCTTCGACCTCGACGACGCCTTCTTCGAGGAGATGAGGGCCGACTACGACGGCAAGCGGGCCCTGCTCGTGGACACGCTCCGGGAGATCGGCCTCCCTCCGATCGTGCCGGAGGGCGCCTACTACATCCTCGCGGACGTCTCCGGGATGGGGGAGCCCACGGCCAAGGCGGCGGCCATGCGTCTGGTGGAGGAGGCCGGGGTGGCGGCGGTGCCCGGCACCGCCTTCTTCTCCGGGACGGCGGGAGAGACCGGGGAGGGGCTGGTGAGGTTCTGCTACGCCAAGGAGCAGGAGGCCCTCGAGGAGGCTTGCCGCCGGCTCCGCACCTGGGGGGCCTCAAGGGCGTAGACTCTCGTCGATGCCTGACTCCCAGGTCCAGCCGAAGCACAAGCTCCGCGTCCCTCGCGCGCGGCGCGGCCCCTTCCGGATCCTCCTCGGGACCCGCAAGGGGGCCTTCGTGATGGAGGGATTCGGGACGGGTCGGGACTTCGAGGCGCCGAGGCCGGCGCTCCTCGGGCGGACTTGCTTCCACATGGTGCCGGACCCCTTCCAGCGCGACGTGTTCCTCGCCGGGGTCCGCGGCCCGGGGGAGGCCCCGGCGGTGATGAGGTCGGAGGACGCGGGGGTGAGCTGGGCCGCGGCGGACGAGCCGCCCCGCTTCGGGCCGGCGGCTGCCGGCGCCCCCTTCGAGCGGGAGGTGCACCAGGTCTTCTGGCTGTCGCCGGGCCACCGCAACGACCGCGACACCTGGTTCGCGGGCACCTGCCCCCAGGGGCTCTTCCGCTCGGACGATGGCGGCCGCTCCTGGGCCCCGGTCGAGGGGCTCCACGGGCACCCGCGCTTCGAGGAGTGGACGGACCTCGCGTCCGACCGGACGCCGGACGGGCCGAAGCTCCACTCGGTGCACGTGGACCCACGCTCCTCGTCCCGCATGACCCTGGCCATGTCGAGCGGCGGCGTGCTGGCGACCGAGGACGGCGGACAGAGCTGGGAGCGCCTCGAGGGCGGGCTGGATCATGACGCGGCGGTGACGCCCCAGCTCGTCGTCACCGCGACGACCAACCCCGACCGCCTCTGGATGCAGGGGCATCATGGGCTGCACCGCATGGACCGTGAGGAGGGCGTCTGGCTCCGCACCGGGCCGCGGGGCGCAGACGGTGAGTTCCACGACGCGGGGTTCCCCGTGGCGGTCCATCCCCACGACCCCGACACGTGCTGGGTCGTCCCCGTGGGCGGGAAGCGCGGCGGCAGCCGCCTGCCCCTCGGCGGTCGACCTGCGCTCTACCGGACCCGCGACGCCGGCGAGACCTGGGAGCGTCAGGGTGCCGGGCTCGCCGAGGAGGGCGCGTGGTGGACGGTGAAGCGGCAGGCGCTGGCCGTCGATGGATGCGACCCCCTCGGCCTCTACCTGGGGACCTCCTCCGGCGAGGTCTGGGCGTCCCAGGACGAGGGGGAGACCTGGGCGCGCCTCGCCAGCGGCCTGCCCGCGATCTACAGCGTGGAGATCGGCTGAGCCGCGATGGATCCCTCCAGCGCTCAGCCTGCCGCGGACCCGCCGGGCGGGGGGCCGGGTTCCCCCGCGCCCCGGGGCCTCCTGCTCCTCGCCCTCGCGGTGGCGCTGGTCCCCTTCGGCCTCCTCGTCCACCGCTTCGACTTCCTCTGCGACGATGCCTTCATCACGTTCCGCTACTCGCGGAACCTCGCGGAGGGGCTCGGCCTCGTCTACAACCCGCCCCAGCTGGAGGCGCCGGTCGAGGGCTACAGTGAGTTCCTCTGGGCCGGGCTCATGGCTCTCGGCATGAAGCTCGGCGTGGGGCCTGAGGTCCTGAGCCGGGTCCTCTCCGTGCTCGCGGGATTGCTGATGGTCTCGGCGTTGGTACGGGCCATCACAAGGCGCTACGCCGACGCGCCGGTCGCGGTGCTCGCGTCAGCGCTGCTGCTCGGGACGGCGCCCCCTCTCGCGGTCTGGTCCACGGGCGGCATGGCGACCATGCCGACCGCCGCCCTCGCGGTCGCGCTCTTCCTGACGGTCCACCGCGCCCCGTCGGAGGACTGGAGGGGGCGCGCGTTGGTGCTCGGCCTCATCGCTGCGGCGCTCACCCTGATGCGGGCGGACGCCGCGCTGCTGGTGGCCCTGGTCCTCTCGCCGCCGATCCTCGTGGGGCTCGTGCGTCGGAATGGGCACCAGTGGCGGCCCGCCATGGCCGCTGCGGGGACCGGCGCCCTCGTGTTCTTCGGGCACA
>CBFHHK010000166.1:4787-10272 GCA_965655435.1 Planctomycetota bacterium | reverse complement strand
ACGGGTGGGCGCGAACAGACGCGGCTCGACACCGTCGAGCGCCGCGAGCGCCCGCGCCAACTCCCGCACGTAGCGCCCGATCCCCTGACCGCCGACCAGGGCGGGCCGGTAGTCCAGGAGCGGCGCGAGGGACTCCCCCGACCGAGCCGAGCCCGCGGGTCGGGAGCTCAAGATCCGCGCGCGGTCAGCTGACCGCGCCGTCCCTCACGAGCTGCGCCCAGCGACCGAGCAGGTCCGAGGAGGACCACTCCTTGTCGACGCCGCAGCCGGTGACGATCTGGCAGCCGATCTCCTGGCAGAGCCCCCACTCGGCGATGTTGTCGGCGCCTGTCCGGTCGCCGCCCTTGGTGAAGAAGTGCGGGCGGATGCCCGCGAGCGCGCCCTCCACGGACATCTCCTCCTCCGTCTCGTAGGTCACGACCACGTCGACCTCACGCAGGCAGGCCACGACCCGCGCGCGGGTGGCGAGGTCCTGGAACGCGGCGCCCTTCTTGTTGCGGAGGAAGCCGTCGCCGTTGACGATGACCACGAGCAGATCCGGGCGGACGCCGGTCTCCTGCTCAACGTGGGACTTGGAGGCGAGCAGCACGCTCGCGTGGCCGGGGTGAATGGGGTCGAAGCCGCCGGAGGTGGCGACGATCTTGCCCTCGAGTCCGGTACGCACCGCCGCGAACTCCTCGACGGTCATGATGGGCGCCTCGCCGAAGCGGCCGCTTGCAGGGATCTGGCTCATGAAAGCAGTGTGCGACGGCCCGGCATGGAGTCAACGCCCGGCGCCCTCCGCGCCCGCCGATTCCTGATCTTTCCCAGCGGCGGACGCCTCCCCTTCCAACCAGGGGGTCGCGGGGTGAAGGAGGTGCTGCGCATGGGCAGACTGCCAGGCGGCGACCGCCGCGAGCAGCGCCTCATCCTGATCGGGCAGCCCGGTGAAGCAGATCGTCCTCGGCGAGCCGTCGCTCCGGGGGCCGCCAGCGGGCACGAACGGCGCGCAGACCGTCGGGTGGCCGGTGAGGTTGGTGATGGTCAGCACCCCGCCCGCGAAGGGCGGGTGGACGAGCAGGTCGACGCCGTCGAGCGCCCTGGCCATGTCCACCATGAGCAGCGACCTGAGCCGCTGGGCCTGCAGGTAGGACACGGCAGGGATCATCTGGGCGGCGCGGAACGAGTTCGGCCAGGCGTTGTCCCCCTGACGCCGCAGCAGGTCATCCCTCCCGCCCCGGGTGAGCTCATCGAAGGCCGCGGCCGACTCCGCGTGGAGGATCACGAGCATGGACCGCACGGGGTAGTCAGGCAGGGTCACCGGGACGATCTCATGGCCGTCCGCCCTCAGCTCATCGAGGACCTCCTCGAGCCCCCGCGAGGATTCGAAGGCGCCCGCGGGCACGCCCACCCGGAGCGGCGACGGCGCCCCCTCGGCTTCCACGGCGGGGACCGCCCCAGCGCGCGAGTAGGGGTCCGACGTGTCTCGCCCCTCGATCGCCCGAAAGACGAGGTCCGCGCCGGCGACCGTACGGGTGATGGGTCCGACCTTGTCCATGGTCCAGGAGAGGGCCATGGCACCCGAGCGAGACACCCGACCCACCGTCGGCCTGAGGCTGCTCGTCGCGCACGCCACCGAGGGCGAGACGATGGACCCCAGGGTCTCGGTCCCGATGGCGAAGGCCACGCCCCCCGCGGCCGTGGCCGAGGCGGAGCCAGCGGATGATCCGCTCGACCCGCGCGCGAGGTTCCAGGGGCTCCGGGTCCGCTCACCGAACCAGACGTCCCCCATGGCGAGGGCGCCCAGCGTCAGCTTGGCGATCAATACCGCCCCGGCCTCGTCCAGCCGACGCACGACCCCGGCGGTCCCCTCGAGGGTCTGCTCCTCGTAGGGCCTCGCCCCCCAAGTGGTCCGCGTCCCCTCCACCGCCATCAGGTCCTTCACCCCCCAGGGCAGCCCGTGCAGCGGGCCGCGGTCCTCGCCGCGGGCCAGCTCCGCGTCCCTCGCCGCGGCCTGGGCCAGCGCCCGCTCCGGCAGGAACGAGATCACGCAGTGCAGGTGCGGGTCGAGACGCCGGAGGCGGTCCAGGTACATCGAGGTCAGCTCGACGGAGGTCGTGTCCCCCTGCCGGAGCAACGCGGCCAGCTCGGGGACACTCCAGAAGCACACCTCCTCGAGGTCCGACGGCCGCGTGACCCGCGGCAGGGCCGGGGCCCGCCGGACCAACTGCGCCTCCGCTGGCACGACCCCCGGCAGGAAAGGCGTCCCGAGCGGAGCCGGGAACACGCTATTCGCCAGCGACCGGCCGCGGAGCCGCTCGTAGTCCCGCACCCGCTCGCGGAGGGTCGCGAGCATCTGCTCGAGCTCCTCGGGGCTCCACTCGAGCCCGAAGAGCGACGCTCCCGAAGCCACGTCGGCCTCATCCACCTCGGCCCCGCCTGGGCCCTTCCCCTCCCGCTGAGCCGCCACCTTGGCGCCACTGCCTGGAGCAGCGCTGACAGGCTCGGCCGCTCCGGAGCCGGGACCTCCGCGCCGCCCTGACCGGACATCCGGCAGCTCAGCCTCCGTGCCCGTCCGAGGTGAACTCGCGCGGGGCAGCCCCGGCCGGGCGCCACGCAGCGCCACGAACGAGGGTCCGGATGGGAATTCAGCCGGAGAACCCACCGGGGACTCCGGCGAGGCCACCCGGGCTGCCGGGGGAGAGCCTCCCGCGGAGCCTCGCGCCGCGAAGAGCGGGGCGTCGAAGGAGAGGACGAGCGCGAGGAGCGGAGAGACGGAGACCGTTTTGAGGCGCATGGCCCCAGCCTATCCGGTCACCCGCCGGCGATCAGCGCCCGACGATCAGCGCGACCGTGCCGAGCAGCGCGCAGTAGCCCGCGAAGTAAGGGAAGGAGCCCTTGCGCAGCACGAGGAGGAGCATCCGGAGGGCGCTCCAACCCACGAGGCCGGCGAGCACCGTGGCGCCGAACACCACGCCCCCGTTCAGGCCCCCGAAGCCCTCCCTGAGGGCGCCGGGCAGCTCGACGATGGCCGCGCCAGAGATCGCCGGGATGCTCATCAGGAAGGAGAGGCGCGCGGCGTCCTCGGCGGAGAGTCCCCGGATCAAGCCGGCGGAGATGGTCGATCCCGAGCGCGAGACCCCTGGCCAGATGGCCGCCGCCTGGGCGACGCCCATCACGACGGCGTCGCGCAGCCGGAGCGGCGGCGGGCCATCCTTCGGAGCCGCTGGAGCGTTGAACCTGCGCCGGTTGAACTCCCCCACCAGCAGCGCCACGGACGTCACCAGCAGGCCGCAGCCCGCGGCGGCCACCGTCCCGGCGGCGGCAGTGATCGAGTCCTTGAAGACGAGCCCGACGATCGCCACGGGCAACGTGGCGACCACGAGCCAGACCCAGCTCAGGAACCGCCCCTCGAAGGGGTCCCGCAACAGGGCCAGGACGTCGGTCCGGAAGGCCCAGACGATCGCCCCGAGGGTCCCCAGGTGGAGCGCAACATCCAGGGCCAGGCCCCCGGTCTCGAGGCCCATCACGGACTTCCCGAGGACCAGGTGTCCCGAGCTACTCACCGGGAGGAACTCCGTGAGCCCCTGGATGATGGCGAGGAAGAAGACGTTCCAGACGTCGGCCTCGGCCAGCCCCGCGGAGTCTTGCACCGCTTGACCAGCGGCGCGCCCGGCGGCGGCCGCCCCGGTCACGGCAGCGTCGAACATGGGGAGCACGGGGTGAGTCCGATCAGAGGCCGCTGGCAGCCTCTGTGGGGGCGATGTACTCCATGCCGAAGGCCTGGGCCACCGGCTCGCAGGTCAGCTTGCCGCCGACGGTGTTGGCGGCCGTGGCGAGGCCGGCGTCCGTGAGGATCGCCTGCTTCGGCCCGAGGCGCGCGAGGCGGCGGGCCCAGGAGAGCGTGGAGTTGGTCAGGGCGAAGGTGCTCGTGCGGGGCACGGCCCCCGGCATGTTCGCCACGCAGTAGTGGACGACCCCGTCCACCACGAAGGTCGGCTCCTCGTGCGTCGTCGGCCGCGTCGTCTCGCAGCAGCCGCCCTGGTCCACGGCGACGTCCGCGATGACGCTCCCCTCCTTCATGAAGGCCAGGTGCTCGCGCTTGATCAGCTTGGGCGCTGCTGCGCCGGGGACCAGGACGGCCCCGACCACCAGGTCCGCCGCCTCGAGCCGCTCCCGAACGCTCATGGGGTTCGAGTAGATGGTCGTGCAGTTGGCCGGGAGGATCTCGTCCAGGTACCGCATCCGCTCGTGGTTGACGTCCAGCACGGTCACGTTGGCGCCGAGGCCCGCCGCCATCCGCGCGGCGTTGGTCCCGACGACGCCGCCGCCGATGACCACGACCTCCGCCGGGGCCACACCAGGGACACCGCCCAGGAGCTGCCCCACGCCGCCCGCCGGCTTCTCGAGGTACTTCGCGCCAGCCTGGATCGACAGCCTCCCTGCCACCTCGCTCATGGGCTCAAGCAGGGGCAGCTTGCCGCCCACCTCGAGGGTCTCATAGGCGAAGCAGTGGGCCCCCGTAGCGAGGATGCCCTCGGTCAGGGCCCGGTCCGCCGCGAGGTGGAAGTAGGTGAAGACCGTCTGACCAGCCCGCATGTGGGGCCACTCGGAGGCGAGCGGCTCCTTGACCTTCATGATCATGTCGCAGCTGGCCCAGACCTCCGCCGCCGTGGCCCCGATACTGCACCCGACGGTCTCGTAGAGGTCGTCGCCGAGGCTCGTGCCCTTTCCGGCGAGCGTCTCGACCATGACCTCGTGGCCGTCCGCGATGAGTTGCTCCGCGCCCGAGGGGCGAAGCGCCACACGGTACTCGTGATTCTTGATCTCCTTGACGACGCCAATCTTCACGCTTGATCTCGACTTCTCAGGGGGGGGCGTGACGAGCCAGGCAGGCCCGAACGCGGGGATGGGGAGTCCCTCCACGGGGAACGGGGAGGGTTTGCGGGGGCCAGTCCCCGCCGACCACAGGCCGACCGGGGCGGAGAGTCTAGGCCCGCGCTGGGTCCGCGGGAACCGCCGCCGGTCGTCAGGCGACGGATACCACCGGAAAAAGCGTTGAGGCCGCGGCCCTTCGCGGATAGATTCCCTCGCCTTCGAGGACCTATAGCTCAGTTGGTTAGAGCGCTACGTTGACATCGTAGAGGTCAGTGGTTCGAATCCACTTAGGTCCACCACCCAAGTCCTCGCCGGCGGCTCAGCGCCCTGCGAGGGCTTTTTCGTGCCCTGGCCCCCCAGCGGAGGGGCGGAACCAGGGAGCTCGACCACGCAGGATGGGTCGGCGGGCCTCGTTGGCCGCCGCGCGCCGCCGCAGCATGGTTCCGACACCTCGACATGCTGGACGCGCAGTCGGGGGGACGTCACTGGATCCCCGCTCGCTGGACCCGTGCTCTGGGGGCTGGGCTCTGGGGGCTGGGCCTGACGCGAGACTGGACCCGACGCGAGACTGGGCCTGACGCGCAGCTGGGGACCACGCTGGCGCAGCGCGGGGTGCCGGCTTCATCTG
>CBFHHK010000166.1:0-4777 GCA_965655435.1 Planctomycetota bacterium | reverse complement strand
CCCCGCTCGCTGGACCCGGGCTCGCTGGACCCGTGCTCTGGGGGCTGGGCTCTGGGGGCTGGGCCTGACGCGAGACTGGGCCTGACGCGCAGCTGGGGACCACGCTGGCGCAGCGCGGGGTGCCGGCTTCTTCTGGGCGAGCGGTCCGTCCCCAGGGTCACGGACACGTTTCCGCTCACGAAGTTCGCAAGACAGCCGTATACGAGGAGGTCGTACCACGAGCCCCCGCTGGAGCCGCCCGGTGCCACGGCCCAAACTGACCAGCCTATGACCCACCTCAACCGACGCCCCCTCGGCCTGCTCCTCGCCGCACTCAGCCTCGCCGCCGCGAGCGAAGCGCCCCTGCTCGCGCAGTTCGGGGTGACTCCGGCCGAGGGTGAGGACCACCAGGCCCGGGCGGACCTGTACGAGTCGCTGCGCTCGATCGAGCGGGAGACCCCAGAGGTCCGCGTCGCGCAGGCGGTCAAGCCCTCCGTGGTCTACGTGGAGACGGAGATGGTCCAGAACGTCCGGACCATCTTCGGCTTTCAGCGCCAGGTGATGTCCGGCTCCGGCTCCGGGGTCGTGATCCACCCTTCCGGGTTCATCGTCACGAACTACCACGTGGTCGAGGGCGCCCAGCAGATCACGGTCTCGTTCGACGGGGACCCCAACACCTACCCGGCGAGGCTCATGTCCGCGGTGCGGGAGGAGGACCTCGCGCTCCTCAAGATCGAGTCCGTCGACCCCGGCTCCGCGGGCCCCGCGACCGAGCTCGCCGACTGGGACGGCGACGGGGCGGCGGACCTCCGCCCCGTCGGCGAGCACACCTTCCCGACCGTCCGCATGGGCACGAGCTCGGACCTCATGCCCGGGGAGCGGGTCGTGGCCATCGGCAACCCCCACGGCCAGACCTATACGGTCTCCACCGGGATCATCTCGGGCCTCTATCGGGAGGTGCCCGTCCCCGGGCGCCAGCTCCACTTCCGCGGGCTCATCCAGACCGACGCCTCCATCAACAGGGGCAACTCCGGCGGCCCCCTCCTGAACATCCACGGCGAGCTGATCGGCATCAACACGGTCATGAACACGGACGCCGAGAACATCGGCTTCGCGATCCCCGTGGATCGGGTGCGCCAGGTCCTGACCGACAGCCTCTTCCCGGATGCCCGGCGCTCCTGGCTCGGCTTCGACGTCGAGGAGCAAGCGGGTGAGCTGATCGTGACGCGCGTCTGGGATCAGGGGCCAGCCGCCGCGGCAGGCATCTGCCAGGCCGACCGGGTGGTCTCCCTCAACGGGGTCACCGTCGCGGACGCCGAGGCCTACCTCCTCCAGTCGCTGCAGATCGACTCCGGCGCAGAGTTCTCCGTGGGCATTCTCCGCGCTGGTGAAGGAGCCGCGGGAGCCCCTCACTCCGTCACCCTCCAGTCCTGGGACGACATGAATGGGAGATTCTTCTCCGAGATCGGCGTCACGGTGACGGAGCGACAGCTGGGCCGGAGTCGCTTCCTCATGGTCGAGCGGGTGAGGGACGGGAGCTCCGCGGCCCAGCTCGGCCTTCGCCCTGGAGATGTCATCCCTGCCGTACGCGCGCGCACCCAACCCCGCTCGGGGGCCATCCGGCTCAGCGACAAGGCGACCCTGCAGCTCGTGCTCGACCGGATCGAGCCGGGCACCGAGATCGAGATCGACGCCTACCGCGACCTGAATGGAGACGCCGCGTACCAGCGAGAGGAGCTCCTCAAGGGTGTTCTCGTCCGATAAATCCGGGCTTGGGAACAGCTGCGTGGATAAGCTGCGTCGATAGAGGGGGTAACAGGAAGGCCGCGTTCGCCAGAGCGATGGCCGCGCTACCTCTCCCCCGGACCTCCGGCTCTCCCACGGACCTCCGGCTCTCCCCCGGACCTCCGGCCCGAACCGCCCCACCAACGCGGCCCATGCAAGCCCTCGCCCAGTTCACAGAACGCTTCGGCAGCATGCTGTCGAGGCTCCTGCTGACGGCCCTCTACTACGGTGTGCTCGGCCCCTTCGCGCTGGTCTACCAGCGCGTCTGTGACCCGTTACACCTCAAGCGTCGCCGCGCGGGGAACTGGACCAGGTGGGAGAGTACGAACGAGGACGTGGCCGCCGCCCGGCGCCAGGACTGACTGCCCCATCATGAACGTCCTCGGCCTCTCCTTCTACTATCACGACTCCGCCGCGGCGCTGGTGAAGAACGGCGTGCTCGTGGCGGCCTCTGCGGAGGAACGCTTCAGCCGGAAGAAGCACGACTCGGGGTTCCCCGAGCTCGCCATCGAGTTCTGCCTCGAGCAGGGCGGCATCACGATCCACGACGTGGACTTCGTGGTGTTCTACGAGAAGCCGTTCGTCAAGTTCGAGCGCATGCTGCTCACCGCGATGGCGACCTTCCCCAAGAGCGCCGCCGTCTTCCGCGAGTCCATGCAGCGCTGGATCTCGGACAAGCTCTGGATCAAGTCCATGATGAGCAAGCGCCTCTCGGTGCCTCGCTCGAAGTTCCTCTTCGCGGACCACCACGTCTCCCACGCGGCGTCGAGCTTCTACACGTCCCCCTTCGAGGAGGCGGCGATCCTCACCGTAGACGGCGCCGGCGAGTGGACGACCTCCACCATGGCGGTGGGCCGCGGGAACAAGATCGAGGTCCTCAAGGAGATGCGCTTCCCGCACTCCCTCGGCCTGCTCTACTCCGCCTTCACCGCCTACTGCGGCTTCGAGATCAACGAGGGCGAGTACAAGCTCATGGGGATGCACCCCTACGGAGAGCCGAAGTACTGCGACGAGATCTACAAGCTGCTCGACGTCGCCGAGGACGGGTCGCTGTGGCACGACATGCGGTACTTCAAGTACCACCACTCGACCAACGACACCCTGAGCCCGCTCTTCGAGGAGCACTTCGGGCGGCCACGGCGCGACCCCAAGCACCAGGACTCGTCGCTCGACCCGTACTACTGCGACATGGCGGCGAGCATCCAGCGGGTCACCGAGGAGATCCTGCTGAAGATGATCACCCACCTGCACGAGATCACGGGGCTCAAGAAGCTCTGCCTCGCGGGCGGCGTGGCCCTGAACTCGGTGGCCAATTACAAGCTGATGCGCGAGGGCCCCTTCGAGGACGTCTACATCCACCCCGCCCCCGGCGACGACGGGTGCTCGGCCGGCGCGGCCTACTGGGCCTACAACCACCTCCTCGACCAGCCGCGAGGCCCGGCCCTGGAGCACGCGTACCTGGGCAGCGAGCACGGGGACGAGTCCATCCGGTCCTTCCTCGAGGCCAATGACATCCCCTACCGCCAGATCGCAGACGACGAGGAGTTCTTCGACTTCGTCGCGCGGACCCTCGAGGCCGGCCACGTGTGCGGCTGGATGCGCGGCCGCTGCGAGTGGGGCCCGCGGGCGCTCGGGAGCCGCTCGATCATCGCCGACCCCAGGCGCATGGAGATGAAGGAGAAGCTCAACTCCAAGATCAAGTTCCGCGAGGCCTTCCGGCCCTTCGCGCCCTCGGTGATCGAGGAGCGCGCGGACGAGTTCTTCGAGATCCCCGAGCCCGAGCGTCACTGGCCCGCGCGCTTCATGCTGTACGTGGCCCCAGTCCGCGAGGAGAAGCGCGACGTCCTCCCCGCCATCACCCATGAGGACGGCTCAGGTCGGCTCCAGACGGTCTACCGCAAGACCAACCCCGCCTACCACCGGATCATCGAGCGCTTCGGCGAGCTCACCGACGTCCCGGTGATCATGAACACCTCCTTCAACCTGAAGGGAGAGCCGATCGTCGAGTCGCCGGCCCACGCCTTCAACACCTTCTCTCTCTCGGGCATGGACTACCTGTTCATGAACAACTTCATCGTCGAGGCCAGCGCCAAGAAGAAGATCGCAGAGACGGTCTTCCACCTGCGCCACGACGGAGACTCCGTGACCCAGATGGTGTCTTGAGCTTCCCGCGATGAAGGTCCTCAACGTCATCCTCGCCCTCCTCGTGAGCGCCGGCATCGCTCTGGGCGTCGCCGAGGTGGGGCTGCGTGCCCTCGGCTTCGCGCCGGCCGAGGTCAACACCGAGTTCGACCCGGAGCTTGGCTGGCGGAAGACCCCCGGCAAGACCATCGAGCGCTCGACGGGTGAGTACGACGTCACCCTCGCCAACGACGGCGCGGGGCTCCGGGACGACTACGACGTCATCGCCCCGGCGCCCGGCGGCACGCAGCGAGCCCTCTTCCTCGGGGACTCCTTCGTGGTCGGGTACACCGTGGACCGCGAGGACCTCTTCGTGGACCAGCTCGAGCGCGCACTGCAGGCCGAGGGCCGCCCGGTCGAGATCATGAACGCGGGGACGCAGGGCTACTCCACCGATCAATCCCTGCGCTGGCTCGAGCTCAACGGAGAGGCGGTGGCCCCCGACCTCGTCGTCTACTTCGCCTACGAGAACGACATCTGGTGGAACCAGAGCCCCACCTATCTCGGCCAGGACAAGCCCCTCTACGACAGCGACGGCGTCCTCGTGGAGCGGCCCCTGGCGGCGCCCGCGCCACGGCATTGGAGCCGCCGCTCCGCCATCGGCGAGGCCTGGTATCGACTCCTCGGCGCCCCCAGCATGCCTCGCGTCACCGCCGGCCAGAGCTCGATCCCTGCGGAGCTCTCCTCGCGCCTGACCACGCCGCCGCCCGCGGTCCAGGAGGCAGAGGCCCGGACCCGCGCGCTGATCGCGGCGATGTCCGCCCGCTGCGCCGAGCTCGGCGCGCGCTTCGCCGTCTGCCCGATCCCCTCCAAGGCCCAGGTCCGCGCCGGG